>NZ_JADOGI010000389.1 GCF_015645445.1 Nonomuraea cypriaca | reverse complement strand
GGCCGCCCACGACAAAACCAAGGTCAACGGCCTGTACGCCGGACGACCCGCCGTTCCCACCGGCAAGCTCATCCTCGACGCACTGGCCGGCATCCGGCTCATCCCGGGCACCGGCCAATCACCCCCGTCCATCCCGCAACCCACCGACCTCCAACTCCACCTCCTGGACCTCCTCGACATCGATCCACGAGACCTCCGCTGAAGATCGCTCAAGTGCGGAAAACGGGGCTAGCGCACTCTGGAGGAGCAAAGCGGTCGACCGGTGCAGGTCGCGGCGCTTCGAGCAGTGGCATTCGCCGGTGACGGTCTCCATGGGGTCGACCGTGACGGCAGCATGGTGACGCACGGTTCGGCTCCGTGAGCCGGGTTGACCGGGATCAGCCGGGCGCGGGGCGCCGCGTTCAGCGCGGTCCGCAGGGTGGCGTGGATCCGCACCACGGTGGCTGGCGACAACCGGCGGCCGGTCGGCGAGGGACGGGACGCCAGCGCCGCGAGTAGCCCGTTTGACGTCGCGGGAGGTCAGCTTGTGTAGCCGGATCTTTCCCAGCTGAGGATCGAGGTAGAGGCGGATGCGCGTGGCGTAGCCCTGCCGGGGTCGACGGCCGCAGGGCCTCGTACGGGGGGAAGCTCAGGGGTGTGGCGGTCGGCGCTGCCGCGATGGGTCCCGACCGGGCACCACCAGGGCTTACGTGCAGGGATCGCTCTTGCCGGCGTTTCAGCCGTTGATGTGCGGGCGAGTGCTACGGCGGGGAGGCGCGCGGGCTGCGCCGCTGCGATGTGCATCTGATCATCCAGCTGAGGCCAGCGCTCGGCGAGCGGCTTCAAAGGCGAACCGGGCCGGGTCGAACTCCTGCGCGTTCTCCAGACCGGCCCAGCGGACATATTCGTCGTGCTCGTCGTGTTCGGGATCGGCCAGCACCAGACGGAAGTATTCGTAGCCTCCGATGCCGCCGACGTCCTCTGGCGGGCAAGCGCCCGCCCCGTCCACCAGCATCGGGTAACGGACTCCTTCCTCCGCGGTGAGGATCTCCTCCAGCACGATGTCATGCCGCCAGCTGTCACCCAGGTCGTACTCGTACTCAATGGCTGCCCCGGCCTGTGCGAGCACCTCCGGCAGCGAGGTCTTCTTCTCGTCCAGAACGTCCAGATCCCACTCGGGTGACGCTTCGCCGTACAGGACACCGCTCACCGTGAACAGGTGGAGATGACGGTCCTCCCAGCCCATCGCCGCGACCAGGATGTCGTGCAGCCTCTCCATCGTGATCCCGGGTGAGACGAGCAGGCGCCGCCAGATCACCGGATCCGCACTCTCCTGGAGCGTTACCCGGATCTGATAGATCGGCTCTCCCGGTGCGGCCTCACCCAGGCTGCGCCGTACGGCGTTCACCGCCACCGGGGTCAGAGTCGCCGTCTCCTCCGTGAGCTCCACCGCGCCCAGTCGGACCAAGACGGCCAGCAGCCGATCGAGGTCCTGGCCAGCCATCCGCCGCTGCGATTGCGGGTCGCGCATCTCGTAGTACGGCGACGCGATCTCCCAGGCCAGCAGCCGGAGATCCGCAACGGACACCGGCCCGCCGTACAACCTACGCAGCAGCGCTGGCCAGATGAGCGTGAACTCCTCGCCGACCAGCGACGTGTACCAGTAGTTCTTGGGGAAGAGCGCCTCGCTCATCTTCCCCAACGCCGTGAACGACGCCTCCCACAACCGCCCCGAGTCCTTCAGCAGTGGCGCCGCCTTCTTCACCGGCAGCAGCCGCCCCTTGACCACCCGGACCAGCCCAGCCGCCTTGGCCCATTCCACGATCAGGTTCAATCCGGGCAGTTCGGTGCTGCTCTTCGTCCGGAACACCCGGTCACCGATCTTCTGGTCGATCTCGTCGCCGGTCTCCAGCAGCGCCACCAGCGCCCGCGCGTCCGACAGCGTCAGTTTCCCCGTCTGGGTCAGCTTCCGGCCTCCGCCCACCCACTCGGTGAACGCCCGCAACTCCTCCTGCATAGCGTTCAGAGTATGGCCCAGCATTCGGCCTCCGCCGCCCGCGCCGCGCGAACGAGTCCTTCTGGCCCATGAGACATCGTAGGATCGGGTGCCGTGGCGAAGAAGCGTAGAGCGAAGGCAAACCCCACGCGGGGAGTCAGCGGCAATCCTGCCCGGCGCGCGCTGCAGCTCGCCACCCGTCAGCCCTCACCCGACCCTCATTCTGTGCTGTTTGAGTCGCTGATGGGGACCGCTGGGGATCAGTGGTGGCCGGACTCCCAGAATGCGATCATCAAGCGCCTCGCTGACCTGCCCGCCCACTCGCCTTTGCGGCTGGAAAACGCCGTCATCGACCTGGTCGGCGAGGAGCTGTGGACGCGCACACAGACCGAGACCATGGGTTTCCACTGGGACCGGTACCTGGCCTCTCTGGCTGACCTCGTCCGCGACGAGATCCAGATCGCCGCGCGCAGCGGCGGGCAGATAGATGACCTGTGGCGGATGCTGCACGGGCTCGCCGCGATGACCGCGCCGTCCAGCGGGGAGATGCTGCGCCGCGACCTCGGCCTCGCCGTCCGCGAAGCCATCAAGGACGCCACGACGGCCTTGGCCAAGGCCGGCATCGCTCCTGGGTGGCCGAGTGAGATTCTCCGGGCCACTCCGGCCGGAGAGCCACTGCTGCTGGCCGACGAGTACGGCTCGCGGTACGCGCTCCTCGCCCCCTTCGCCTGGGGCGAGGAGGACCCGCACTGGTACTGTTGGGACATCGACCGCTGCACCGGAGACCGGGTCGTGCACGCTGCCGTCTTCGCCTCACCGGAGGAAGCGCTCGCCGAGTGGCGAGCCGCCGTGGGGACGCACGCGGCACCCGCCTCCACCCAACCGGCCCCGTGCGACCAAGCTACCGCCCGCGACCTGTTGGATCCGCTGTGCCGTTCTGACCTCCTGGGCGTCCTGCTGCTCGGCAGCGAGTCGCAACAGCTCATCGCCGAGCGTTTCCGCTTGCGCCAGCGCGCCAGCGCCCTCTGCGAGTCGTTCACTGTCGCTCCTGAGCCTAAGCCCAAGCAGGACCTCAACCCGATCATCGACGAATTCGCCGCCTGGCTACGCGATCGAGATGACCACAGACCCGAACGAGAAGACATCGCCACGCTCGCCGACACCTGGTCCCGGCTCTGCGGACCCGGCTACTATGCCTGCTCCCCGCATCGGATCGAGCACACCGTGATCCTCGTCGCAGACGGATACATCAAGAAGTACGCCGAGGCCATACTCGATCTGCTACCCCAGTGGGTCGAATGGTGCATCGAACGCACCGGCCTGACCGGCAAACTAGCAGAGCGAGCCCGCCAAGCAGCCGCGAACAACCGGTGGGACGGATCCGACAGCATGGACCTGCGCCGCACCGAATAGTTGAACCGCTCCCGGATGTCCTGTGGGGCGCTCAATAATAGGATTCGGTGTCTGACCTGCGGGTTCTTGGTGGTGTCAGCTGGCGATCTGGTACTCGTTGATGAGGCCGCTGAGGATGGCCTTGCGGTGGACTCGGTGGTCGGCCAGGTCGATGGGGGTTGGCGGTCTTGTTTCGGCTTGCGATGGGGGCAACTGTCTGATGCCGCGGTGTGGCCTGGCGGTGTTGTAGTGCTGCAGGTAGCGGGTGAGGGTTCGGCGTAGATGGTGCTCGTTGAGGATGAGCATGCTGTCCAGGAGTTCGCGGCGTAGGGTGCCGATGATCCTTTCGCAGTGCGTTCGCTTTCGGGGCCTGCGGTGGGCTCTTGATGACGCGCAGGCCGGCGTCGGCGAACACCGTGTCGAAGGCGTCGGTGAACTGGCCGCCACGGTCCCGGATCAGGAGCGGCATACGCCGTCACCATTCGCCGGGCAGGCCGTCACACCAGCAATCTCATCCGGGGGGGCGGTTCCAGCGCTGCGCAGAGTTGCCGTCGCAGAACCGCAACTCCATCGGCAGGCCGTCCTGCGCTCCCGGCGTAGCGATGCAGTGGCTCCAGGTGTTGGAGACTGCCGAAACCAACAAGTTGTCGGTGATGCCGAAGCCCCAGTTCTCGTTGCTGATCCAGTTGCACGTCCACTGCTGGATGGGGGTTCCGCTGACGGCCTTACCGGCGACGTCAAGGCAGAGTTTGCTGGCTCTGTTGACCAAGTGGACCTTTGTGGAGGAGACCGGTGTGACTGTCCATTGCTGAGCGAGGCTGCCGTTGCAGGTCTGCTGAACGATCCTAGTTGCCGTTTCGAGGGACCCCTTGTCCGGCTGGAGGCACTTGCGGTTCTGGCCGCTCACGAGCTTGACGATCGGGTCTTCGGCCTGGGCCGGCGACGCGGCCGCCACACCGGCGGCGGTTGTTATCGCCACAGCGGACAACAGCGTGACAAGTCGGTGATTCCGCATTTCAAGTCCTTTCGAGGTGATGGGTTTCACGGTGATGGAGCGATCCATCACATCGGCGCGCTGGTCCCGTTGCAGCGGTAGATCTGAATGGCGAGCCCGGCGCGGCTTCACATGGGGCTCCTCATTGTGGGACCAGAGAGCCTTCTGCCTGATCAGCCGCCGTGAGCTGGTAGACGCCCCCGCGTCGCGTGAAGTGCAAAAGGTCAGAAGCCACCGATGGGCGGGGGCATCGAGCGGCCGGTCAGTAGCTGAACGTCGTCGCTCCGTCGCCGATCCAGCGCCACATGGGCACCGTGCCGCCGACCTCGGCGGACTTGATCAGCTGGGTTTCGTCGAGGCCCTTGGCGGTGAAGCAGATCGGGCAGACCAGGAATGTCCCGCCCGCGCTCTGGTATCGCTGGACCAGGTCGGGCAGCGGTGGGCAGCCGTTGCAGGCCACTCCGGTGGCGACGCCGTGCAACGCCAGCCGGACGGCCTCCTTGGTCAGGAACATCAGGGTCGGCCGGCCTTCCTCGGCCGCGCCCACGGCGACCAGGAACGCCACCGTGACCCGCTCGGGATCCTCCAGACCGGTCGTCAGGCTGATGACCGCTTTTCCGGACATATGATGCCTCCTCGAATGTGCTTGCTTCCGCTCATGAGACTGCGTGACGCGCGTCCGAGGGCCTAGTACTTTTTTTGTAGCGGCGCGGAGTGAGAGCCGCCGTGAGGATGGGGCCATGAAGCGCTACGGTCAGTACTGCCCGGTCGCCCGAGCCGCCGAGATCCTCGCCGAACGTTGGACCCTGCTCATCATCCGCGAGCTCGTATGGGGTGAGGACCGGTTCAACGGCATCGCCCGCGGCCTGCCGGGGATGTCGCCGTCGCTGCTGGCGGCGCGGCTGCGCGAGCTGCAGCGCGCCGGTCTGGTGCGCCGCGATGTGGTCGGCGGCGAGCCTCGCTACCTTCTCACGGAGGCCGGGAACGAGCTGAATCCGCTCCTGGAGCTGATCGGCGCGTGGGCCGTGCGCTGGATGCACGAGATCCGCCCGGACGAGTTCGACCCCACGCTGCTAATGCTCCAGATCAAGCGGGAGTGCCGGCCGGCCCGCATGCCCGACAAGCCGGCCACGGTGCAAATCGAGTTCCAGGACGCGCCGGCCGGTCAGCAGCAATGGTGGCTCGTCCTGTCCCGGTCCGGCGTCGACGCGTGCGACAGCTACCCGGGCTTCCCGATCAACGTCTGGCTGGAGACTGAGGTGCCGACCCTGACCCGCATCTGGATGGGCGATCTGACCTGGTCGACCGCGCTACGCGACGAGACAGTGCGCCTGACCGGCGACTCCGCCGCCTGCCGCGCGTTGCCGCAATGGCTGCACGGCAGCCCGTTCGCCACCGTCGAACGGGCGGGGACGTCGTTACCCCGGTGAACTGAGGGCGTCAATACTCTGTTCACGGTTGTGAGTTGCGGAGACGTCCTGAGGTTCCTCGGTCGAAGCAGGGGTCGGGGTCGGGCATGCTCGAGGCTCGTGGTGTTCCGTCTCATCTCTCGTGTTTCGCACTTGTGGGTGATCATGTTTCGGCGGCGGCCCAGGCTGCGAGGACGGCCTGGGTTTCTTCGGGTGTGGCCTGGTAGGGGGCTTGGGGCCGAAAACGTTCGGCGATGATGACGCGGCGGAGCTTGATCACCATGTCT
>NZ_JADOGI010000388.1 GCF_015645445.1 Nonomuraea cypriaca | reverse complement strand
GAGTGGGGATGGCGGTGGGGTGGTCTCGATCGATCTGGGGCCCGTCGATCCCGAGGCGCTGAAGGACCTGATCGACGACATGCGTGACGTGCAGCCTCAGGAGATGCCGTCCGTGCAGGTGCCGGCAGGTGAGTACGGCGAGGGCGCGTGGGCGCCCGAGGACATCCGCCCCGACGGCCCGGTCGGCCGGATCGATCCCGGCTCGCCGGAGAGGAGCGCGTGATGTACGTCGACCCGCAGCCCCCCAAACGCCCTGACCCCCATGACCCCATGGACCGGCCGCCGATCAACGTCCCAGGCACCCTGGACGACCCACAGCGGGCCTGGAGGTTCAACCCCGACTACGAGCGACTCGTCGTGGCATGGGACGCCGTCCTGCCGCAGCTGGACTCGCTCAAAACCGTCCTGGACAAGGCGTACAGCCTGGCCAGGAGCCCCCAGACGTGGGACGCCCCGGTCGGCGAGCGCTACGTCGAGGAGATCCGCGAATGGCGCAACAGGCTGGCCGTCTACCGCCATTCCGTCCTGACGTCGATCAGCGACGAGGCGGCGGACACCCCGCGCTGGATACCGACGACGGCCAACGCGCCGCACGCCTTCCCCGTGAGCTGAAATCTCCGGCGCGGGTCGCCCGTATGGGAAAACCAGACCACCAGGTCTTAGAGTGGGGGAATGGGTGCACAGCCCTACTACGGCCCGTCCTTCGGCCTGCTCCAGAGGCAGGATCCCGAGCTCGCACAGGTGCTGCTCGACGAGCTGGACCGGGTGCGCGGCGGGATCCAGCTGATCGCGAGCGAGAACTTCACCTCGCCCGCGGTTCTGGCCGCCCTGGGCTCGACCCTCACCAACAAGTACGCGGAAGGCTACCCGGGCCGCCGCTACTACGGCGGCTGCGAGGTCGTGGACCGGGCCGAGCGGCTGGCGATCGAGCGGGCACGCAAGCTGTTCGGCGCCGCGCACGCCAACGTCCAGCCCCACTCGGGCGCCACCGCGAACCTCGCCGCCTACGCCGCGCTCCTGCAGCCCGGCGACACCATGCTGGCCATGGCGCTCCCGCACGGCGGCCACCTCACCCACGGCTCCAAGGTGAACTTCTCGGGCAGATGGTTCGACGTCGTGTCCTACGGCGTGCGACGTGACACCGAGCTCATCGACTACGACGAGGTCCGTGACCTGGCCCTGCGGCACCAGCCGAAACTCATCGTCTGCGGCGCCACGGCGTACTCGAGACTGATCGACTTCGGGGTGTTCCGCGGCATCGCGGACGAGGTGGGGGCGTGGTTGCTGGCCGACGTCGCGCATCCGATCGGGTTGATGGCGGGCGGGGCGATCCCGTCGGCGGTGCCGTACGCGGATGTGGTGACATTCACCACACACAAGGCGCTGCGCGGGCCACGCGGCGGGGCGATCCTGTGCACGCAGGAGCTGGCCAAGAAGATCGATCGGGCGGTGTTCCCGTTCATCCAGGGCGGGCCGCTGATGCACGTGGTGGCGGCCAAGGCGGTGGCGTTCGGTGAGGCGATGCGGCCGGAGTTCGCCGACTACACCAGGCGGGTGATCGTCAACGCGCGGGCGCTGACGGAGGCGCTGACCGCGGAGGGCATGCGGCCGGTGTCGGGCGGCACGGACACGCATCTGGCGCTGATAGACCTGCGCGGGGCGGGTGTGTCGGGGGCCGAGGCCGAGCGGCGGTGCGCGGCGGCGGGGATCACGCTCAACCGCAACGTGATCCCGTACGATCCAGAACCCGCGGCCGTCACGTCCGGCATCCGCGTGGGCACGCCGTGCGTGACCACCCAGGGGATGGGGCCAGAGGAGCTGAAGGAGGTGGGGACGCTGGTGACCAGAGCCGTGCTCCGGCCGGCCGCCGCGGCGGAGGTTCGGGAAAGAGTGACGGAGCTTCTTGCCATACATCGGCCATATCTCAACGAATATTAAACTGGTCTGTGTCGTTTTCCGGTCACAGTGGGCCGGAGCATCCGGGAAACTAGGTCTGTGCGCGAATACCTGTTCATGGCGCTCATCTCGGCGGCGGTGACCTACCTGCTGGTCCCGCTGGTGCGCCGCTTCGCCATCCGCATCGGCGCCATGCCCGAGGTTCGCGAGCGCGACGTGCACACCACGCCGACGCCCAGGCTGGGCGGCCTGGCCATGTACGGCGGCCTGGTCGCCGGCCTGCTGGTCGCCAACGGGCTCACCCACACGGGCGCGGCGCTGTCGGAGTCCGACGGCAACGCGGTGACGGCGCTGATCCTCGCCGGCGGGCTGATCACGCTGACCGGGTTCCTCGACGACTGGTGGGGCATGGACGCCTTCATCAAGCTCGGCGGGCAGATCGCGGCGGCGGGCGTGCTGGTCTCCTTCGACCTGCGGCTGCTCTACATCCCGCTGCCGCAGGACTGGGGCGGCTCGACCAGCCTCGACTACACGCTCAGCACGGTCATCACGATTCTGGTCGTGGTCGTGACGATCAACGCGGTCAATTTCGTCGACGGGCTCGACGGGCTCGCGGCCGGGGTCGTGTGCATCGCGGGCATGGCCACGTGGGCCTACTCGATCCTGCTCGCCGCCGAGATCAGTGGCGGCCGCATCACCACGACGGCCGCCATCGCCGCCGTGCTCATCGGCACGTGCCTCGGCTTCCTGCCGCACAACTTCCACCCGGCGAAGATCTTCATGGGCGACACCGGGGCCATGCTCATCGGGCTGGTGCTCGCCTCCTCGATCGTCACCGTGACGCCGCTCGACCCGGCGATCATCGAGAACACCAACAGGTTCGGCGTGCTGCTGCCGCTGCTGCTCCCGGCGGCGGTGCTGGTGCTGCCGTTGATCGACCTGATCAGCGCCGTGGTGCGGCGCACTTCCCACGGCATGTCGCCGTTCGCGCCCGACCGAGGCCACCTGCACCACCGGCTGCTGGACATCGGCCACTCCCACCGCAGATCCGTGTTGATCATGTACGCGTGGGCGCTCCTGTTCGCCTTCGGCATCGTGGGCATGTCCGCGATCGGCGTGCCGGTCCTGCTGTTCCCCGTGGTCATCGTGCTCGCGCTGGCCGTGCTGGTGCTGATGGCCCTGCCGCGCTGGCGGGGCAGGGGCGGGGCGCACGCGGCGGAGCGCGGCAAGCAGCCTGACGACGACGATGACGGCCCGCCCACCGGGCCCATGCCGCCCATCCGTCCCGAGGGTGGCGACCGTACGCGGCCGGCTTACGACAGCGACGTCACCCGTCCCGTCGCACGCGGGGACCAGGGCGACGGGCGTTCGACGCGCAGGCAGGGCATGACCGAAGAGGGCGCGCCCGTCTACCCCGGCCGTCTGTAAGCTCTACCGGCTGTCTGCAGGCTCTACCGGCCGGCAGCGTATGGATAATGGCGCCTTCCATACTTTTTTGTCCTTTCAAAAGCTGAACTTCTTTCCTTATGTAGATGCCGTGTAGAAGTGAGGCTTGTGTCGGCTTTGGCCAGTGTTGCAGAATGCCCGTTGCAATCCGGAGACGACGATGTCGGTGATGGGGGACGGTGTTCGAGATACTGGGGATCGATCCCGTCGCGGAGTTGGTCTATCGCACGTTGCTCAGACGGCAGGGGTGCCGGGTCGCCGAACTCGCGGAGGATCTCGCGATACCCGATGAAGTGGTGCGCGCCAAAGTGCGCGCGCTCGCGGAGCTGGCTCTGGTAGGGGAATCCTTCGACGAGGAGGGCCGGGTCAGGCCGGTGGCGCCCGACGTGGCGCTGTGGCACCTGATCGAGCAGGCGGAGGCCTCTCTCGCGGCCAAGCGTATGGAGCTGGACGCCAGCAGGATGGCCATCGAGCGCTTCGTCGAGGACTGCGTCGAACGCGCCGCCGGCTGCGGGTCCGCGGACATCGAACATCTCGACGGCATGGACCAGGTCCAGCATCGGCTGGAGGAGCTGTCGCGGATGACCCGCTCCGAGATGTTCACCTTCATGGCGGAGGGGCCGCAGCCGGCGGAGGTGGTCGAGGCGGCGCGGCGCAAGGACGAGGAACTGCTGCGGCGCGGCGTCGCCGTACGCGCCATCTGCCAGAGCAGCATCAGGGGCGACAGGACGACGTTCGGGTACGCCGGCTGGCTGAACCGGGCGGGAGGAAACGTGCGGATGGTGTCCGAGCTGCCCGTGCACATGGTGCTCATCGACAGGGAGATCGCCATCCTGCCCGTCGACCCCGGCGACGCCCGCGCGGGCGCCGTGCAGGTGAACGCGCGGGGCGTGCTGGCCGGCCTGCTGGCACTGTTCGAGCACACCTGGACGGTGGCCGACCCGCTGAAGCCGGAGGACGACGACTCCGAGGCGCTCTCCCTACAGCAGCGCGAGCTCCTCGCGCTGCTCGGCCAGGGGCTGACCGACGAAGCCGCGGCCAAACGGCTCGGCGTCTCCCAGCGCACCGTCCGGCGCATGATGGCGGGCCTGATGCAGGAGATGGGCGCCAGGAGCAGGTTCGAGGCCGGCTTGAAGGTCTCGGGGCGCGGCTGGCTGTAGGCCCCTGAAGGGCGCCGACCGGCTCCAGGACCTGGAAGCTCTAGGCCGGGGTGGCCACGCCCTCGCGGATCAGCTCGCGGAGCAGCTCGCGTGCCTGGTCGCGGTCCACGGCGAGGTCGTCCAGGCGCAGCCGGGCGTCCGGGGCGGAGATCAGCTCGCCGACGGCCCGTGCCACTGAGCCGTCGACCGGCAGGTCGTGGTCCCCGAGGTGCAGCACGATGCCGTCGCCCTTCTTGGCGGCGCCGAGCACGGATCCCGGCACGTACGCGACACAGTCGGCGTCCACCTCCAGCAACGCCGAGCTGACGGCCGGGCGGCGAGGCCCCGGCTGGCTGCGCAACTGCTTGACCCGCAGCATGGTGGCCACCCGGTCGCCGTCGAGGCTCTCCAGCCAACGGGAGAAGTGCTCGGTGAGCTCGCCGACCTCCTCGTGGAGCTGCCGGCCGTTGAGACCGGGCGGCAGGGCCGTACGGAAACGGGGGTCGCCTGCCGCGAGGTCGAGGAGTTGCTCCAGTATCCAGTGGCGGGTGAACTGCAGGACCCCGATGCTGATGTGCAGGGAGGCGCCCTCCTGCGCGTAGCCGTTGTGTATCCAGCCGCGGGGCAGCCAGAGCACGTCGCCGGGTTCGAGGCGGGTCCTGAGATAGGGCTCGCCGTTCTCGAACGAGGCGCGTTGTCCGGGGGTGACGGGGACGCTGCCCCAGCGGTGGCGGGGGAGCGGGTCCTCGAGCACCGGCGGATACAGCTCCCACACCTTGCTGCCCGCGGTCTGCGCGATGAAGACCGCCTCGGTGTCCCAGTGGTGTGCGAAGCCCTGGTTGCCCGGCGGTGTCAGGAAGGCGTGGGCGTAGAGCGGGTGGCCCAGCTCGGCGGCCAGCAGCCGGCCGAACCTCATCAGCGGCGGCCAGCACCGGTGCAGGCCCATCAGGAGCAGCGTATGCCCTTCGCGCAGACGCTCGCCGACCTTCCTGGCGTCGATGCCGCCCGCCGCGCCGGGAAAGGCGGCGAGGTCGGCGACCGAGAACGACGCGGGACTGGCCATCACGTTGTCCTTGGTCATTGTGACGGATGACGCGGCCAGCCCCTGGTCGCTGATCAGCCGATCGATGTCCTCGATGTCGAGCAGTGCCCGGAGCGCCGCTGGATCGCCGCGGAACACCTGGGGCTCCTCCGGCCAGCGGACGACGAACTTGTCGGGCGCGGCGGTGAGCAGGCCGAGCGCGCTTTCCATTGTCTCTCCTTAGGTGAATACGCACCTCAGGATGAGCGCGGTAACGCGGAAAGGGCAAGAAGAAATACGGCTGCGCCATTAGGTGTACATCTTTCTGATGAGCGGGATTCCACTTCTTCTGGACGTGTTCCGGTGCCTAGAGTCGGCGCTGGAGAGTTCGGCTCTCCGAATTCCGGTAAACCAGCCAGAGGAGAAAAGTGAAGAACCTCGACTTCGACCTCGAAAACCTGCCGATGGACGTCTTCGACCTCGCCGAGAGCGGCCTGACGATCGACTCGCTGACCGCGGGTCACGGCATGCCCGAGCACGGCGCGTCGCTGCCGTTCTGCTCCTGCAGCGCGACCTGCTCGTGCTGCCCGAGCAGCAGCAGCTGACGTTCTG
>NZ_JADOGI010000387.1 GCF_015645445.1 Nonomuraea cypriaca | reverse complement strand
GGTGGGCGGTGAGCGGCGGTTATCGTGGGGATTCCTGTGTTCTGGGCAGTGTGATCTGGTGTCGAAGCGTGTCGGTCATCCACTTCACATGGGCAGACGCGGGGTCGAATCCCGCCGCGGCTTTGGTTCGTAACTCAGCGGCCCAGAGCGCCGGGTGCCGTGCCGGCTCCAGGTCCTGACGCCGTCCCCGGCTTCTCGCAGAGCGTACGGCGAAGTCGCCGCGTACGGTCTGATCATGGCGCTCAAACTGGTCTACGAGACTCATTCCATCACCGTGGACAACGAAGCCGGGATCGCCACCGGGTGGCTGCCTGGGGAGTTGTCCGAGCGGGGGCGGGCGGAGGCTGCCAAGCTCGGCGTACGGCGTCGCGACGTGGACGTCGTGTACGCGTCCGACCTGCGGCGGGCCGTGCAGACGGCGGAGATCGCCTTTCAGCTCGGCCGGAAGGCGGGGGCCGGCAAGGAGATCAGGCTCGATCGGCGGCTCAGGGAATGTGACTACGGCGCCTGCAACGGGCGGCCGGTCGGGGAAGTCGCGCCGCTGCGCAGCCGCCACATCGACACGCCGTGGCCGGGCGGGCAGAGCTATCGGCAGGTCGTGGCGGAGACAGCGGCGTTTCTGCGGGACGTCACGGAGGAGTGGCAGGGGCGTACCGTCCTGCTGATCGCTCACTCCGCCAATCGCTGGGCGCTGCAGAACCTGTTCGACGGGGAGCCGCTGGAGAAGTTGGTCGACGCACCGTTCGAGTGGCGCCCTGGGTGGGAGTGGGAGCGGGAGGGATGAGGGAGGGTCAGCGAGTGGGGGATCGCTGACCCTCTGGCTCCGCTATGGGCGGTTCACTCCCAGCGTGTACGAGCCCGACCCGCTATAAGCATGCACGCGATACCGGTAAGACCCGGAAGTCCCGTTGTAGCTGATCGTCTCATCGGGGTTGGGGCTGTCGCCCCTGGCCACCACGACCCAGGAGGAGCCATTCCACTTCTGCAGGTAGACGTCGAAGTCCACCCCGGAAGGCCCGTCCAGGCAGGCCGCGTGGTTGCCGGACACCGTGGCCTGGTAGTAGGAGTTGTTCGGCTGGTACGCACTCTGGTTCGAGCTCAGGGAACCCGAGTAGGTCTCCTCGTAGCTCTGGCATCCGGTGGGCGGGTCCGTGCCGCCTCCGGCGGTGACCAGGGTCAGGCTGCCCACCGAGAGGATCTCGCCGATGGGCTGGAAGTACGTGGTGCCGCCCCGGGTGCAGTCGCCCGAGCCGCCCGACGTCATGCCCTGGGCCTGGTCCCCGGAGATGAACGAGCCGCCCGAGTCCCCGCCCTCCGCGCACACCGTGGTACGCGTCAGGCCGGACACCGTGCCCTCGGGGTAGTTGACGGTGGAGTTGAGCGCGGTCACCGTGCCGCAGTGCCACTGGGTGGTTGAGCCCGAGCGGCAGACCGAGCCCTGAGGCTGGGTGACGGCTGCCCCGCGTACGGGGAGGATGCCGGCGCTGTAGCCGTTCACCACGCCGGGGGCGGTCCACTGCGAGTTCGTGGCGACCCACGCGTAGTCGTTGCCGGGGAAGGACGAGATCTGGAACGTGCCCTGCGAGACCCGGTTGTAGCCGGTCGTGGTGATGCCGGTGGTGCCGCAGTGGCCGGCCGTGGTGAAGCCGAGCTGGGTGCCTCGCCTGGCCGCGAATCCGATCGAACACCGGTAGCCATCGGAGGTGTAGTAAGCGTCCCCGCCCCGGATCTCGTAGAACAGCCGGGGGCGTTCGGCGGACTCTTCGACCTTCACGGCGGCGGCCTCGACGCCGCTGCCGGCGATCCAGGACCTGGCGGCCTGCGGGTCGCTGGTCTCGACGACCACGGAGTTGTCCTGGGGTGAGATGGCCCAGGAGTGTACGGACGCGGGCGGCGCCGCCTGGTCCAGGCCCTCCTTCACCGTGGTGAGCTGGGCGAACGAACGCGGCACGATGCGCGCCCTGGCACCCATCCGGGTGATCTCGGCCGTGTCGGCCGGGGAGACGCTGGCCACGATGAGGGTGCTTTCGGCGCCCTCGTACCACACGCCGGCATAGCGGTCGCCGAGCTTCTTGCGCAGACCCGGTGCGGCGGCGTTGCCGCGGGACTCGTTCGCCAGGCGGTTGACGGCCTGTTCCTTCGTGATGCCGAGGTCGCGTTGCAGGGCGTCGACCACGCCGGAAGGCGGCTTCGCCGCGACGGCTGGGGTGGCCGACACGACTAACGCGCCGATCGCGATCGCGATCAGCGCCGGGGTTCGGAGCATGCTCGTCTCCTTGCTGCTGGGGGTGCCGTCAACGTAACGGCGAACCCAGGAGCGGAGGAGTACTACATTGCCCCTATCGCCGTGTTATGGCGCGGTGCCATAACCGGGGTTCCGGATGAGCCAGTCGTGGTAGACCTGGCTGCGGCGTACGGAGTCCATGTGCGCCTGCTTGGCCTGCCCCACGACCCAGGCGGCGTCGGGTGCGGTGGGGTGGCGTCCGAGGAGTTGCCGCCAGCGCAGCGGCGCGCCGGCCAGCGGGACCATGGTGAGGCCCTGGGCCCCGGGATGGGTGGCCTGGCAGAGCACCACGGCCCGCCCGACCTGGGCGAGGTGGGTGCACGTCGGCACGTCCGTCTCGTAGATCGTTCCCGGCGTGAACCCGGCCCGCGCACACGCCATCGCGAAACAGTCCGCGAAACAGCCGTCCCCCGGCGTGACGGCCCATTGCTGACCGGCCAGATCGGCCAGTTCCACCTCCTTCTCCCTGGCGACCGGATGATCCTGCGCCACCAGGCAGAAGACCGGGTCGATGCTGATCGTCTCCCACAGCAGGGTGCCGGTGGGGGTGCCGGAGTCGCCGCAGGCGCCGGTCAGCAGGTAGTCGAGGCGCCCGAGCTCGACCATGCTGGTCAGCTCGTGGGTCGACCACGACGTGTACGTGCTGACCGTCCGCTCCGCGGCGAGCCGGTCGAGCAGGCCGCCGAGTATGGGGCCGTTGGTGGCTCCGATGCGGAAGCCGGGTGAGGGGGCGTGTGCGAAACGTACGGCTTCTTCTTGCAACTCCTTCGCGGCCGGGAGCAGTACCCGCGCCCTGGAGAGCACCAGCTCGCCGAGGCGGGTGGGCCGCGCGCCATGGCGATCGCGTTCGAACAGGGCGCCGCCGAGCACCCTTTCGATGCGCTTGAGCTGGGCGGTCAGAGCCGGCTGTGCCAGCCCCAGCAGGGACGCGGCCTTGCTCACACTTCCCGCGTCCGCGACCGCGCGGACGATCCTGAGGTGCCTGAGCTCGAGGTCCATAACGGGAAGGTAAGGCGGCGATCTCTTACAAACAATGCCTGTATGTCAGGAATTGTGACAGATATTGTGGGGGGTGTCCGGGGTAGGGGGAGCCCATGACGACGATGGGAATAGATCCGGCCCAGCTCAGCGACGAGGATGTGGTCCGTGAGCTGCGGCAACTGCATGCCACGCGGTCCGACACGTTCTTCCACGGGTCGGATGACGCGCTCGCTCACCATACGTCACGTACCAATGAGCTGGAAGCCGAATACCTCCGCCGTTATCCCGAACGCGAGGTAGATCCTTTCCGGCTCCGGGAGGGAGCGAGGCAACGCTGATGACAGAAGGTCACGATGTTCAGGAGCTCTCGGACGTGGACATCCACGTCTACGAGGCGGTGGCGTCCCAGACGGTGGAATCCGGCGGGGCGCGGCTCGACGGGCTGGTCCGGGCGTCGGGCCTGACGGAGGACGAGGTCCGCGAGTGCCTCGCCACGCTGATCGAGCAGGGGTACGTGGTGCCGAAGGGCGACGGCTACGGCCTGGGGCCGCACACCTTCGAAGTCTGGTACTGACAAGCCGCAGCCTCGGTGGTAGCCGAGAAGTCCGCGTGCCGGCCGAGAAGACTCCGTACTGGAAGGCTTCGTGCCGGCCGAGAAGCCAGGTATCAGCCGAGGACGTGCCACCCTAGAAGGCTCCGTACCGGCCGGGATGTCCGCGTGCTAGCCGAGCAGCGCGCGCAGCACGCGCGCCCGGTCCGCTGTGACGCCCGCGGCCCGCTGCGCGGCCGCCTCCGCGGGTCCGAACCCCGCCGCGCACCACGCCGCCACCTCCTCCAGCGGTACGGCGCCCCACCACGTCGTCATGACCTCGACGGCGGTTAGCCCGGTCCGCGCCGCCTCCGCCGCCGTGAACCCCAGCGCCCTGAACACCCGCGCGTCCCCTTGGTCCACCCGCCGCCGCGCCCACTCCTCGGCCTCTGCGCCGTCCCACCCGGCCTCGGCGTAGTCCCGCGCCACATCGGCAGGGACGCCCGCGCGCAGCAGCCGCCACAACGCCCGCGCGCGTACGGGATCGGGGCCGGTCGGCTCGGGCACGGCCAGCCGGGACAGCCACGACACCCGGTGCGGCCGCTCGCCGCCCAGGTGCCGGCGAGCCGCGTCGTGCGGGGCGACGCCCAGCTCGCGCCACTTCACCGCGTCCGCCGGCGTCATGCCCGCCCGCTGCCAGGTGATGACCGTGCCCGGCGCGGCGCCCGCCGTGCGCCACAGCCGAGCGTCGCCGGGCGCCGTCACGCCCGCGTCGCGCCAGGCCGCCGCCTCCCCGGCGGCGAACCCGGCCGCCCGCCACCGCCGTGTCTCACCCTGACTGAACCCGTCCCACCGCGTCACGCCGCCTCCTTCCACATACGACACCCGCTCGCGTATTGCTCACGGGACAGGGCGTCACACCGGCTCCTGCACGCGTACGGCGCGCGCCCACAGGTCACCGGAGGGCCTCACGCCGGCTCCTGCACGCGTACGGCGCGCGCCCACGGCGGCGCCTCCCACCGGTCACCGAACAGGCAGACAACGACGTACGGCCGGGGCCGCCGCTCCGGCCACGGCGTGTCCCCGTCGGTCAGCACGATCATCACGTCCGCCCCGGCCGCGGCGTCGAACCCCGGTCGCAGGTCCGTCCCCCCGCCGCCGGTCAGCTGGACCTGGTGCGCCGCACGTACCCGCTGTGCCGGATGAGCCTCGGCGTCGCAGCAGATCACCTCGATCCACGGGTGCCCGGCCGCCCGCAGCACGCCGTCCAGCTCGCCGAGTGCCCGCTCCAACGTGGTACGCCCGACGCTGCCCGACGTGTCGACCACGACCGCGATCCGGGGCGACGGTCGTACCAGGGCGGGCAGGACGATCGACGGCGCGGCGGCCGCGCGCCTGGACGGACGCCGGTAGCTGTAGTCCACCCGGCCCGCCGCCTCCGCCAGGCCCCTCCTGACCAGGGCCGCCAGCCGGGCCCACCAGTCCACCTCAGGCCGCAGCCTCGCCTCCGCCCAGCGCCGCCAGCCGCCGGGCAGGCCGCCCCGCGCCTCGATCTCGGCGGCCACGGCGCGGGCGAGCAGCTCGCGTTCGAGCGCCGTCATCATGCCAGGCCCCGTGAACGGTGGCCGGCCGCACGCGGTCAACTCCTGCGGTACGTCGATGAGATCGAGCAGTTCGGCGTACCGCTCGGCCAGCAGGCCGTCCGGCAGGCCCAGCGCGTCCGGTGAGATCACGCCGTCCGGGCCCGCGCCGAGGTCGTCGTTGATCTCCGCGTCGGCCGCGCGGTCCCAGCGCAGCCGCTCCTCCGGCTCGCGATACGGCTCCGCGCGGGCGTGGTGCCCCCTGAGCAGGTGGCCGACCTGGTGCAACAGCCACCAGCCGAGTTCGGGCACCGGCGTGTCGCGTACGGTCTCTGGGCTGAGGTGCACGTTCCAGTACTCGTCGGCGGGCAGGCGGGGCGGGGCGGTGTCGTACACGAGGGGGGTGAGCGCGAAGAGGGCCGAGGCGAGGTACGGCGCGCGCCCGGCGGCCCAGAGCCGGGCCGCCGCGAATCGGTCGGCGGGCCGCTCGGACGGTTCTGGGGCAGCTGTGAGGGTCATGGCAGGAGCCCGGTGGTTGTGAGGGTCACTGACAGAAGCCCGGCGGATCGGAGGGTCATGGCAGAAGCCCGGCGGATCGGAGGATCGGGGCCAGCTCCAGCACCGTGGCGGGCAGGACGGCACCCTCCGGGCGGCGGCCGGCGAGCGCGCGGGCCGCGCCGGCCGCCACGTCGGGCGTCCGCCTGGCCACCCGGCCGATCAGCGCCCACGCCCGCTGCCACGAGTCCTCGCCGCCGTCGGCCGCCACGTGCGCCACCACGGATCCGAGTACGGCGTGCACCCGGTCCACCCGGTCGGGCAGCGGCGCGGCGGGGTCGGCCAGCAGTGTCTCGGGATCGGGCAGGTCCAGGTCGCGCAGCCAGGACAGCAATTCGAACCC
>NZ_JADOGI010000386.1 GCF_015645445.1 Nonomuraea cypriaca | reverse complement strand
GGGGTGGTGCTGGGGCTGGCGGTGCTGGTCAGGGTGGACGGCCTGCGGGACGTGCTGCCGGTGCTGGCGTTCGCGGGGTCGCTGATCGCGATGCGCCGCTTCGCCAGGCCGCAGGGGGCGCTGGGGGTGCCGCTGCTGGCCGGACTGGTGGCCGGCGCGGGGCTCGGGATGCTCGCGGCGTACCTGCTCGCCCGGCCCTACCTGGTGTACCTGTCCAGCTCGGTCCGGCCGCTGCTGCTCATCTGCGCGGGCGTGCTCGCGCTCATTCTCGTCGGTACGGCCGCCGCCCGGCTGCTGGCCAGGATCCGGCTGCCGAAGTGGGCGCCGGGGGCGGGCGCGGGGCTGGTCGTGCTGCTCATGGCCGGTCTGTACGCCCGCCCATGGCTGCAGACCGTGACCCGCGTGCCCACGAACGACGGCGACCTGCGCACAAAGCTGATGATCGCGCAGATCCAGGAGGCCAACGGCCTGCCGATCGACGGCACCAGGCTCTACTTCGAGAACTCCCTGCACTGGGTGGTCTGGTACCTCGGCGTCCCCGTGGTCGTGCTCGCCACGGTCGCGGCCGCGATGCTCGTACGCAGGCTGCTGCACGACGGGACGCCGTTCGAGTGGCTGCTGCCGCTCGCGGTCGTCGGCTGGACGACCGTCACCACCCTCATACGGCCCGAGATCACCCCCGACCACCCGTGGGCCGCCCGCCGCCTGGTCCCCATCGTGATCCCCGGGCTGATCCTGCTGGCCGCGTACGGGCTGGCCCGGCTGCGCGACCTCGTCGCGCGCCGGGGGCCGCGGGTGCGGCGCTGGGGGATGGTGGCCGCCGTGCTGCTCGTGCTCGCGCCCCCGGTCGTGACCTCGATCGGCACCGCGTTCACGCCGGTCGAGCGGGGTGAGGCGGCGGCGGTCGAGGCGATGTGCGCCAGGATCCCGCGTGACGCGTCCGTGCTGATCGTGGAGCGGGTAACCGGCGACCGGTTCACCCAGGTCGTACGCGGCATGTGCGATCGTCCGGCGGCTCTGGTGGAGCGCTACGGTCTGGAGACCGCACCCGAGGACGAGGTACGCCGCCAGGCCGAGCGCGTGCGCGCCGCGGGCCGCGTCCCCGTGGTGCTGGCCGCGGAGTCGGACCAGGTCTCGCCCTACGGACGGCCGGCCCAGATCATGGGCCTGGTCACCCGCCAGGACGAGCGCTCTTTGGTCGACGCGCCCAATGGCACGTGGTCCCTGCGGATCAACGTGTGGATGGCGATGGCCTGATCGTTTTGCGATAGTCAGTCCCATGTCATACGGGGAGACTGAGTTATCCGGGAAGACCGGCCCATGCGGGGAGACCGAGTCGTACGGGGAGACCGATGAGCTGACGTTCGGCGACGACCGGGAGCCACGGTTACGGGCGTGGGCCGCGGCGCACCGGCGGGTGCTCGCGATCGTCGTGGCGGCGGCCGTGGCGGTGGCGGGGCTCGGCTTCGGCGGCACGTACCTCTACCAGCGCTCCCTGCTGCCCTCGCCGCCACCGGACGTGCCGTTCCCGCCGGTGGACGGGATCGAGATCGGCGTGTGCCTGGGGCGGGACATGGGCTGTCAGGCGGGCACGGTCGAGCAGGTGACGGCGCTGGCGCGGGGGATTCCGGAGCTGACCTCGGTCACGGTGGTGTCCGGGGAGGAGGACGAGAGGCGGTTCAGGGAGCTGACCATCGCAGAGGGGCTCGTGGCCAACCGCAATCCCGGGACCTATTTCCGGGTCGAGGCGAGGCTCCGCCGCGCAGAGGACTACAAGTCGGTCGAACGGCGGCTGACCGGCAAGCCGGGAGTCTGGATCGTGTCCCCGAGCGCGGCCGATTTCTGGGCGGGAAGGGCGCACGTGGGCGTGTACCTGTGCGGCCCGCGCCGGTCCTTCTCCGAGTGCGGAGACGGCCCGGCCACCCCGGTGCAGCGAGACGCCGTCGTGGCCGGGCTGCGCGAGTCGGACGGCGTCGAGGAGGTGTTCCTGCAGGATCGGGAGTTGGGGCTGCGGCTCGCCAACCGTTTCGAAGACCAGCGGCCGGCCACGACCGACGACATCGCCGAGTTCACGATCGACGACGTCTCCGAGGTCCTGTACGTGCGGCTCGCCGACCCTGGCAAGGCCAGGGCCACAGGCCAGGCGGTGCTGAGGATGCCCGGCGTGGGATGGGCCAGGTTGGTCAGATGACCTTGTAAGTAGGAGTTCCCGCAGGGGTGATGTGGGCCCGGCTCCCGGCCGGGCAGAGTAACCTCAAGCCACGTGAGCACGCTTGACACCCCCAAGAGTGGAACTGCTGTGGAAGAAGCGCCGTACGTCACGATCGTCCTGCCCTGCTACAACGAGCAGGATCACGTCATCGACGAAGTCGAGCGCATCACCAGGGCGATGGACTCGAGCGGCTACACCTACGAACTCGTGGCCGTGGACGACTGCTCGACCGACCAGACCCTGGCAAAGCTGAAGGAGGCCGCCGCCGGCTACCCCAACCTGCGCATTCGCGCCTTCCACCGCAACGGCGGCTCCGGCACCGTGCGGCGGATCGGCACGCAGGAGGCCAAGGGCGAGATCGTCGTCTGGACCGACGCCGACATGACCTACCCCAACGAGCGCATCCCCGAGCTGGTGCAGATCCTGGACAAGGACCCGACGATCGACCAGGTGGTCGGCGCGCGCACCAGCGAGGAGGGCTCGCACAAGCTGTTGCGGGTCCCGGCCAAGTGGGTGATCCGCAAGGTGGCCGAGAAACTGGCCGGGCAGAAGATCCCGGACCTCAACTCCGGGTTGCGGGCCTTTCGCAAGTCGGTGGCCAGGCCCTACCTGCGGCTGCTGCCGCCCGGGTTCTCGTGCGTCACGACGATCACGCTGTCGTTCCTGTCCAACCAGCACGACGTCTACTACCTGCCGATCGGATACGCCAAGCGGGCCGGGAAGTCGAAGTTCAGCTTCGTCTCCGACGCCTACCGCTACATCCTGCAGGTGCTGCGGATGATCATGTACTTCAACCCGCTCAAGGTGCTCATGCCGCCCGCGCTGTGGCTGGTGGGGATCGGGTTCGTGAAGGGCGTCTGGGACATGATCCAGCACCCGTTCTACTTCCCGGCCAACACCGTCATGATCTTCCTGTCCGGGATGCTGATCGGCTCTGTGGCGTTGCTGGCCGACCTGATCGTGCGCTCGCGGGGGAACTGACGTTGCGGATCGCGATCGTCGGCCCGGCTCATCCGTACAAGGGGGGCGGGGCCCAGCACACCACCGAGCTGGCGCACCGGCTCACGGCGCTGGGGCACGACGTGGTGATCGAGTCGTGGCGGGCCCAGTATCCGTCGTTCCTCTATCCGGGGCAGCAGACGATCTCCGCGCCCGAGGGCACGCCCTACCCGAAGACCGTGCGCAGGCTCGACTGGCGGCGGCCCGACGGGTGGGTCGCGGCGGGACGCCGGTTCCGCTCGGCCGACCTGGTGGCGCTGGCCGTCCTGAGCCCGGTCCAGGTCCCCGCCTATCTAGGCATTTTGTACGGGATTTCGCGAAAAGTCCGGACAATTGCCCTCTGCCATAACGTGCTGCCACACGAGCCGAAGCCGTACGACCAGCCGCTCATGAAGGCCCTGCTCAAGCGGGTCGACGGCGTCCTGACGCACTCCGAGCAGCAGGCCGCGCTGGCCGGGGGGCTCACGGGCAAGCCGGTCAGCGTGGCCGGGTTGCCGCCCCACCTGCCGTCGACGCATGCGGGGAAGTCCGACGGGGTGCACCGGCGGTTGCTGTTCTTCGGCATGGTGCGCCCGTACAAGGGGCTCGACGTGTTGTTGAAGGCGCTGCCCGAGGGGGTCGCGCTGACGGTGGCGGGCGAGTTCTGGGGCGGGCTCGACGAGACGAAGGCGCTGATCGGGGAGCTGGGCCTCGGCGACCGGGTGGAGTTGCGGCCCGGCTACGTGGCGGCCGGGGACGTGCCCGCGCTGTTCGCCGCGGCCGACGCGCTCGTGCTGCCCTACCGCAGCGCGACCGCCAGTCAGAACGTCTGGCTCGGCCACGAGCACGGCGTGCCGGTGATCGCCACCCGCGTCGGCGCGCTCGCCGACCACGTCACAGACGGCGTGGACGGCCTGCTGGTCGAGCCCGGCGACGTGGCGGCGCTGCGCCGGGCGATCGAGCGGTTCTACGCCTCGGGCGAGCCGGAGAGGTTGCGGTCGGGCGTCAAGGCGGTCGATCCCGAGCCGTTCTGGTCGGCGTACGCGGGCGCGCTGCTCGCGCTCTGACGGCCGAGCAGGAACGCGATGCCCGCCGCCACGGCGTCGGCCAGCGTGAACGCCAGCCGCGACAGGATCGCCACCGCGAGCGCCGCCGGGGTGCCGATGAGCGGGCCGAGCACGAGCACGAGCGCGCCCTCCCTCACCCCGACCCCAGCCGGCACCACGACGGTGAGGATCCCGGTGGCCCACGCGAACGCGTAGGCGCCGGTCGCGATGACGTAGAGGTCCCAGCGGCCCGCGACCAACCAGATGTGCAGGCCGTACACGAGCCAGCCGAGCGCGGTCCACGCGACCGCGACGACCACCGTGCGGCCGGGCAGCACGCTCTCCAGCGGCTCCTTGCGCGCGACGCGCAGCGCCAGGTTGAGCCCCCAGGTGAGCACCCTGGGGTGCAGGCACACGATGATCACCGGCACGAGCAGCACGAGATACCAGGCCTGCCGGACCGCCTCCAGCGAGCCCAGCGTCGCGGCGGAGATCGAGACGGCCACCCCGAGGCTGATCACCAGGCCCAGCGAGATCGTCGCGAACGTGCGTCGCGGCGGGCTCCCGTGGTCACGCCCGAGGTCCATCATCGCCGCGTACGCCCAGACGGCGCCCGGGATGTACTTGCCGAGCTGGCCCACGAACATGATCCGCCCGGACACCCGCAGCGGCAGCCGCGTGCCGAGCCCCGCCATGATCTCGCGCCAGGCCACCAGCATGAAGAACTGGCCGAGCAGCACCGAGCAGAACGATCCGAGCACCGCCCACGGGGACATCGCCGCCACCGCGGCGGTCGTCTCTTCCCAGTTGGCAGCCAGTCCGTAGCCCAGAAAACCGAGTGCGATCAAGGCGAGGACGACGCGCAGCAGGCGACGGAGCATTGGGTCAGGCTACGCGCGGTTCGACTGGTAAATCCACCACGCGACGGCCGCGACGAACACCAGCGCGGCGAGGGCGGCCACCGTGATCTTGATCGCGCTGTACGGCCGGTCGCCCTGAACCTCCCCGCCCACCCCGTTGATCAGCACCTGGTACGTCTTCCCGCCATAAACGTAGTTGCCGATCCACACCGGCAGCAACACCAGCTTGAACGCGATGTCCGAGTAGTGGGTGTTCACCGAGTGCACGCGCTGCACGTCGCCGCCGATGTGCCGGCGGCAGTCGCCCTCGATGACCCCGCGCATGACGATCTTGGCCTGCTCCAGACCGGTTTGCGGCTCGGTGTCGTAGCGCAGGCTGTGGTGCCCGGTCACGTAGCGCGGGTCGTACGACACCGCCCGCTCCAGCGGCCACGGCTGGAGGTCGGTCAGCCGTTCCATCGAGACCCGTGTCGTGGCGGCGACCAGGACGTCGTCGAAGCCGCGCGCCACCCGGCCGGCGGCCGGATACCAGCGGGTCCGCTTCTCCCGGGTCTTGAAGGTCTGGCCGTTCGAGTTGGTGCGCGTCGTGGTGGTCCAGTAGTGCTCGCCGCGCTGGCCGGTGTAGTCGGAGACGGTGTTCGCGTCGTACGTCCAGTGCGGCAGGTACGTGCTCTTCATGGTCTCCGCCTCGGTGACCTTCTTGAGGCGGTTCGGGGCGAACCAGCGGGTCTTCACCCATCCGCGCAGCGCGTTCCTGGCGCCGCCGCGGTCCAGGGCGAACGGCAGCACGGCCTCCGGCGCGATCTGGTCGTCGCCTGCCGTCTCGGCCACCAGGGCGGTGCCGCAGAACTGGCACGCCCTGGACAGCGCGTCGCTCTCCGTACGGGCGCCGCATCCCGGGCAGGTGAACTGGCGCGCGGCCAGGGTGCGGACCCGGGGCTTGGCCAGGAAGGCGTCGTAGGAGTACTCGCGCACGTGCCTGGCCGGCGCGGCGATCTGCTGTTCGAGACCGCAGTACGGGCAGCGCAGCGCGGTCGTGCCAGGCGCGAACGCCAGGCCCGCGCCGCAGCCCCCGCACGGGTGGGTGGTGGTCTGGGGTGGGGAGGTCACGGGAGGTCCTCTCTGCGGCGTGCTCCAGGGAGTGGCTCAGCGGGTGGCTCGGGGGGTGGCATCGGCAGGCGGCTCCAGAGG
>NZ_JADOGI010000385.1 GCF_015645445.1 Nonomuraea cypriaca | reverse complement strand
GGGGGTGGGTCGTCTGAGTGGATCACCGCGAAGGGGATCATTCCGGAGATGTGGCCGGTACCCTTCAGGCCCTCCCAGATGAACTTGACGAGCCCTCTGGCGAACCGCGCCAACACGGCCCTCACCTCCTTCGGCGTCCTGTTGCCCAATGGATTGTCACGCCCGCCACTCGACCTGGCCTGGACGCCGCCCCCGCGCCGGTCCAGCGGCGATCGAACAGGCGTCGAGCCCCGGCGTGCACGCTGTCGGTGTGCGCCCCGGAAACGTGTGCGCAGCTCACGACCGTGACACCTGGCGTACATGGCCCGATCAGGGGGCAGAAATGAAGACCATCATGCTTGCGGCCCACCCGGGCGACGAGGCCCTCACCCTGCTGGAGCGCTCATCCCGCACCGAGCACTGGACGGCCAGGGCCGGATGCGCGAGCAGCGATCCCGATCTGTTCTTCCACGACACCGACACCCCGGCCGCCCGCGACGCCAAGGCGATCTGCCGCGACTGCCCGGTGGCCGCGGAGTGCCTGGCCGTCGCCGTACAACAGCAGGTGCGGCACGGCATCTGGGGCGGCCTGCTCCCGTCCGAGCGGCGCCCGCTCCATGCCGCCGACGCCAGGAACAGGAAGAGCGGCAGACACTCCAGAGCGCATGGCTGAGCCGACTCGCCGCCGCGGCGGCGAGCCGGCCCTCCCTCGCCACGCCCCTTTATGAGGGACGGCTGTAGTGCGCCGGCGGCGCCATGCCCGCGTCGATCATGACCTCCGCACCCGTGACGCTGCGGACCCTGCCGGACGCCAGCAGGACGACCAGGGCCGCGATCTCGTCAGGCTCGATCAGCTGCCCCGTGGACAGCCCCGTCATCTTGGGCACGGTGGCGATGAACTCCTCGGGGGTCATCCCCGCGCGCTTGGCCATCTCCGGGTTCGTCCACAGCCGGGTACGGACCGGCCCCGGCGAGATGGTGTTGACGCGGACGCCGCGTGAGGTGAACTCCGCGGACAGCGCCTTGCCGATGTTGGTGAGCGCGGCCTTGGCGGCCGAGTAGTGACCGAGCCGGGGGTCCACCATGCTCGAGTTCATCGACCCGATGTTGATGATCGCGCCGTTGCGCTCGATCAGGCTGGGCAGCGCCGCCCGGGTCGCCCGGATCGTCGTGAGAACGTTGAGTTCGAACGTGTGCTGCCAGACCTCGTCCTCGATGTCCAGGAAGCCCGCGGCCAGCTTCACCCCGCCGCCCACGTTGTTGACGAGGACGTCGACGCCGCCGAACTTTGCCAGCGCCGCGTCGATCAGCGACTTCGGTCCCTGCTGGTCGAGGAGGTCGACTTCGAGGGTGTGCGGCGTCACGGCGAGCAGGTCGGAGGTGACCGTACGCGCCCCGCCGAAGACCTCGGCGCCCGCCGAGACCAGGGCCTGCGTGACCGCCAGCCCGATCCCGGCCCCGGCCCCGGTGACCACGGCCGTCTTGCCGGACAGATCGAATTCCATGCTGTCTCCTTAGACGTGACTGCGTTTCTCGGTGAGGAAACCGCCGTTCGACCCGCCGACCGGCAGGGTCGCCACGTCGGCGATGAACCGGGCGGCGTCTTCGGCGGCGATCTGCCCGCTGGGCATCATGTCGGTGCGTACGCGTCCCGGGTTGACCGCGTTCACCAGCACTCCCGTTCCCTCGCACTGGGCGGCCAGCATCGTGGTGAGACCGTTCAACGCGCTCTTCGAGAGTGAATAGCCGGGCGCGCCGCCGAAGAGGGCGCCGCCGAACTCGGCGGTGGTCCCGCTGGAGATCAGCACCACGCGGCCCCAGCCGCGGCGGATCATGGACGGGATGAAGGCCTGGGCCAGTCGCCACGAGCCGAGCAGGTTCACCCGCAGCGTCTCCTCGACGAGCGCGAGCGGCGCGGAAAGAGGATCGGTACGCCCGTCGAGCAGCACCCCGGCGTTGCACACCAGCACGTCGACGTGTTCGAGCTCCTTGCGCAGCAGCATGACGCCGGTGGGGTCGGTGACGTCCAGGACGTGCGGGCAGGCGCCGGGACCGAGGTCGGCCGCGGTCGCCTGAGCAGTGCGTGGATCGCGCGCGGTCACCACCACCCGCAGGTCCCTGCGGCACAGCTCGGCCGCGACCGCGCGGCCGATCCCCCGGTTGGCCCCGGTGACGAGCGCGGTGCGCTGACCGGTCACCAGGTGACCGGAATCTCGCTGAAGCCCTCCATGAACCCGCCCAGCCCCCGGGGCAGATCGTCGGCGGGCACCGCGAGCCGGAGCTCGGGGAACCGCCGCAGCAGGGTCTCGGTCGCGACCTGCAGCTCCATCCGGGCCAGCGCCGCGCCGACGCAGTAGTGGATGCCCGCGCCGAAGGTCATGTGGTGGTTCTCGGTACGCCGGATGTTCAGCGTGAAGGGATCGGTGAACACGGTCTCGTCCATGTTGGCCGACTCCTCGGACAGCAACACGCTGGAGCCGCTCTTGATCACCGTGCCGTCGGACAGCGGGATGTCGACCAGCGCGTAACGCAGGGTCCCGATGGACGAGCCCATGATCTGGGTCCGCAGCAGCTCCTCGACGGCCCCGGGCACCAGCGAGAAGTCGGCCTGGATCTCCTTGACCAGGTCCTGCCGGTGGAGCAGCACCGCGGTCCCGGTGCCGATCTGGCTGGCCGTGGTGACGTAGCCGGCGATGAGCAGGCTCTGCGTCCAGAAGTGCAGCTCGTGCTCGGACAGCCGGTTGTCGTCCTCGTCGCGTACCTTGATCAGGGCGCTGATCAGGTCGTCGCCCAGGTCCTGCCGCTTGGCGGCGATCAGCTCGACGAGATAACCCCACAGGCCCTTCCTGCACTCCTCGACCTCGTCGGCGGGCAGTTTGGTCACCGAGAGGAAGCCGTCCACCAGCCGGCGGAACCTGTTGCGGTCCTCCGGGGGGATGCCCAGCAGCTTGCAGATCACCAGGATCGGCAGCGGGAACGCGACCGCCTCGTTGAGGTCGACCGGGCGCGGCCCGGCCTCCATCTCGTCCAGCAACCCGTCGACGGTCGCCTGCGCGTACGGCCGCAGCAGCTCGATCCTGCGGGCCGTGAACGCCTTGGTGACCAGGCTGCGCATCCTGGTGTGGTCCGGCGGGTCGGCGTCGATGTCGGGGTCGACGAACAACTCGTTGTCCGCGGAGATCCGGGCGACGCCGGGCCTGGCGATGTTCTTGCTCAGCCGTTCGTCGGCGAAGAGCTTCCTGACGTCCTTGTACCGCGTCACCATCACCGCCGCGTCCCCGCTGGGCAGCGTGACGTCGACAAGGGCCTTGTTCCGCAGGCCACGAAGCCCTTCTGGGACCTCCATCGGCGGCGTCCACGGGAAGGGATAGGGAATCTTGGTTTCCGTGCTCATTCGGCGACCTTTCTCCTCAGACCGGCCACGAGGGCTGCCGCAGGCAGCAGTCCGCGAAAGCCCATTCGTAACGGATGCTGGTGGAGAACTGCTCGACGATGAGCCGACGCTCCGCGGCCGAGCAGGTCTCGCCGGCCCGGTCGACCATGTCGAGGAACGCCTGCACCGCGTACCTGTAGGACTCCCCCGGGTGGTAGACCTCGATCCACGGCAGGTAGCGGGAGCCGGGCGCACCGCCCCGCTTCAGGTTGTCCGACACCTCGGCGTTGAACCACACCATGGGCAGCAGCGCGCCGAGCCCCGCGTAGAAGGAGCGCGCGGTGGCGGCGGCGAAGAAGGAGGCGTGCGCGTGCGGTCCTGGATCCACGGGAAGCTGCTCGCCGAGCTCCGGCAGGCCGAGCTCGCCGGCCAGCCTGGTGTACTCCGCGCGCAGCCGGTCCTTGGCCTCCAGCGTGCCGGTCACGGACTGGGCGAGCAGGAACGCGTCGGCGTCCTCAGGGGCGGCCGCGGCGCATCGGGCCAGCGCGCGGGCGTAGGCCGGCAGCAGGAACCCGGTGTCCTGCTGGACGAAGTAGGCGAGGGCCTCGCCCGGGAGCGAGCCGTCGCGCAGGCCGGACCAGAACGGATGGTCCTGCACCTTGCGTAGCACCGGGTCCCTGATCTCCATGAGCTCTTCGTGCAGCATCGGCCTTCCCCTGTCGCGTCGTGAACTCCGGCCTGGACGGTAGGGGCCCGCCCTAGAAGCCCCCTGGAGCCGCCACCAGGCGGTGCCCAGCCGTTCTCGAGGCCGCTGCCGCAGATTGGTGGTTCCAACGCCGACGTAAGGGACGTCACATGGATCTTGGCTTGGCGGACAAGCGGGTACTGATCACGGGCGCCACGCGGGGCATCGGCCTGGCCACCGCGCGCGTCTTCGCCGCCGAGCGCGCGCGGGTCGCCATCACCTACCACACCTCCGACGCGGTGGCCAAGCGTGTGGTCGAGGAGCTGGGTGGCGACGACCGGGCGTGCGCTCTGCCGTACGATCTGGGCGATCCGGACTCCATCCGGCAGGCCGTGGCGGCCGTCGAGGAGCGCTGGGGCGGGATCGACGTGGTCGTGGCCAACGCGCAGACATGGGTGTGGATCAACCCCGAGGATGTCCCGCCTTATCAGGACACGCCGATGGACCACTGGCTCGGGCTGTTCCGCGAGAACGTCGAAGGCCACCTCTGGACGATCCGCCAGGCGCTCGGCGGCATGCGGGAGCGCGGGTGGGGCCGGATCGTGCTGCTGTCCTCGGTCACCGCGACCCACGGAAACCCCGGTTCCGAGATGTACAGCGCGGCCAAGGCGGCGTTGCACGGGCTCGTACGCGGGCTGATGTGGACGCGTGACGGAGTCCTCGCGAACGTGGTCGCGCCCGGCGGCACGCTGACGGAGAGCCTGGAGGCGGTCGACCCCGTGCTCCTGGAGCAGGCCGTACAGGAGACCCCCAGCGGACGCCTGAGCACGGCGGACGACGTCGCGCGCCTGATCGCCTTCCTGTGCTCCGAGGCGAACGGCAACATCAACGGCGAAGTCGTGCACACCGCCGGCGGGCGCTGAGCGGCCTCCAGGATCTCCGAGAGGGGTGCACATGCCCGTCACCGATCCGGTGCCGCCCATCGCACCGGGCGTTCTGCTGATCTTCCTGCTCCAGGTCGGACTGCTGCTGCTGGTCGCACTGGTTCTCGGCCGGGTCGCCACCCGGTTCGGCATGCCCGCGCTCGTGGGCGAGCTGGGCACGGGTGTCCTGCTCGGCCCCTCCCTGCTCGGCCACGTCGCGCCGGAAGCGGCGGACTGGCTGCTGCCCAGGGACGCCGCCCAGTTCCACCTGCTCGACGCGGTCGGCCAGCTCGGCGTCCTGCTGCTGGTCGGCATCACCGGCATGCACGTGGACCTCGACCTGATCAAGCGGAAGGGCGCGACGGCCGTCAGGATCAGCGTGGCCGGGCTCGTGGTGCCGCTGTTATGCGGGGTCGCCGCGGGGATGCTGCTGCCCGCCTCGCTCGTGGGCGCGCAGGGCGACAGGACGGTCTTCGCCCTGTTCCTCGGCGTCGCGCTGTGCGTCAGCGCCATCCCCGTGATCGCCAAGACGCTGATGGACATGAATCTGCTGCACCGTGAGGTCGGCCAGCTCACTCTGGCCGCGGGCACGATCGACGACGTCTTCGGCTGGCTGATGCTGTCGGTCGTCTCGGCCATGGCGACCACCGGCCTGCGCGCGGGCAGCGTCGCCGTGTCGCTGATCGGCCTGGCCGTGTTCGTCGCGCTGGCCGTCACCGTCGGGCGCAGGGCCGTCGGCCTGCTGCTGCGGCCGGTCGCCCGCGCGGAGTCATCGGGACCCGCGGTGGCCGCCGTGGTGGTCATGCTGCTGGGCGGCGCGGCCGTCACGCACGCCGTCGGGCTGGAGGCCGTCTTCGGCGCCTTCGTCCTCGGCATCCTCATCGGCCGGGCGCCCGGCTTCGACCTGGCCCGCCTCGCGCCGCTGCGTACGGTCGTGCTGGCGGTCCTGGCCCCGATCTTCTTCGCCACGGCGGGGCTGCGCATGGACCTGACGGCGCTGCGCGATCCCGTGATCCTGCTGGCCGCGCTGGCGGTGGTGGCGATCGCGATCGCCGGCAAGTTCGTCGGCGCCTTCGCCGGCGCGCTGAGCAGCCGTCTCACCAGCTGGGAGGCCCTGGCGCTGGGGGCGGGCATGAACGCCAGAGGCGTGATCGAGGTGATCGTCGCGATGGTGGGCCTGCGGCTCGGGGTGCTGAACACCGCCGGCTACACCATCCTCATCCTGGTCGCGGTCATCACCTCCCTGATGGCGCCGCCGCTGCTGCGCCTGGCGATGACCCGGGTGGCCGATCGGCCAGGGGAGCGCGAGCGCGCCCTCCGCGCGGTCTCCTCGTAACCCCTACGCGAAACGGCCTCCGGCGAGTGGTGTCCCACTCGCCGGA
>NZ_JADOGI010000384.1 GCF_015645445.1 Nonomuraea cypriaca | reverse complement strand
GGCAGCCGACGTTGCCGTCGTCACCGGTGACGACGACCAGTGCCACGTCGCCGGCCGTCTCGATGGCGGCGCCGCGCCAGGCGGCGAGCACGTCCGCCAGCTGGAGCGCGGCGGTGGCGCTGAAGCTCTCGCTCAGCACGGCCGCCGTCCTGACCCGTGGGGGCAGCGGGCCGCCCAGAGCCCTGCGGACCCCGGCCTCCTCCGCCGCCCGCAGCCCGCGCAGGGCGGAGGCGCTCAGGGAGACCGCGGTGACCGCCGTGCCCGGCACTCCGCCGCGTTCCAGTGCGCGGCCGACACAGGTGGCCAGGCCCTGGCGCAGGTCGTACATACCCAGGGTGCCCACCTCGCAGGCGAGCACCTCGGCCAGCGGCGTGCGGCCCGCCGCGGCGGCGCCGGCGGCGCTCTCCATGACGAAGACGGCCGCCCCCTCCCCCACCGCGGCGCCCGGCGCGAGCGCGCCGGACAGGTGCCAGGCCCAGGCGGACTGGGGGCACAGTTCCTCCACCGCGCCGACCAGGGCGCGGTCGATATGACCCTGGATGATCGCGTTCCTGGCGTAGCCGACCGCGCCCAGGCCGGACACGCGGCCGTCGGCGATGGTGGCGTTCACGCCGCGCAGCCTGTTCCAGATGGCGATCTGGCTGGCGCAGAAGTTCATCACCGAAGGGGGGAAGAGCGTGGCCTGCACCAGGTAGGGCTTCTCGCGGATGAGCGTCTCGCGGGAGAACTCGGTGGAGCTGCGGATGCTGCCCGTGCTGGTCCCGATCGCCACGCCGGTTCGCGCGCGGTCCTCGTCGCTCAGCGGGGTGTCCAGCGTCGCCAGCGCGCGGTTGCTCGCCACCAGGGCGAGCCGCGTGGTGCGGTCCAGGGTTCTGATGCCCTTTTTGCCGAGGTAGTCCTCGACCCTGAGGTCGGGGGTCACGGCGAGCGGGATCGGCGGGTAGTCCCCGGCCGGAGGCTCCGCCGGTCCGGCCTTCTGGGCGGTGAGCGCCTCCAGGCCGATGCCGGCGGGCGAGACCACGCCGCAGCCGGTGATCACGAGTGGCGCCCGCGTCGTCACGCGACCCTCCCCAGAATGGTGATCGCGTTGTTCCCGCCGAAGGCGAAGCCGTGGTTCTGCACGATCCGCGGCGCGGCCGGCCGGCCCGTCCCAGGGACGCAGTCCACGCCGGGGCCGAGCGCCGGATCGATCTCCGTGACGTTGGCCGTGGGCGGCAGGAACCCGTCGTGCAGCGCCATGCAGCAGATGAGCGCGCCGAAACCGCTGGCGGCGCCCATCGTGTGGCCGATCATGGACTTGATCGAGCTGATCGGCGGCAGGTCGTCGCCGAACACCTCACGCACCGCCTTCACCTCCGTGGCGTCGTTGGTCGGGGTTCCCGTGCCGTGCGCGCAGATGTAGTCGATCTCGTCGGGGCGCACCCCGGCGTTGCGGTGCGCCGCGCGTACGCATTCCGCGATGCTGGTCGGGTCGGGCGCGACCGGGTGCTTGGCGTCGCAGTTGACGCCGTACCCGAGGACTTCCGCGTAGATGCGGGCCCCACGGGCGAGGGCCCCCTCCAGCGGCTCCAGGAACAACGCGACCCCGCCCTCCGCGGTCAGGATCCCCGAGCGGTGCGTGTCGAAGGGCCGGCACACCGACTCGGCCAGAGCACCGAGCCGGTAGAAGCCCGCGTGCTCCCAGCGGTTGACCGAATCGGCCCCGCCGCTGATCATGAAGTCCGCCTCGCCGGTACGCACCAGGTCGTAGGCGTAACCCAGCGTGTAGTTGCTCGCCGAGCAGGCCGTGGCTATGGTGTGGGCCTCGCCGGTGAGGCCGAGCTCGGCGTTGACGGCGGTGGCGATGCGGTTGGCCGGCGCGCGGCGGGCCAGCGCCGGGTCGATGTCCTCGAGTCCTTCGCCGACCCACTGGCTCACCAGTTCCTCGATCACCACCGACTCACCGAACGTCGTCCCGATCGCCGAACCGGCACGCGCCGCCGACACCTGGGCGGGGTCGATCTCCGCGTCGGTCAACGCCAGCCGCGCGGCGGAGGCGGCGAACAGGCTGCTGCTCCCCCACTCCTCGACACGCAGCCTGCGCAGCACCTGGCTCGGGTCGAAGTCGTGGACCTCGCCCGCGTAGGTGTGGGGGAACCCTCCGACGTCGAAGCTCTTGATGGGCGACACGCCGCTCCGCCCCGCCCTGATGGCGTCGGCGAAGGCGCGGGCGCCCGTTCCGAGGCTGCTCACCGCGCCTAGCCCGGTGACCACGACCCGGCGCGAGGCGGCTTCACGCATCGGTGTCCTCTTGCTCGTAACGGAGCACGAGCTCGACCACGGCCCCGAGGTTGACCATTTCAGGAAGGGCCGCGCTCGGGATGCGTACGCCCATGGACCGCTCGATGCTCGCGATGATGTCGATGGCCAGCAGCGAGTCGGCGCCGTGCTGGTTGACGAAGTCGCTGGTTTCCGTCAGCTCGTCCGGCTCGATCTCCAGGACGTCGACGAGGATGTCACGGATCTGCTGCAGCCGCTCAGCCTGGATCGCCACGTGGGACATCATGTTTCCTCTCGGTTAGGCGGCGCGCTCTAGCGCCCGGTGGATCATTTCCGCGGCTTGCCGGTTGCCTTCATCGGTGAAGTGCACGGTGTCCGCGAACGCGTCGCCCTCGAAGAGGCCGGCGGACAGGTTCAGGAAGGAGATCCCCAGATCGGCGCAGCCCTTGGCGAACAGGCCGGCGTAGGCGTCCCAGTTCTGCTCGATGGTGCTGTGCAGGATTCCGAACACGGGGGCGTCGAAGTCGTACCGTGCCTTCTCCTCCGGGCTGAGGTCTCTCGTGCGCGAGGTCACGAACGGCTGCAGGCAGAACACGATCCGGGTACGCTCGCCCGCCGCCCGCGCGAGGAACGCGAGATGCTCGAGCCGCCTGCGGGCCGCCGCCTCCATCCTCGGCACGGCGTCGGCGAGGTCCCAGGCGGCGGGCTTGGGCCGCTTGCGGCGTCGGGACTCGAGATCCGGGACCGCTTCGCCGGAGGCGAGGGTGGCCAGGTCGAACAGCGGGATCTCGGCGAGGTCGGCGAAGGTGCGCTCGTAGGAGATGGCTCCGAACAGCCCGCTCGGGTCGAGCGAGCCCACCACGTTGACGAAGTCAGAGCCCCCACCGATGATCACCACCGTGGACGCGGCGTGCAGGAACGGTGTGGCGGCGGCCAGTTCCTGGAGCGAGACCGCCGCGCACAGGCCCAGGTTGAGCTGCCGGGTCCCGGAGATGAAGGCCAGGTGCGAAGGGGGCGAGTTGCGGTCGGAGGTCGCCGCGAGACCGACGGCCACCGAGTTGCCCAGAAAGATCCCGCCGCCGCCCGAGGCGAGCCACGTCTTGGTGTCGACCGTGCCGAACGGTGAGTCGGAGAGACGAAATCCCTCCTCATCGGTGTTGAGGCCGGGCGAACGGTGGCCGGGAGGCAGGGTGAAGCCGAGAAAGGGATGCGGATAGAGATCGATGCCATGCCTTTCGAGCAGCATCCCGCCACGGTGTCGCCGAGCGAATGACTCGTGCGCGAATTTCGGGGTGGATCTCATTGTTCGACAGTCACCACAGACGGTTGAGGGCGGCTCGCGCCCGGCTCGACGAGGAGGCTTTCCAGCGAGTTCACGACCTGGGCGGGGGACGGCTGGCCGGCCATCTCGGCCTGCAAGCGCCGCGCGGCGGCCAGGTAGTCCGGTTTGGCCAGCAACTCCGCGAGGTGATCCCTGATCGCCGCCGGCTCCGCGGCCGGCGCCGCGAGCACCAGGCCGGCGCCCGCCTCGGTCAGCCGCGCGGCGTGGCGCTGGTGGTCGGGCAGTCGAGGGATGAGCAGCTGCGGCAGCCCGTGGGTCAGCCCGGTCAGCAGGCTGCCCGCGCCACCGTGCGCCACCACGTAGTCGCAGGCCGGCAGCAGCAGGTCGAGGGGCGTCCCCTCGGTGACGTGCGTGCCGGGCGGCAGCTCGCCGAGCAGCGGGCGTTGCTCCGGCGTGACCGCGGCCACCACTTCCACGTCGAGGTCGCCGATCGCCCTGACCACGTCGCCGGCCAGGAAGAGTCCGGGATCCACCCGGCTCAGCGTGGTGCCCCACGTGACGCACACGCGCGGGCGGCCGGACGGCGCGGGCAGCCCGGCGGGCAGCGTGCCTGGCCCGTTGTGGGGGACGTACCGCATGGGGAGCCGGCGGGAGCCGACGGGGACCTGCAGCCCGGCGGGGCACGGGTCGACGGTCGCCACGCCGAACGGGTCGACGGCGTCCAGCCCCAGCTTCGCGCCGAGCGGGGCGAGCACGTCAGGGAGGAAGCGGCCGACGACGCTCATGAGGTCGGTGCCGAACAGGTGCCGCACCGCCGGGATGTCCAGCGCGGCGGCGGCCAGCGGCCCCGCGAACGCGGTGGGCTCGAACACGACGAGGTCCGCGCGCCACCGCCCGGCCAGCGTGATCAGGTCGCCGGCCATCGCCTCGGCCAGCTCGGCGAGCAGGCCGAAGACGCGCGGCCCGCCGCCCGCCGGCCGCTGCGCCGAGGGCGGCGGGAAGATGATGTCGTGGAAGGCCGCCACGGCGTCCACGTCCCGTCCGACCGGCGCCGCGGGCAGGCCGGTACGCAGGATGGCGCCGGTGAGCTCCGGCTGACTCGCCACCAGCACGTCATGACCGGCGGCCCGGCACGCCCACGCGAGCGGCACCATCGCCTGCAGGTGGGACGGCCAGGCCCAGGTCGTGAAGAGTATCCGCATGGGCCCAGGGCATCACGGGCCGGTGGGCGGCGCCTCGAGCGGCGCTGGAGACGTCCTCGACTCAGCGCGGCACGGCCAGTTGGGTGACGGACCGCAGCATGCTGTCCTTGAAGGTCCGGACGAACCCCTCGGCGGTGCCGGTGTCGCGCGGCACGCTGAGGTACGGCTTGAGCTTGCGCTCGACCTCCTGTACGCCCGGCTGGGCGGCCATGTGCCGCGCGATGGCGTCGATGTCGCCCTCGAACTCGATGAACCGCACCAGCAGGTCGTCCCTGATGAACACCGCCGTGGCCAGGATCCGCCCGGCCTGCTCCCCGTCGGAGCCCTGCACCACCGCCGACTTCGGCCGCTGGAAGCCGCTGAAGACCTCGGCCACCCGGTCCTCGTAGCCGCTCTTGATGTTGTACGTGATCGCCGCGAAAGGCATCGTCGTCCTCCCAAGGGACAGTCCAGGTCTTGTACGGCACGCAGCATGCACCGGCGTACTCGGACGAGACTCGACGTGATCGCCGGCCCGCCGCCGCCCCGAGCGAGGCTTGAGCATGCCGTGGAAACCTCCGGGCCAGCGCACCGATGCAGCCGGAGAAGGAGAGCATTGATGACGACGCCTGACGAAAACGCGCCGGTCCTCATCGTCGGCGGCGGATACGCGGGCCTGGCCTCGGCACTGTTCCTGTCGGGGCAGGGCGTCCGCCCGGTGCTGGTCGACAAGCAACCGGGCGTGTCCATCCAGGGCCGCGCCCGCGGGATCAACCAGCGCACCATGGAGATCTACCGCCCGCTGGGCCTGGCAGGCCGGATCGCGGCGGCCGGCGAGCCGTTCGACGCGGAATCGGGGGTCGTCCGCTGCGCGAGCCTCGCGGACGAGTGGACCTGGTTGCTGGGAGAGGACTCGCCGAGGGCCTTTCCCGGGCTGACCGCCGGTGAGTACGTCATGGCCGACCAGCGCAGTGTGGAGCCGATCCTGATCGACGCCGCCCGCGGGCTGGGCGCCGACATCCGGTTCGACACGCGGTGCCTCTCGGTCGACGTGGACGCCGAGGGGGTCGCGGCGGTGACGGAAGACCGCGTCACTGGGCGGCGGCGCACCATCAGGTCGGACTATCTGGTCGCGGCCGACGGTTTCCGCGGCGCCATCAGGCGGGGGCTCGGCATCGACCACACCGGGCCGGGGATCACCCAGCACTGGGTGACCTTCATCGTCGAGGCGGAGCTGTCGGGGCTGGTGCCCCAGCGGGCCATGCTCTGGATCGTGGTCAACGACGAGATCGGGCTCGGCTCGTTCCTCAGCACCGCGGTCCCAGGCCAGTGGGCGATCAGCTTCACCTACGACCCGGCCAAGGAGTCGGCCGCCGACTTCACCGTGGGGCGCTGCGAACGGGTGGCCAGATCGGTCATCGGCCGGGACGTCCCTGTCACGGTCGTGGACGTCGCCTGCTGGGAGGAGGCGGTCGGGGTGGCCGACAGGTACCGCGACGGCCGGGTCTTCCTCGCCGGCGACTCGGCGCACGTCTGGTCGCCGGCCGGCGCGATGGGCGCGAACGCGGCCGTCCAGGACGCGCACAACCTGGCATGGAAGCTCACCGGGGTGCTCAACGGG
>NZ_JADOGI010000383.1 GCF_015645445.1 Nonomuraea cypriaca | reverse complement strand
GCCCTCCTTCTTGCCGCACTGAGCCCTCCGAGGGAGCGATACCGTCTTATCGGTGCAGCTCCCCAGTTACCCGCCGGTATGCGTACAAATACCTGACGATCTGTAAGAGGATCAGTGACCATGTATCAACCCGCTTTGGCCTCTCCTCCTGGCGAAGGGGAGATAACCATGCGAACACCGGCAGAACGCCTGTACGCGATTGACGGGCTCCGCCTCCTGGCAGCCCTGTGCGTTGTGCTGTTCCATTACACCTTCTCGGGCTGGGCCGGCGGGAACAGCCCCGTCACCTTCGCCGCCGAGAGCGCGTGGTCCAAGTACGGGTACTTAGGCGTGGACCTGTTCTTCCTGATCAGCGGGTTCGTGGTGCTGATGAGCGCGTGGGGCAGGAAACCTCGCGCGTTCGTGGTGTCCAGGGTGGTGCGGCTCTATCCCGCGTACTGGGTGGGCATCGTGATCACCGCGCTGGTCACCGTGACGCTGGGACAGTCGCTGTTCCAGGTGTCGCTGCCGCAGGTGCTGGCGAATCTGACGATGTTCCAGGCGGTCCCCAATATCGAGAACGTGGACGTCGTCTACTGGACGCTCTGGGCGGAGATGCGGTTCTACGTGCTCATCCTGGCGTTCACCTTGATCGGGATGACCCGTGCCCGGGTCATGGTGGGCATGTGGGCCTGGCTGGGCCTGACGGTGCTGGTCGAGGCCGGGGTGCTGCCGGGTGTGGCGGACCTGGTCGTGCAGTCGGAGTTCTCCCACTACTTCATCGCCGGGATGGCTCTGTTCATGCTGTACAAGTTCGGGTTGAACGTGCAGATCGCCCTGCTGGTGCCGATCTGCCTGGGCAACGCCGTCTACCGGGCGATCGGATACGCCAACGCCGTGGGGGAGCGCTACGAGGTGACGTACTCGCCCGTGGTCATCACCGCCGTGGTCGTCATCATCTTCCTGGTCATGACGCTCGTGGCGCTGCGCCTCACCAACCGGCTGGCCAAGCCGTGGCTGGTGACGGCCGGCGCGCTGACGTACCCGCTCTACCTGCTGCACGCCCACGTCGGCTTCATCGTGCTCGACCGGTTGGGGGCGGCCGTCAACAAGTACGTGCTGCTCACCGGGCTCATCGTGGTCATGCTCGCGGCGGCGTACCTGGTGCACAGGTTGGTGGAGCAGCCGCTCGCGCCCCGGCTCAAGCGCCTGTTGTCCAAGCGGGAGCCCGCTCCCGGACCGGGCGTTCTCATCTAAGAGCTGCCCCGTAATGGGGGCAGTCCGGGGTTACGGACATGCCCCTCCGGCGTGGTCCCTGCACCGCGGACGCGGGTCGGAGCTCATCCGGGGTTGACATGCCGGCGCCTACTTCGACGGCCTGGCGCTGGTGGAGCCCGGGGTCGTGCACTTCCCCGAGTGGCGCCCTGACGAGCGCAACCCCGGGCCCCTCACCTCCTCCGGGAGGAGCTCCTGCTCGGCGGCGTGGCCCGCAAGCCGTAGCGTCCTGCTCGGCGGCGTGGCCGCAAGCCGTAGCGGCGGCGCGCGGGCGCTAGGCTGTGGGTTGTGCCGCGCCTTCTGATCTGCTCTCCGCCCCCCGCCCGGTAGCGGGCGGCGTTTCCTGAGATTTTCCGGGTCTGACGGATCCGGGGGTGGTCGCTGCCCGCATACGGGCCCATTCCGACCACTCCATCCGGAGAGCACCTGTCATGACCCATGTCTCCGCCCAGCGGGGCGCCGTCTACGTGTCCGTGGCCGCGACCGCCTGGGGCACCGGCGGCGCCGCCGGCTCCCTCCTGTTCGACACCGGCGGGCTCGGCCCGGTCGGCGTCTCCCTGTGGCGCTACCTCCTCGGCGCCGCCTTCCTCTGCGCGGCGTTCTTCTTGGCGTCCTTCCGCGGGACGCTCGTCCGCCGTCCTGCGCGGGTCAGCTGGCACGTGCTGCCGGTCGGCGCCGGCATGGCCGTCTACCAGGCCGCGTACTTCGCCGCGATCGAGCACTCAGGCGTGGCCGTCGCGACGGTGGTGACGATGGGCGCCACGCCGGTCTTCACCGCGCTGGGCAGCCGTTTCCTGCTGCGCGAGCGACTCGGCGGGGTCGCGCTCACCGCGCTGGCCGCCGCTCTGGCCGGGCTGGTCCTGCTCACGGCCGAGAGCGCGCTGCGGGCGCACACGTCCTCTCTCGCCGGCGTCGGCTACGCCCTGGCCTCGGCCGCCGGGTACGCCGGGGTGACACTTTTCTCCCGGCGGCACAGGGACGGCGACTCGCAGGCCATGGCCGTCGGCGGGTTCGTCGTCGGCGCCGTCTGCCTGACGCCGTTCGCGCTGGCCGAAGGGGTCGTTCCGGAGGTCAGCGCGGTGTCCGTGGGGTTGCTGGTCTATCTGGGCGCGGTGCCGACCGCGCTCGCGTACGGGCTGTTCTTCCGTGCGCTGACGGCCCTGCGGGCCACCACCGTCTCGATCATCTCGCTCGGTGAGGCCGTGGGCGCGGCGCTGCTCGGCGTCGTGTTCTTCGGCGAACGGCTGACGACACTCGCCTGGTGCGGGTGCGCGCTGCTGCTGGCCGCGGTCGCCGTACTCGCCGTACGGGCGGAGACGGGCTGACCGGCGCGGGAGCGGAGTGACCCTCGGGAGCGGCCGGATGAGTTAAGGTCCGGTACGGCGACGCTTGCCGTATCGTCGCTCCGCTCCCCAACCCGGCGGGGGAACGGTGTCGGCGAAGAGCGCGTTGGAGGAACTGTGGCCTCAATAAAGGGAATGTTCAGGAACCTCCTGGATCGGCCGGGCGGGGTTCCCCTGAGCCCCTATCTCAAGATCGTCAAGGCGGCCGAGGAGCGAGCCGCCAGGATCGGCGCGCTCGACGAGTTGCCCGTGCCGGCGATGGACGATCTGGCCGAGTTCTGCGCCGTCGCGCGCGAGGCCGCCGACCGGGCGCTCGGGCTGCGGCCGTACGACGTGCAGTTGCTCGGCACCCTGGCGCTGCTCGACGGGAAGGTCGCGGAGATGGCCACCGGCGAGGGCAAGACGCTCTCCGGGGCCATGGCCGCGGCCGGTTACGCGTTGCAGGGCAAGCATGTCCACGTGATCTCGGTCAACGACTACCTGGCCAGGCGCGACGCCGGGTGGATGGGGCCGTTCTACGAGGCGCTCGGCGTCAGCGTGGGCTGGATCGGCCAGAATTCCACGCCGGAGGAGCGGCGGGAGGCGTACACGAAGAACGTCACGTACGGTCCCGTCAGCGAGATCGGGTTCGACGTGCTGCGCGACCGGATGCGCACCGACGCGGGCGAGATCATCGTGCCCGCGCCCGAGGTGGCCCTGATCGACGAGGCCGACTCCGTGCTCGTGGACGAGGCCCGCGTGCCGCTCGTGATGGCCGGCGCGGCCGACCCAGGTAGCGCGGTGCCGGAGATGGCGGCGCTGGTCAGGCAGCTCGTCCGCGGCTACCACTACGAGATCGACGAGCAGGCGCGCAACGTCTACCTCACCCCCAAGGGCGCCGACAGCGTGGAAAACCTCCTCGGCGTCGAGCTCTACGACGAGCACGAGCCCGGCACGCTCATCGAGCTCAACCTCGCCCTGCACGCGCACGCGCTGCTCGCCCGCGACGTCGACTACATCGTGCGGGACGGCAAGGTCCAGCTGATCAACCCCTCGCGCGGCCGGGTGGCGCTGCTGCAACGCTGGCCCAACGGCCTGCAGGCGGCCGTCGAGGCCAAGGAGACCCTGCCGCCGAGCGAGAAGGGCGAGATCCTCGACTCGATCACCGTTCAGGGCCTGATCCGCCGTTACCCGCAGATCTGCGGCATGACCGGCACGGCCGTGGCCGTCAGTGAGCAGCTCGGCGAGTTCTACGGCCTGAAGGTCGCGGTGATCCCGCCCAACAAGCCGTGCGTCAGGAAGGACGAGCCGGACCGCATCTACCCGGCCGTCCCCGACAAGGACGCGGCGCTCGTCGAGGAGATCCAGGAGGCCCACGCCACCGGCCGGCCCATCCTCATCGGCACACTCGACGTGGCCGAGTCGGAAAACCTGGCCAAGCTCCTCCAGCGGCGTGGCATGGAGCCGGTCGTGCTCAACGCCAAGAACGACGCGGAAGAGGCCGCCATCATCGCCAAGGCCGGCGAGCGCGCCGCGATCACCGTCTCCACGCAGATGGCCGGGCGCGGCACCGACATCCGCCTCGGCGAGGGCGTCGCCGAACTCGGCGGCCTCTACGTGATCGGCTCAGGACGCCACGCGAGCAGCCGCCTCGACGACCAGCTCCGGGGTCGCGCCGGCCGCCAGGGCGACCCCGGAGCCTCGGTCTTCTTCGTCAGCATGCAGGACGACCTGATCACCCAGTTCGTCGCCGACGAGCGACCGCCCGCCGCCGACGCGGACGGGCTCGTACGCCACCGGCGCGGCGCGTACCTCGTCGGCCACGCCCAGCGCGTCGCCGAGGGCGTCAACCTGGAGATCCACCGCAACACGTGGCGCTACACCCGCCTCCTGGAGCATCAGCGCGAGCTGATCCTGGAGTGGCGCGACAAGGTCCTGCACGGCGACGCCGCCGCCAAGGCCCTGTCCGCGGCCGACCCGGAGCGCTGGGCCGGCATGCCGGAGGACACCAGGGAAGAGGCGGCCCGCCAGATCGTCCTGCACGCCATCGACCACTGCTGGACCGAGCACCTGGCGTTCCTGACCGACCTGCGCGAGGGCATCCACCTGCGGGCGCTGGGCCGGATGAGCCCGATCGACGAGTTCCACCGTGAGGCCGTGGCCGAGTACAAATCGCTGCTCGCCGAGGTGGAGCGGCGGTCGCTGGAGTCGTTCGAGGCACCGGAGCCTGATCTGGCGCGGCCCTCGGCGACGTGGACGTACCTGGTGCAGGACAACCCGTTCGGCACGGAATGGGACCGCATCCTCAAGCGGGTCACCGCGGCTACCCGGCGCGGCTGAGGTCTTCCGCGGTGCCTGATTTCGATTTCGGGCGGTACCTGACAGAGGATGGCAGGTACCGCTGAAATCCTCTCTCCATGACGACTTCTTCTACGACTTCTTCTACGACGACCAAGGCCAAGCTGCTGGCCGTCACCATCGACTGCGCGGACCCCAGGAAGCTGGCCGCGTTCTATCACGAGGTCACCGGCTGGGACATCCAGTACTCGGAGGAGGAGTACGCGGCGGTGGGCGACGGGACCAGGAGCATCTACTTCGGGCGCGTACCCGATCGCGAGCCGGCGGCGTGGCCGGGCCCCGACAAGCAGTTCCACCTGGACTTCCGGGTGCCGGACGTGGAGCGGGCCGCCGCCGAGTACGTCGCGCTGGGGGCGACCAGGCCCGAGTTCCAGCCGGGCGTCACGGAGGAGGGGACCCGCTGGATCGTCCTGCAGGACCCGGAGGGGCACCTGTTCTGCGTCTGCCCCGACCCCTCCTGACGGCCACCTGACTCGGGGGCCGCCCTGCGGTGATGGCGATGATTCGCGACGTGCGTTCGCGCTGGTGGGAGCCGCCTTCTGGTGACTGATCAGCCTAAAGGAGGATTCCAGCGCTTCGCTTCCCTCGTAAGCTAGAGCAATGCTCTTGAAAGGTTCCATGCCCCTGCGCGGGCGGCCATGACCTGGGCCGGTCTGATCATCGCCCTGGTGGGAGCGCTCGGATACGCGGTCGGCGCGGCCCTGCAGCAGTACGAAGCGGTGGCTGAGGGCGCCTCGTTCAGGTTGGTGAGACGCCGTCGCTGGTGGATAGGCGGGATCATCGGCTTCACCGGCGCGTGCCTGCACGCCGTGGCGTTGAGCCTGGCTCCGCTGGTGGCCGTCCAGCCGATCAGCGTCGCCACGCTGGTGTTCGCCGTGCCGCTGGCCGCGTTCATGTACGGGCGCAGGCCGTACCGCGCGGAGATCCTCGGCTCGATCGCGGTGGCCGTGGGCCTGCTCTGGCTCATGCTGCTGGTGCCGGAGCACAACGTGACACCCAGGCTGAGCAGTGGCGCGGCGCTCGGATTCATCGCCGTGATCGGCCTGATCGTCCTGGTCACCCAGTTGATCGCGACCCGCGTCCACGGCCCGAACAAGGCCCTGCTGCTCTCGGTGGGCGCCGGGGTGGTCACCGCGAGCGTCTCCACGTTCGTCCGGGTGGTCGGGGGTGGCATGCAGGGTGACTGGGGGCGGCTCCTGCACTGGTTCACGCTGGCCGTGCCGGTGCTGCTGGTCTGCGCGGTGGTGCTGCTGCAACGCTCGTACGCGGTGGGCTACTTCGGGATCGCATACGCGGGCGTACAAGTCATCGACCCGATCACCTCGGTCCTCGCGGGCGCCCTCCTCCTCGGCGAGCCCCTCCCCACCAGCCCCTCCACCGCGATCCCGGCCCTGCTTGCCAGCGCCCTCACCATC
>NZ_JADOGI010000382.1 GCF_015645445.1 Nonomuraea cypriaca | reverse complement strand
GGTCCGCGCGGTGCGCGGACCACCGCCGTTCTTTGCATTCGGACAGGTCATTCATCGTTCGGCACGACAAAGGTGATGGCCGGCGAAAACGCTTCCCGTACTTACCCAAGAAGCCCCCACAATTCGGTCAGAACCTCCCAATAACTGCATCGCACCCGGCGTGTGGCCAGCAGACTTCTCGTAGGAGATCGGGGGTTTACGGATGCGTCGGGCGTACGTGGCGCTGACCAGTGCCATGGCCGTGGCCCTGGCCGCGTGCGGTGGCGGGGGCTCGTACACCACGGTCGTGGACAAGATCACGGGCGCTGGTCAGGTCGTCGTCGGCACCAAGTGGGATCAGCCGGGCCTGGGGCTCAGGACGAGCACGGGGGAGCCGGAGGGGTTCGACGTGGACGTCGCGAAATACGTCGTCCGCAAGCTCGCGGGCGGCAAATCCGTGAAGATCACCTGGCGGGAGTCGCCGTCGTCCACCCGCGAGGCGCTGCTCCAGAACGGCACCGTGGACATGGTCGTCGCCTCCTACAGCATCACCGAGTCCCGCCGACCCAAGGTGACGTTCGCCGGCCCGTACGTCGTCGTCCCGCAGGACACGATGGTCCGCGCCGACGACGACAGCATCATGAAGGTGACGGACCTGCGGGGTAAGCGGATCTGCCTGGCCAAGGGCTCGAACTCGTACAAGCGGATCGTCGACCCGCCGCCGGACGGCCGGCTGGGCCTGCGGGCCGTGCTGGTGCCCGCGGAGAACTACTCCGACTGCGTACGCAAGCTCGGGGCCGGCCAGCTCGACGCGGTGAGCACCGAGAACCTGGTCCTGGCCGGCTACTCCCAGCACGAGCCCGGCAGGTTCAAACTGCTGAACCATCCGGTCAGCAACGAGAAGTGGAGCGTCGGGCTCAAGGAGGGCGACATCGACACCTGCGAGGCCGTCAACCGGGCGATCGCCGACATGTGGCGGGACGGGACGGCCCAGCGGCTGCTGCACAAGTGGTTCGGCAAGACGGGGCTCACACTGCCGTCGTCGATGCCGGCCCCCGAACACTGTCCCTGATCTGGGAGGACCGCCCCGCACACCGGCCGATCTTCCGGCAGGATGCGGGTATGCCTTTCTGGCCCTCCCCCATTTCGACCAGAGACGTGGCCGGTTCCGGCGTGCGCCCAGGGTGGCCCATGGCGCGGAGCGGCCGGGTGTGGTGGACCGAGGACCGTCCCGGCGAGGGCGGGCGTACCACGATCATGTGCCGCGCCGCCGACGGCACCCGCCGTGAGCTGCTGCCGGCCCCGTGGTGGGCGCGCACGCGAGTCCACGAGTACGGCGGCAGACCCTACACCGTGACCCCGGCGGGCGAGGTGGTGTTCGCCAACATGAGGGACCAGCGCCTCTACGTCCTGGGGGAAAACGGCGAGCCGAAACCCCTTACTCCCGAGGGCTGCCGCTACGCCGACCTGCAGGTCCACGACGGCCAGGTGTGGTGCGTACGCGAGCGCCACGACGAGGACGGCAAGGTCACCCGGGCCGTCGTCGCCGTCCCGCTGGACGGCGGCGAGACCCGCGAATGGGCCACCGGCTGCGACTTCTACGCCTCCCCCGCCATATCCCCCGACGGGCGCCATCTCGCCTACGTCTGCTGGAACCACCCCCGCATGCCGTGGGACGGCACCGAGCTCCGCGTCACGCGGCTGTCGGGCACCAGGATGGACGCGGCGTGGACGGTCAGGGGCGGCCCCGCCGAGTCCGTCCTGGCGCCGTCGTGGAAGGACGGCTCACACCTCTACCTGATCTCCGACGCCTCCGGCTGGTGGAACCTCTACGAGATCGGCCTGCACGGCGACGGCGCGCGGGCGGTCCACCCGGTTGAGGAGGAGTTCATCACGCCGCCGTGGCGGCTGGGCGGGCGGCCGTACGCGGTGCTCGGCGACGGTCGGATCGCGGTCCTGCACGGACGCGGAGACCTGCGGCTTGGCGTGCTCGACCCGGGGTCGGGCGCGCTGGCCGACCTGGAGGTGCCCTACAGCGGCTGGGACGCCACGCTGACGGCCGACGGGACGTCCCTGGTCGGGATCGGGTACGCCGCCACGATCCCCCGCTCTGTGGTGCGCGTGGACGCGGCGACGGGGGCTGCCCGATCACTCAGGCGCGACATCGACCGGCTCCCCGATCCCGCTTACCTGCCCGTTCCCCGGGCGGTCGAGACGCCGGTCCCCGCCTTCCTCTACCCGCCGTACACCGATCCCGCCGCCGAAAACCCGCCGCACCCCGGCCCCGCCGCCGAAAACCCGCCGCACGCCGATCCCGCCGCGGAGAGCCCGCCGCACGCCGGCCCGGCTCGCTCCAACATGGTCGGCCCGGCGAACGGGCCCAGCGTGCCGGCCGGGGGCCCGCCGCCTTACGTGATCTTCGTCCACGGCGGGCCGACCGCGCATGCCGACACCGCGCTCGACCTGGAGAAGGCGTTCCTGACCTCACGCGGCATCGGCGTGCTCGACGTCAACTACGGCGGCTCCAGCGGCTACGGCCGGGCCTACCGCGACCGGCTGAAGGGGCAGTGGGGCCTGGTGGACGTGGCGGACACGATCGCCGCCGCCGAATGGCTGGCCGCCGAGGGGCTGGCCGACCCCGCCAGGATCGCTGTGCGCGGCGGCAGCGCGGGCGGCTGGACCGTGATGGCGGCGTGCTGCCGGTCCGGCGTGTTCGCGGGTGGGGTGTCGTACTTCGGGTGCAGCGCGCTCGCCCCGCTCGTCGCGCACACGCACGACTTCGAGTCGCGCTACGTCGAATGGCTGGTGGGTCCGGAAGATCCGGCGGTGTACGCCACTCGCGAACCGCTCGCGCTCGTGGACGGGGTGTCGTGTCCCATGCTGCTGCTGCAGGGGCTCGACGATCCCGTGGTGCCGCCCGAGCAGTCCACCGCCTTCGCCGACGCGTTGTCGGAGCGGGGGGTTTCGTGCACGTACCTGGCGTTCGAGGCCGAGTCGCACGGCTTCCGTCGTACGGAGACCCGCGCCGCCGCCCTCGCCGCCGAACTGGCCTTCTACCAGCAACTCTTCACATAACCGGCCCCGGCATCACGGGTCACGACTTCACCGACCCCGGCTTCACCGGTCACCGCTTCACCGGTCACGGCATCACGGGTCACGACTTCACCGGTCACGGCCTTATCGGTTGTGGCTTGCGGGTGCGTCTGGTTGCCGCGGTGGGGCCCTCAGCGGGCGAACTCGGTGGCGCGTGACTCCCTGACCACGGTGATCCGGATCTGTCCCGGATAGGTAAGCTCCTCCTCCACCTGCTTGGCCACGTCCCTGGCGATCACCTGCGCCTGGATGTCGTCGATGGCGTCTGGCTTGACCATGACCCGGATCTCCCGCCCGGCCTGCATGGCGAAAACCTTCTCCACGCCGTCATACGACTGCGCGATCTCCTCCAGCCGCTCCAGCCGCTTGACGTACGCCTCCAGCGACTCCCGCCGAGCCCCAGGCCGGCTGCCGCTGACCGCGTCGGCCGCCTGCGTGAGCACCGCCTCGACGGTACGGACCTCGACCTCGTTGTGGTGCGCCTCGATGGCGTGCACCACGTCCTCCTCCTCGCCGTACCTGCGGGCGATCTCCGCCCCGATCAGCGCGTGACTGCCCTCGACCTCATGCGTGAGCGCCTTGCCGATGTCGTGGAGCAGCGCGCAGCGCTTCAGCAACGGCTGGTTCATCTTCAGCTCGGCGGCCATGATCCCGGCGATGTGGGCGGACTCGATGAGGTGTTTGAGCACGTTCTGCCCGTACGAGGTGCGATATCGCAACTGCCCGAGCAGCAACGTCAGCTCGGGATGCATGTCCGTGATGCCCAGCTCGACGAGGGCGTCCTCGCCGGCCCGCGCGCACAGGTCCTGCACCTCCTGACGGCTGCGGTCGTGCGCCTCCTCGATGCGCTGCGGGTGGATACGGCCGTCCAGCACCAGCTTCTCCAGCGTGAGCCTGGCCGTCTCCCTGCGTACCGGATCGAAACACGACAGGAGGACCGCCTCGGGCGTGTCATCGATGATCAGGTTGACGCCGGTCGTGGACTCGAACGCCCGGATGTTACGCCCTTCGCGCCCGATGATCCGGCCCTTCATCTCGTCACCGGGCAGATGCAGCACGCTGACGACCGACTCCGCCGTCTGCTCCGCCGCCACCCGCTGCACCGCCAGCGTCACGATCTTGGTGGCCCGCTTCTCGCCCTCCTTGCGGGCCTCCCCCTCGATCTGCCTGACGATCAGCGCGGCCTCGCGCTTGGCCTGGTTCTCGATGTCCGTGACCAGCTCGGCCTTGGCCTGCTCACCGGTCAGCCCGGCCACCCGCTCCAGGATGACCCGCCGCTCCTGCTCGACCTGCAGCAGCTCCTCACGCCGGTCGGCCAGCTCGACCTCGGTCTCGGCCAGCTTCCTGTCCCGCTCGGTCTGCCGCCTGGCCTCCTCGTCCAGCCGCTGCTCCCGCTCGGCCAGCCGGGCCTCGCGGCGTTCCAGGTCGGTGCGCAGCTCCTTGAGCTCGGACTTGAGTATCCGGCTCTCCTGCTCGACCTCCCGCCGCATCTGCGCCGCGCTCTCTGCGGCCGTCTCGGACCTGCGCAGGATCTCGTCGGCGTCGACCTCCGCCTTCTGGCGGATCTCCCGAGCCTCCTCGCGTGCCTGCTCGAGCTCTTCGTGCACCGCCTGCACCTGCTCAGAACTCGGCTTGGCCGCGCGGGGGAGGCTGCCCGAGGTGCGTCGTACGACGATGAAGAGTGCGCCGATCATCCCGAACGTGAGCACGAGCACCGCCACCATCAGCACCACGACAAGCGGCCCCATGTGTGCCCCGCCCTCCTCGCGTCGTCAACACCTCATAACGCGGCCTCTAAACGGGAGGGGTCACAAGCGCGCCACGGAAAGCCCGGTCGACGTCACCACCATGATCGCTATCAAGCCAGGACTGATCGGGCGTCGACTACGAAAGCCGACACCTCGCCTGCCTCGATCAACCAAGCTCGCTCGTCGTACGTCGTTCACCGGTATGGCAATCCGCGCTGCGCGGAGTAACTCCTCACTGCCGTCGAGGTTATGCGTCGAACAGGTCACGAGCAAGCAAACGCGTCATCAAGCGTGTCTAACGCGCTCGCATCTCCCCACATCCCCCATGCAGCCCGAATACTCCCTGCCCTCGGCCGCCTGACGGCCACGGCCCCCGACATCGCGCCGGCATCAGGGGAAGTTTTCGTCCAGATCGATGCCCTCCTGTTCGAGGGCCTCTCGGATTACGCGGAAGGCCAGGCCGGAGGAGTATCCCTTGCGGGCGAGCATGCCGGCCAGACGGCGCGTACGCTTCTGCGGGTCCAGGGATCGGGTGGCGGCGAGTTTGCGGTCCACCAGGCGGCGGGCCGTCTCGGCCTCCTGGTCGGGATCCAGCCGCTCAACGGCTTCCTTCGCCGTGTCGGTGTCCACGCCCCGATGACGGAGTTCGGCTGCCAGCGCGCGCTTGGCCAGGCCGCGGCCGTGGTGTCTGGAGTCGACCCAGGCCGCCGCGAACGCCTCGTCGTTGATCAGGCCGAGCTCGGAGAAGCGGCTGAGGACCGCTTCGGCGGCCTCTTCCGGCACGTCGCGCTTGCGGAGGGCCTCGGCGAGCTGGGCTCGCGTCTTCGGGGCCATGGTGAGCAGCCGGAGGCAGATGGCCCGCGCCACCGACTCCGGATCGGCCTGGGGACCACTGCCGGCAGGACTCTCCGCGTCAGGCCCCTCAGGCAGCCACCCCCGTCCCCGCGCATCCTTCCCAGAACGCCGGCTGGTTCGCCCAGTTCGGCCACCTCTACCCGACCGCTTCTTGCCGCCATCCCCGAACTCGTCCGAAGACCACCCGTCCCTCTGCTCATCCGAACGCGAGAGATCGACTTGTTGGTCGGAATGCGAGGGGCCGCTCTGGTCGTCCGGGAAGGAGGTTGTCGTAGGGTCGGGCGAAAACCAGCTGCTTCCAGCCAGTACTTCAGAGTGCCACTCGTCGGCGCTCCCGTCGCGGGCTGAAGCCGCCGCACGCGAACGCCGCCGAACCCCTGCGGGTGCCTGCCCGTCGTGGTCTTCTCCAACCTCCGCATGGTCATCGATGACACTCGGTACGCCCCAACGCCGGCCGTTGCCGACCTCGCCGTCACCGACCAGGCTCTCGTCGCTCCGACGCCATCCGCTGCCCAGCCGTCCCCCAGCAGGAGCCTGCTCGCTCGCGGACCCGTCGCCAGTCTCCACAGGTCCGCCGACGCTCCCTGCCGACCCTTCGATGGCCTCCACAGGCTCGTCGACGCTCTCGGCGGGTTTACCCACGCTTCCTGCCGGCCCGTCGACAGTCTCCGTAGGCTCGTCGACGTTCTCCACGGGTTTGTCGCTCCCCGCAAGCGCGTCGGCGCTCCCCCTGGACTCGTCTGGGGTTCGGTTGGCCGCGTCGGGGGCGCCTTCGGCGGGGGG
>NZ_JADOGI010000381.1 GCF_015645445.1 Nonomuraea cypriaca | reverse complement strand
GGCCGGGGCCGGGCGGTGGGCGCCGGCCGCCGTGCCGGTGGGGCGCCCGGCCTGGAGGGAGGTGCTCCGGTCGGCGGCTGAGCGGGGCGATCACGGCGTGCTGGTGCCGGCGGAGCCGCGGCTGCTCGACCTCCTCCGCAACCCCGACGACCCGGGTGGCCGCCACGACCTGCAACTCGCCCAAGGGTAGGGCTCCCGGCCGGTCCCGGGGGTGGACGTACGGGCGATCGGATCATACGGTGAAATAACGGTACCCACGGCGGCAGCTGAGGGGAGTGCGGCCTATGGAGGTCAGCCGGAGGCGGTTCTTGAGCATCGGCCCGGCCGGGGTGCTCGGCGGGTCGGCCCTGGGATTCGACCTGGCCGCGGCGACCGAGGTCAAGCAGCGGTTGCGGATCGAGGGGGCCACGCTTTCGCACTCTCTGTGCCCGTACTGCGCGGTGGGGTGCGCGCTGGTCGCGTACACCAGGAAGGGCGCGGACGGCAGGACGGAACTGCTGCAGATCGAGGGTGATCCGGACAGTCCGGTCAACGAGGGCACGTTGTGCCCGAAGGGGGCCACGTCGCTCCAGTTGGCCGTCTCGCGCAGGCGGGTGCCGCACCCGCTCTACCGCGCCCCTGGCGCGGCCGAGTGGAGGCAGGTCTCCTGGGAGTTCGCGCTCGACCGGCTGGCCAGGAACATCAAGGCCTCGCGTGATGCCACGTTCGTCACCGAGGACGCCGACGGCAACGTCGTCAACCGCTGCGAGGGCGTCGCCTTCGCGGGCGGGGCGGCGTTCAGCTCGGAAGAGGGATATCTCGCTACGAAGCTGATGAGGGGGTTGGGCCTGGTTCACCTCGAACAACAGGCCCGTGTTTGACACGGTCCCACGGTGGTCAGTTTGGCTGCCACGTTCGGCCGAGGGGCCATGACCAACCACTGGCGTGACATCAGGCACGCCGACCTCATCCTGGTCAACGGCGCCAACCCGGCGGAGGCCCACCCGGTGGGCTTCAGATGGCTCATGCGGGCCAAGCTCGACCGGGCCGCGAAGATCATCCACGCGGACCCGAGGTTCACGCGCACCTCCGCGGTGGCGGACACGTACGTACGGATCCGCACCGGTACGGACGTGGCCTACTTCGGCGGGCTCATCAACCACGTCCTGGCCAACCGTCTCTACCACGACGACTACGTGCGCTGGGCCACCAACGCCGGGTTCGTGGTCAAGGAGGGGTACGCCTTCGAAGACGGCATGTTCAACGGCTTCGACGAGGAGCAGGGCGTCTACGACGCGACCTCGTGGGCGTACGAGACCGACGAGGACGGCCACGCCAGGATCGACCTCGACCACCCGCGCTCGGTCCTCAACCTGCTCCGCGAGCACTACCGCCGCTACGACCCCGACACGGTCGCCCGCATCACCGGCATCCCGCGCGAGCAGTTCGTCGAGGTGGCCAGGCAGGTCGGCGAGATGGGACGGCCGGACAAGGTCATGACCATCGTGTACGCGGTCGGCCTCACCCACCACACCACCGGCGTCCAGCTCATCCGTTCGGGCGCCATCCTGCAACTGCTGCTCGGCAACATGGGCCGCCCCGGCGGCGGCATGAACGCAGAACGCGGCCACGCCAACATCCAGGGGAACACCGACCACGCCATCTCGTGGGACATTTTGCCCGGCTACCTGCGCGTCCCCGCGCCAGGACAGAAGGACATCGACGGATACCTGGCCGCGAGCGCCACCGCGAAGGCCCACCCCAGAGCGGTGAACTTCTTCGGCGAGAACTACCGCCGCTACCTGGTCAGCCTGCTCAAGGCCTGGTACGGCGACGACGCCACGAAGGACAACGAGTTCGCCTTCGACTACCTGCCCAAGCCCGCCGTCAACTCCTCCTGGATCTCGATCTTCGACCAGGCGTTGCGGGGCAGGATGCAGGGCGTCATGTTGTCCGGGATGACCGCCACCAGCATCGGTCCCGACTCCAACCAGGTGCTCCAGGCGCTGTCGAAGCTCAAGTGGCTGTGCGTGATGGACCCGTTCGCCACCACCAGCTCGGAGTTCTGGCAGGCGCCGGGCCTGGATCCCGCCAAGATCCAGACCGAGGTGTTCATGCTCCCCGCCACCCACTGGATCGAGAAGGACGGCTCGTTCACCAACAGCGGCCGGTGGGTGCAGTGGAAGGACCAGGTGCTGCCGCCGGAGGGCGAGGCCAGGCACGACCACTGGATCCTCGCCGAGCTGTTCCTGCGGGTCCGGGATCTGTACGAGTCCCAGGGCGGCAAGTTCCCCGACCCGGTGCTGAGGATGGAGCTGCCGTACCGGAATCAGCGCAAACCCGAGCTGGACGAGATCGCGCAGGAGATCAACGGCCGTGACCTGCGGACGGGCCGGAGGCTGAGCACGTTCGCCGACCTCGGCGAGGACGGCACCACCAGCGCGGGCGACTGGATCTACACCGGCCACTACCCGGAGGAGGGCAACCTGGCCAAGCGGCGCGACGGCGTACAGGATCCCGCCGCGAACGACCCCACCGGCATGGGCTTCTACCCGGGCTGGGCGTGGAGCTGGCCCGCGAACCGGCGCGTCCTCTACAACCGGGCCTCCGCCGACGAGGACGGCCGCCCGTGGGATCCGGAACGTCCGGGAATCGCCTGGCAGAACGGCCAGTGGGTGGGCGACGTGCCCGACTACCCGGCGACGGCCGGGCCGGGCGCGGACGCGCCGCTGCCGTTCATCATGACCGCCGAGGGCGTGGGCCGGCTGTTCAGCAACGGCGTGGCGGACGGGCCGTTCCCCGAGCACTACGAGCCCATCGAGTCGCCCGTCGCCAACCTGCTGCACCCGGAGGTGTCGGCGACGCCGGCGGCCTTCAGGTACGACGAGCGGGCCGGCCGCCCGAACCGGTTCGGCACCGTGGCCGACTACCCGTACGTGGCGACGTCGTACCGGCTGACCGAGCACGAGCACTACGTCACCCAGAACGTCGAGCACCTGGTGCAGCTGCAGCCTGAGGCGTTCGTCGAGGTGCCCGCCGGGCTGGCGCGCGAGAAGGGCATCGAGACGGGCGACCGGGTACGCGTCTCGTCCATGCGCGGCAGGCTCGAGGTCCGCGCGGTGGTGACCAGGCGGCTCGGGCCGCTGGACATCGACGGCAGGCAGGTCTGGCAGATCGGCATCCCGATCCACTGGGGTTTCGTGGGCATCAACACCGGTCAGCACTGGCTGGCCAACGCCCTCACCCCGTTCGTCGGGGACGCCAGCTCGCGAACGCCGGAGTACAAGGCGTTCCTGGTCAACATCGAGAAGCTGTGATGTACGCCGGGGACCGGGCACGGGCCGGGGAGCTGCGTGAGCGGTATCCGCACGCGGCCGAGATCCTCGGGCTGTACCTGGCCCTGGTGGAGGTGTGGGAGTCGGCCGGCGACGGCGTCCCGCTCCAACGGGCGCGGTCGCACGTGCTGCCCCGCGTGGTCGAGGCGACGGCGGCGCACGGCCCGGCTCCCCTGGCCGGCGCGGTCGCCCTGCTCGGCGCCGGCGTGCTCGACGGCTGGCTCGCGGACGAGGACCTCACGCCCGTCGAGCGCTACCTCGCCCGCGCCACCCTGCGCGTCGTCCCCGCCGAAGCCCGCGCCACCCCGGGCGTAGTCCCCGCCGGAGCCGAAGCCGGAGCCGGGGCCGAAGCTGGTGCCGAAGCCGAAGCCGAAGCCGAAGCCGATGCCGATGCCGATGCCGGTGCCCGGCCGGAGGGCCGGGGCGCGGCGTGCGCCACGTGCGGCGGCCCGCCGCAGCTCAGCTTCCACGAGGCGAGCGACGACCCTCTCGTCACCGGCCGCCGCATGCTGGAATGCGCCAAATGCGGTAACCAGTGGAGTTTCTCCGCCACCACCTGCCCCGGTTGCGGCGAGACCGGCCAGCGCACGGTCTACGCCGAGGCCAGACCGGGCCCCCAGGTGGGCCGGGCGACCGGCGACGGCGGCGTGTTCCCGCACCTGCGCGCCGAGGCCTGCCAGACCTGCCGCCGCTACCTGATCGACGTCGACCTGAGCCGCGACCCCCGCGCGGTGCCGCGGGTCGACGAACTGGCCGCAGTGCCCATCGACCTCCACATGGCCGAGCAGGGCTACACGAAGATCACGCCCAACCTGATGGGGTTCTGACATGCCGGACATCACACCTGGCCAGGCGTACGGGTTCTTCACCGACACCAGCGTGTGCATCGGCTGTAAAGCCTGCGAAGTGGCCTGCAAGCAGTGGAACCAGCTGGAGGGCCACGAGCCGTCGTTCCTGGACGGGTTCGACAACACCGGCAGGCTGGACGCCGAGAACTGGCGGCACGTGCAGTTCCACGACAACGTGCCCGACGAGGGCGTCACCTCGGGCAACGGCAAGGCGTGGCTGATGATGTCGGACGTCTGCAAGCACTGCAAAGAGGCCAGCTGCATGGAGGTCTGCCCGACCGGCGCGATCATCCGCACCGAGTTCGACAGTGTCTACATCCAGCCGGACGTCTGCAACGGCTGCCGGAACTGCATCGCGGCCTGCCCGTACGACGTGATCGGCGCCAGCGAGGTGAACGGCATCGCGCAGAAGTGCACGCTCTGCTACGACCGCCTCCAGAACGACATGACGCCCGCCTGCGCCAAGGCCTGCCCCACCGAGTCGATCAAGTTCGGCCCGGTGTCGGAGCTGCGCGAGACGGCGGGCAAGCGGCTGGACATCCTGCGCTCCCAGGGCGTCACCCAGGCCCGGCTCTACGGCCACGACGACAAGGTGTACGGCGGGCTCAACGCGTTCTTCCTGCTCATGGACGAGCCGGAGAAGTACGGCCTGCCGGACGAGCGCGACGCCGTCCTGCCCAGCCGCAACAACGTGGGCGGCTACCTGACCGCCGCGGTCACCGCGGTCCTGGGCGTGCTCGGCGGTCTGGTCGCGCTGGGCCGCCGCAAGGAGAAAGTGAAGGCCGAGGATGGGTGACGTCCAGCACTTCGCCGGGCCTCCGGACTGGCTCTGGTACATCCTGTTCTACTTCTTCCTGGCCGGGTTGTCCGGCGGCTCGTACGTGCTGGCCACCCTGCTCAGGTTGCGCGGCGGGCCGGGGGACGAGCCGATGGCCAGGATCGGCTACTACGTGGCCTTTCCGCCGATGCTGATCGCGCCGGTGCTGCTCGCGCTCGACCTCGGGCAGCCGCTGCGCTTCTGGCACATGTTGTGGAACAACACCCCCGGCGGGCAGGGGCTCACCTTCAAATACTGGTCGCCGATGTCGATCGGCTCGTGGGCGCTGGTCGTGTTCGGCGCGATCACGACGGTGTCGTTCGCGGCGGCGCTCGTGCGCGACGGGAAGCTCAGGCTCCCGCTCGTGCGGGCGGTCGACAACCGTGCCTTCAACATCGTCGGATCGGTGTTCGGGCTGTTCGTCGCGGGTTACACGGGTGTGCTGCTGTCGGTGTCCAATCAGCCGGTGTGGAGCGACACGTGGGCGCTCGGCGGCCTCTTCCTCGCCTCGGGCCTGGCCGGCTCGGCCGCGCTGATGCTGCTCCTGGCCCGCTTCCGCCCGGAGGCCGGGCCGAGCACGCCGATGCTGTCGATCTCCGAGCGGCTCTACTCGCTGCTGGAGCTGGCGCTGATCGCGGTGTTCGCGCTGACGCTGGTCGCCGCAGGCACGCAGGGCCGGGTGTTCGGCCTGCCGTGGCTGGTGCTGTGGGCCGTCGTCCTCGCGGGCCTGATCCCCGGGCTGTACGGGCTCGCCACCGAACGGCTGTCCGCGGCGGGCGGCACGGCGGCCCTGCGCCACTCGCTGACCGTGCCCTTGCTGGTGCTGGCCGGAGTGCTGGCCCTGCGCGCCGTCATCATCTTCAGCATTCAGGTGTGAGTTTCAGCGGCGGCCGGTCAGGGTGTCGATCAGGTAAGTGACGAGCCGGTCGTTGTCCACGCCGTCCAGCACGTCGATGGGCTCGACGTCCGGCACGCGCAGGCCGGTCGCGCGCCTGACCTGGCCGGCGGCCGCCCAGGCGATCGGGCGGGCCCGTGTCAGCGCGCCGCGCAGCTCGACGGACACGCGGGCCCGGTGCCGGGTGGCGAGGCCCGGCTCCAGCAGCACGGCGACGGCCAGCGGATCGTGCAGGTGGCAGCCGGGCAGGCCGCGGTCGTCGCTCACCCAGCGCACCCAGGGGCGGGTGGTGGCGGCCAGGTGGTCGGCCAGCGGGTTCGCGCCGGCGAGGCGGTCGACGTCGGCGAGGATCAGCGACGTGAGCCGGGTGACGTCGTACGGTACGAGCGTGGTCGGGGCGCCGCTCGTCAGCACCGCGTGGGCGGCCTCGGGGTCGTAGCCGAAGTTGAGCTCCTGCAGCATGTCCGGCACGGCGAACGCGCCGCCCATGATGGTGAGCGAGGCCAGCTCTTCCGGCAGGCTCGGGCGGAGCCGGAAGGCGTGGGCGACGTTCGTCAGCGGGCCGACCGCCACCAGATGGATCTCGCCGGGGGCGGCCGCGACCCGGCGTACGATCTCGGCGGAGGCCGTCGGGGCGGTGGGGTCAGGCG
>NZ_JADOGI010000380.1 GCF_015645445.1 Nonomuraea cypriaca | reverse complement strand
TCGCGGGACATCTCCTCCAAGCCGGACACCGGAAGATCACATCATCATCCAGACAATCGATCAAAGTGACGGACAGTCACGCATCCAGCCGTATCGTCACCCGGTGCGCATGGCGTGAATGCTTACCCCCAGGTGTGACTTCCGAGATTCCGCGATCTGTGACTGTCAGCAGTAAGTAGCGCCGATATCGCAGCGTTACTTGTCGCGATCCGTGGAGTCAGGAGGAGGTCGATGCGCGCCGTCGTAGGCTTGCTGCGACGCTGACACGTCGCCGAGGTGCGCGATCGACCATTCCTCCAGCGCGCGCAGCGGCTCGCGCAGGGTGCGGCCCGCCTCGGTGAGCGTGTACTCGACGCGGACCGGAACCTCGGGGTGGACGGTGCGGCGCACGAGCCCGTCCCGTTCGAGCCCGCGGAGGGTCTGGGTGAGCATCTTCTGCGAGACGCCCTCGATGCGTCGGCGCAACTCCGAGAAGCGGGCGCTGCCGTCCCAGAGGGCGCCCACGATGAGCACCGTCCAACGGTCGCCGATGCGATCCAGGATGTGGCGAGTCGGGCAGTCCGCGCGGTAGGGGCTGCCGCGCAGCACCGGTCCGGCTTGGTTGGTTACCACAAAGTGCCTTCTTCCCATCGGAGAGCTGCACTCATACGGTAATCGCAGCGCGTCGTCCGACGCCACCTCCTCCCGTAGAAAGGCACCCCCGTGTCGCGCATTACCGTCATCGGCGGCACCGGCTATGCCGGTTCGGCCATCGTCGCGGAGGCCGCCGCTCGCGGTCACCAGGTCACCGCACTGAGCCGCTCGCGTCCCGACGCGCCGATCCCGAACGTGACCTATATCCAGGGCGACGCCACCGACGAAGCAACGCTGTCGGCAGCCATCGAGGGTGCGGACGTCGTGGCGGGCGCATACGCCGCACGCGGCCCGCAGGACAGCAGCTTCCGCGACGCCTACCGCACCATCGCGCGGGTGGCCGATGCCGCAGGCGTACCCCTGTTCATCGTCGGCGGCCACTCGTCGCTGCGCCCTGCGCCCGGGGCGGACCGCTTCGTCACCGACCTCAGCGACATCCCCGCAGAGCTCCACGACGAGATCCGCGCCGGCTCGGCGCTGGTCATCGAGGACCTCCCGGCCACGCCCGCGACACTCGACTGGGTCTATGTGAGTCCGGCGCTCAGGTTCGGCGCACATATGCCCGGCGAACGACTCGGCCGTTATCGGCTCGGCGACGACGTCGCGGTCCAGCCCGAGGACGGCGGCGCGATCTCCGCCGCGGACTACGCCCTCGGGTTCGTCGACCTGATCGAGAAAGGCGAGCACCACAGGGCAGAAGTCAACCTCGGCCACTAAGTGGACAACTCTGGAAGTTGTCCGGGGTTGGCCGAGGAAGCGCAACGTTGACGCGTCCCCCGATAGCGGCTTGCCGCTCTTCAGGCGGGTCGCGAGGAGCAACTAGAGCGCCACGCGCGAAGACGGTTCGTTCACCCGGCCCTCCCGAATTTCGCCCAGGGAGAATGGTCTGGCCGTCTATCCGTGGAGTGGTCCCAGTGCCGACTCGAACGGATCGGAACCTGGACGTTGCAGCGGCGGGAGCCGTGCAGGCCGTCCCGGACGGCCAGGATGTCATCGCGGGTGATCTCCCGCAGGCGGTCGTAGCGGGCCGACCAGTCCAGCAAGATGGGGAACTGCGGACACAGCTGGAGTTGCCCGAACCGAACGTCACTCCGCTCCGCCGCCGGCGCTGAGAGGGCGTCCGGAGCCGGCCCTCTGGCCGCCGCGCGACGGTACCAGTGTCTCCGAGCCATCGGCGCCATCCTGGTCGCGGTGGGATGCCGCCATTATGGCCCGGCAGGGCGCGTTTTCTCAGCGGACTCTCGCGGCCTTCCGCCATCCGCGGGCCCAGCGGATTCGCGCGGGTTTCTGTCACCCCCGCAGGCTCAGCGGATTCGCGGGTTTCGGTCATCCCCGGTGTTCCATCGGCGGGGCCGATCCCCGCGGGCAGCCGTCACCCTGCGGCGATGGAGTCGAGGGTTCGTACGGTGCTGCGGAAGCGGGCGCGGTAGGCCGTCGGCGCGATGCCGAGGGCGTGCTGGAAGGCGCGCCGCATGGTTTCCGACGACCCGAACCCGCTCTCACCCGCGACCGCCTCCACGCTGTCGTCGCCTGCTTCGAGCAGGGCCTGCGCGGCTTCGAGGCGGACGGACTCGAGGTACTGCCCCACGCTCATCCCGGCCTGGGCGCGGAAGAGCCGGCTGAGGTGGCGTGCGCTGACGCTGGCCGTCCGCGCGAGCTCCTCCAGGGTGTGCGGGGCGCCGGGATCGGCGTGCACGGTGTCCATGACGCGGCGCAGCACCGGGTGCCCGCCCTCGCGCGGGGTGAGGCGCGCGCTGAACTGGGACTGCCCCCCGGGACGGGCCATGAAGACGACCAGTTCCCTGGCCACGCCGCGGGCCAGGTCCGCGCCATGGTCCTCCTCGACCAGGGCCAGCGACAGGTCGATCCCCGCGCTGACGCCGGCCGAGGTGATCACGGCCCCGTCGCGGACGAACACCGGGTCCGCCTCGACGCGTACGCGCGGGTAGGCGGTGGCGAGTTGCCCGACGAGCTGCCAGTGGGTGACCGCGCGCCGGCCGTCCAGCATCCCGGCCTCCGCCAGCAGGAACGCGCCCGCGCAGACGGAGGCGACCCGGCGGGCGCCGCGTGCGAGCCCCGCCACGCCGGCGACCAGGGCCTGGTCGCCCACCGCGCGCCGCCAGTCCGGCCGTCCGGGCACGAGCAGGGTGCCTGGACGCCCCGGCGAGGCGGAGTCCCAGCTCCCTTCCACGCCGAGCCGGACGCCCGACGACGTGCGCACGTCCCGTCCCGTGGGCGAGAGCAGGCGTACGTCGTAGTGGGCGCCGTAGGCGTTCGCGGTCGTGAAGACCTCGACGGGCCCGGTGACGTCCAGCAGTTGCACGCCGTCGAAGACCACGACGACGACGCTGTGCGGGGGGTCGCCGGTCATTCCGGCCACTGCGATTCGAGAATCGTGCGGACGAAGTCGCCGCGCTCGAAGTCCGGCACGAAGTGTTCGAGGACGTCGGCCTTGACGTTGCCGAACGTGGTCTCGGGCTTGTGGCGGATCCCCTCGGTGAACGCCTCGAGGATGCGGCGCTTGAAGTCCGGGCGCGGGTGCAGGGCCACGATCTCCGCCCGGTCGGCGTCGGAGATGCTCTGGTAGCCGATGCCGAGCACGTCGTACTCCACGCCGGCGGTCACCAGCGCCACCTCCGGCTCCATGAACTCCGGGATGCCGGGCGTGGTGTGCAGTGCGATGGCCGTCCACACGCGCCGGATGCTGTCCTCGGGAACGTTGTGCGCCTGCAGGAAGCGCCGCGCCTCGTTGGCGCTGTCGACCTCGAACCGCCGCCCGCTGGTACGGAACGGCTCGCCCAGCCCGACGTCGTGGAACATCGCGCCGATGTAGAGCAGCTCGGGATCGAAGCTGAGCCCCCGGTTGAGCCCCTGGAGGAAGCCGAACGAGTAGACCCGCCGGGAGTGGTGGTAGATGAGCTCGGTCGTGGTGTCCCGGATCAGCTGGGTGGCCTCGTCGGCGAGTTTCGTGTCAGGTATACGGACTTTGGTCGTCTGCGTGGTCATCGCAGTCATCCCGCTCTCGTCATGCTTCCGCGGGCCTGGAACGGCCCTCATATGGGTACGTATCGATTGTCTTCGCGCAGGTCGGCATGGTGACATGGCTGGATAGCCACATACCCCACAGATACGGACGCACACGGGCGTGGATCATACGAGACCGGCCAGCAGCCGCAGTGCGGCCTCGGAGGACGAGCCCGGCTCGGCGTTGAACACCGCCACCCGCTGCCCGTCGTCGTCCGGCAGGGTCATGAACTCGGTCATGAGCTCCATCCCGCCCGCCAGCGGGTGGCGGTAGGCGCGGGTCGTGCCCCCGCAGTCGCCCACCGCGTGCGCCGCCCAGAGCCCGGCGAACTTCGGGCTGCCGAGGCTCAGCTCGCCGACGAGGCTGCTCAGGGCCGGGGCGCCGGGGTGGCGGCCGCTGATCAGCCGCAGGTCGGCGACGGTGGAGCGGGCCTTGCGCGGCCAGTCGGCGTAGAGCTCGCGCGTGTGGGGGTCGAGGAACACCAGGCGGGCGACGTTGGGCCGCTCGCCAGGGCGGTCCGGCGTGTGGAAGCCGAGGTGGCCGGCCAGCAGGGCGTGCGCCATCCGGTTCCACGCGAGGACGTCGAGGAAGCGCCCCATGACCAGGGCCGGCACGTCCCCGAACGACTCGATCATGAGTCGTACGCCCGGCCGCGCCCGCTCGGGCCTGACCCGGCGGACGGGCCTGCGCTCCGGCCTGGCCAGCGCGTAGAGGTGGGCCCGCTCGGCCTGGTCCAGCCGCAGGACGCGGGCGACGGCGTCGAGCACGGCATCCGAGGCGTTGGGGCTCTGGCCCTGTTCGAGGCGGGTGTAGTAGCCGGCGCTCACCCCTGCCAGCTGGGCCAGCTCCTCGCGGCGCAGGCCCGGCACCCGGCGACGGCCGCCGTGAGCGGGCAGCCCGGCCTCCTCGGGCCGCAGCCGCGCCCTCCTCGATCTCAGGAACTCTCCCAGCTCCGTCCGTACGTCCATGCGTACCAGTGTCGCGGACCGGCGGCGGCCCAGCCTGCACCTGTTGGACGCCCCCTCGGACGCGGACTTCTGGACCGGTCTCGACGGGAAGCTCATCGGCCAGGTGAACCTGGTCCGCCGTGCGCTCACCCGCGTACGGGACGGCGGATCCGTGACGCTGACCAGCGGCCGCTTCCCCGAGCCCGTGCCGGGTGCTTCGCTGGGATTCCTGGTCAACGTGGGCCTGGAGGCGTTCGTGCGGGCCGCGGCGATCGAGATGCCGCGCGGTGTCCGCCTGAACGCCGTGAGCCCGGGCTGGGTCCGCGAGACCCTGCTCGACCTGGCCATGGACCCGGCGGCCTGCACTCCGGCGGCGGACGTCGCCCGCGTCTACGCGGACGCGGTGGAGGGCACCGCGCACGGCAGGACGTTGATGGTGCCCACCCACCTTTGATTCCCTGGGGCGGTCGGTGCGGGAGATTTCCCGCGTCAAAAAGGGACCGGCAGCCGTGAACCCCGTTCTGGTGTGGTGAGCGTGGGCTAGAACGGTGAATGCTCCAGGCTGCCGGTTCCTTTCCCCCTCCAGGGAAAAGTCTGGCCTGATGACCGGCGTACGAGGAAGGGACCTGCCATTCCTGGGAAGGCTTTTCCCACGCGAAAATTCCGGCATACACCGCAATTTCCTGACATAGCAGTGGGTGCGGCGCGGCCGCATCGAACTAATGGGAGCTCCCGGTTTGCCGGGACGCTGCCCAGCACACAAGAGTCGGCCACAATCGCGAGGTATGGATGCTGCTTCGGTGACTCGGCGCGGGCCTTTAGCCGACTTCCTCGCCGCCCGGCGGGCACTGGTCAGCGCGGCTGACTGCGGCCTGCCGGCGAGCGGCTACCCGCGCAGGGTGCCGGGACTGCGCAGGGAAGAGGTCGCCCAGCTCGCGGGCATCAGCACCGACTACTACACCCGCCTGGAGCAGGGCCGCGTCCGCACGGCGTCGACCGGGGTGCTGCACGCCATCGGCCGCGCGCTGCGGCTCAACGACGACCAGCAGCTCCACCTCGTCCGGCTGGGCCAGGCCGATTCCGTCGGCCGGGGCGCTCAGGACGGGCACTCCGTCAGCCCGCAGGTGCTCCGCCTGATCGACAACATCGCCGACACCCCGGCCATGGTCTTCAACCGGTTTCTTGACATCATGGCCTGGAACCGGCTGGGCTCGGCACTCCTGGGCGATCTCGCCGCCATCGAGGCCAGGCACCGCAACTACGCACGCATGATCTTCCTCGACCCGCACAGCCGGGCGCTGGCCGTGGAATGGGAGAAGCGGGCCAAGCAGGTCGTGTCCAGCCTGCGCATGACCGCCGGCGCGGATCCCGACCAGCCGAGGCTGCGGGAGCTGGTCGCCGAGCTGTCGGCGCGGGATCCGCAGTTCCGCACCTGGTGGACGGAGCACGTGATCACCACGCGTCCCTTCGGCCGGTGCCGGCTCCACCATCCGGCCGCCGGGGAGTTCGACACGGACTGGTACGCGCTGCGCGGCACCGACCGTCCCGACCAGGTCATCGTGCTGGTCAGCGCGGCCTCGGGCAGCCACGGCCACACCGCGATCCGGACACTCGACGCGTGGGCGCGCGAGCTCGGCCTGAGCGGCGGCGTCAGCCGGCGGCCGCCACCGGGCCCGTCCCCGCGCGCCACGCGCGGCCGGCTCGCCGGATAGGCCGCGGCACCGGGGCGGTCGGCTCGCGGGATAGGCCGCGGCACCGGGGCGGTCGGCTCGCGGGATAGGCCGCGGCATCCGGCGCGCCGCCTCACCGGACAGGGGGTGGCGCCAAGGCAGTCGGCTCATCGGACAGGCCGCGGCACCCGGGGGCCAGGCGGGGTTTCGCATGTGACGATCAGGTGGGCACCCTGGATCCCACAGGCATGCATGTCCGGGCACTGGAGGCGCGATGTCCGCTCTGTCGTTCGAGCCGTTGACCCCGACCAGCTTCCTCGAACGGTCGGCGACCGTGTTCGCGCGGCGGCTCGCGGTCGTGGACGGCGAGATGACCCTCACGTACGC
>NZ_JADOGI010000038.1 GCF_015645445.1 Nonomuraea cypriaca | reverse complement strand
ATCACGCTGTTGAGCTGGGACTTTACTGGTCCGAGCAGCGTCGCAGCCACCAAGCTCGAGCACGCAGGCACCACTTCAAGCGGCACCTGCGCCTACAGGTCCTACAGATCTAGCTATGTAGTACTAGCGGGCTTGGGTGCCTGGCGCAGGCGTTCGACGAGTTCGGCACCGGACTTGCCGCCGGTGTAGCGGCATCGGCGCAGGAACGCCGTCATCGTGGTGGCGTTCAGCTTGGCGGCCGATTGCGGGCTGGGGAAGCGTTCCAGGAACGACAGCGAGATGTCGGAGTCCAGGTGAGAGAACAAACGAGCAGCGCCAGGCCAGTGCGCCTCCAGCAGGGCCCGCAGCTGGTTGACGGCGCTGACGCGGGCGGCGACGAGGTCGCTGCGCTGGCGTGACAGGGCTTGGATCTCCAGCGTATGCGCCTTGGTGGGGTGAGGAACCGCAGGTGGGGTGCGCCGGAGCGGAGCAGGTCGGCCAGCATGAAGCTGTCGAAGGCGTCGCTCTTGGCGCGGGAGGCGCCCCAGCGGGGACGCATCGCGGTGAAGGTGCCAGGGTGGATGGCCACGACCGGGTGCCCGGCGGCCAGCCGCCGGTCGACGACCAGTCCCTTGCTGGTCTCAATCGCGACGGGCGCCTGAGTGGGATCGCCGTAGGAGGCCAGGCGGCGCAGGGTGGTGGTGATGCCGTCTTCGGTGTGACTGAGGTTCCATCGCTGGGTGGTGGCGCCGGTCTCATCCAGTACGGTGACCGCGTGCCGCTGACTACCCCAGTCCCATCCCACGGTGTGACTCCTTCCGCTGCAGGTCACCTCAAGGGGGTTCGGTGAGGACGTCTGCCGGAAGCTCATTACTGCGGCCCTCAAGACGGGGCTCTTTCCTGATGCCGATCTCGACGCCCTCGTCCCGGCGGGGCCGGCGCCACTGCACGCGAGCCGTCAAGCGGCGATCCGATCGCAGGCCATGCACCCGCCGGGCCGAGAGGTGACAACCCGTCAAAGGGCTGCCTACCCAGGATCTCTTAAGGAGCGATCGCCACGGCCTTGATGATCATCCGGCGGCGGTTCCCGGCTGGTGGCCACGAGAAACAGCTCCGTGACCGTCGGCACCAAACTCGTGGTACGACCCTGGTCTGCCACTCCGATGTAATCGCATCACCACGCGTGGCTTGCGAGGCATGGACTTCGCTTTCCGATTCTGTTGAAATCCTGAGACATTCGGCCGTCACGGGGAGATATTCATGACCGCTTCCATCATCGCGCCCTTCGGACGGTGGCCGTCGCCGATGACGGGTCTCGATGTTGCCGCCGTCGATGCGACGGTGGAGTGGATCGACTTCGTCGGTCACCGTGAGTGTTGGGTCGAGAACCTTCCGATTGACGACGGCCGGGACGCCCTGATGGCCTTCGATGGCGATCACATCACCGAGCTGCTGCCCGGCCGACACGTTCGGTCACGGATCATCGAATATGGTGTCCGGCCCTGGGCTCCGGTCGGCGCGGACGGCGTGGTCTTCAGCGATGTCGCAGACGGCCGGGTTCATCGCCCGTTCCCGGATGGCGAGGTTCGGCCGCTGACACCCGTTGCGGAGGGCGTCCGCTACGGCGACTTCACGATCTGGCGCGAGTCGGAGGTGTGATGCCTCCGCGAGGAGGCTGCGGCGCGCAGCCCTGTGGCGTTCCCGCTCGACGGTTCGGCGTCCACCGACCTCGGGCGGATCCGGGTGCTGGCCGCCACGCACCGGTTCCTGACCGGTCCCCGCCTGTCGACCGGCGGCGACCGCGTCGCCCGGCTCGGCTGGGAGGTGGCGACCGTGCGTGCCGACGGCACGCTGTTCGAGCCGCAGGTCTGGATCGGCGGTCCCGGCGAGTCGATCTCCCAGGTCGAGTGGTCACCGTCCGAGCCGGACACTGCTCGCCATCACCGACCGATCCGGCTGGTGGAACCCCCGCCGCCCTGCGACCGGACCGGTCGGTGATGGCGCTCTGCCCAATGCCACACGACTTCGCGGACGCGTTGTGGCGCATCGGCTGGCGCTGGTGTGCGCCGCTGAACGACGGGCGACTCGCGGTGGTGCACGGTGACGGTGAGATGTCCCTCGGCGTACTCCACGTCGGCCGCCTCACCGACGTCGCCTCGTCCTTTACCGAGTGGGCCTCGGTGGCGACAGACGGCCGACGCATCGCGGCGACGGATGAGCTGCCGCCGTGCGTGGTGTTCGTCCACGGTGAATCCACCTACCGCAGCCACCTGACCCGTCGTCAGGAGATCACGTTCTTCACGAGCCGCGGCTTCCTCGTGGTCGACGTGCAGCACGGCGGGTCCACCAGACGCGGCGGCGCCCATCGCGACCGGCTGATCGGACAATGGGGCGTGCTCGAGGTCGCCGACTGCGCCGCCGTGGTGCGGGGCACTCGTTGCCGAGGGCGCCATCGACCCCCGCCCGGTGGCCATTCGCGGCGGCAGCGCGAGCGGGTGGACCACCGCGGTGGCGCTGACCGCATCCGACGACCTCTACGCGGCCGGGTGCAGCTCCTATCCGTCCTCGACCTGCCCTTATGGCATGGCTCCGGCACACACGACTTCGAGTCCCACTATCTGCTGTCGATGGTGGGCGATCCGATCGAGGACGCGGCCGAGTTCCGCCGCCGTTCGCCGTCGCATCGTGGCGCCGGGCTGCGTGCCCCGCTGCTGATCCAGCAGGGCCTTGCCGACACCATCTGCCGCCCCGAGCAGGTCGAGCTGTGCCGCTCGCGGGTGCCCTCAGACCTTGTGACCTGTGTCTTCTTCGAGGGCGAGGGCCACGGATTCCGCAAGGCGGCCACCATCGACGCCTCCCTCACCCGGGAACTACGGCATTACCAGGATGTTTTCTGCGGCGAGCTCCGGATCGCCGGAAGGGACGAGGCATGATCGAGTACATCTTCCCGCTCTCCTTCGCACAGGAACGGCTGTGGTTCGTCCACGAGTTGCATCCCGACTCGCCGACCTACAACATCGCTATGGTGCTGCGGCTGCGCGGCGAGTTCGACGAACCCGCCATGCGGGCCGCGCTGAACGACGTCGTGGCCCGCCACGACGCCCTGCGCACGTACTTCTCGGTGATCGACGGCACGCCGAGGCAGGTGGTCCGCGACTCGTGGCCGATCGGGTTCGAAGTGGACGACCTGCGGGCGATGCCCGCGACCGAGCGGGCGAGCGAGGTGGACCGGCGGGTGGATGCCTTCCGGTACACACCCTTCGACATCGCGCACGACCGGTTGATCAGGGCGTCGGCGATGCGCGAGACCGACGACGAGACGGTGATGCTGTTGGCGCTGCACCACATCGTCTGCGATGGATGGGCGCAGGATGTGCTGCTGCGGGAGCTGGCCGGGAGCTATCGCGCCGCGATCGAGGGCCACTCGGCCGACCTGCCCGAACCGGAGATCCAGTACCCGGACTTCGCGGTGTGGCAGCGCGAGCGGGTCGAGGAGGGCGCCGATCGCGCGGCGCTCGACTACTGGTGCGACAAGCTGGCCGGCGCGGTGTCCAGTGAGCTGCCCGGCGACTTCGCCCGTGGCCAGGCGGACCCGGTGGCGGGCGCCCGGCACACCTTCGTCATCCCGGCCGAGGTCGTCGACCGGCTGAAGCCGATGCTCGCGCAGGAGCAGGCGACCACCTTCATGATGCTGCTCGCGGGCCTCGACATGCTGCTGGCCCGGCTCACCGGCACCGACGACGTGCTTATCGGCACCTCCGTGGCGGGCCGCACCCGCCCCGAACTCGACTCGGTGATCGGATGCTTCCTCAACACCCTGGTGTTGCGCACCGACCTGAGCGGCGACCCCACGTTCCGTGAGGTGCTGCGCCGGGCCAGGGACACTGCGCTGGGCGCGCTCGAACATCAGGACCCGCCGTTCGAGCAGGTGGTGGCCGCTCTCGAGGTGCCCCGCGACATGAGCCGGGCGCCGCTGTTCCAGGTGATGTTCGTCTACCAGAACGTGCCCTCCGACGACGTCACGCTGCCTGGCCTGGATGGCACGCTGGAGCTGCTGACCAACGAGACCTCCAAATTCGACATCCTGCTGGACGCCTATGCGGATCCGCAGGGCATCGTTTGCCGGTTGGAGTATCTTGCCGGGCTGTTCGAGCCGCGCACCATGGAGCTGTTCGGCAGCCAGCTGATCCGGCTCTTGGTCGCCGTCGCCAAGGATCCCGACCGGCGTCTGTCACAGTTGGAGCTGGTCGACCCGATGGAGCCGGAGGCGTGGAGCGAGACGCATACTCCGGTCGGCCGTCTCCTCGAATTACAGACCCGGCGCCGTCCGGACGCGCCGGCCATCCGCACCCCCGAGCGCACGACGACCTACGCGGAGGTGTTTACCGCGGCACAAGAGTTCGCCGACCGACTGCACGAGCGTGACCTCCGACCGGGTGAACCGGTCCCGCTGACTGCAGAGACCCTCGAGGACAGAGCGGCTGGCCTGTTCGGCATCCTGATGGCTGGCGGCTCGCTAGCCTTGCCGGAATTGTTTACCGGTGACCATGCGGCTGCGGCAGTGCACTGGCTGCGCGAAGCGCTCTCCGACGAGGAGTTGTCCGCGATGGCGGCTGGCGACCTTCTCGAACTGCTGGGTCCGCTGTGCTGGGGCGGCACCGTCCATATCGAAGGAAACACGCAGCCAGCGGTCGCCCTGGCCATGGTCCCGAAGCTCGGCGCTCCGATCCCGGACGTGTCCGCCCGGCGACGGATCGCCGTGTACACCCCCGCAGGCCTGCCATGCGCCATCGTGGCGAGCGATGGTCTGTCGGCGCTGCCGATCGAAGGTGTGGAGATACGACTATTGGACGGGGCCGGGCATCCGGTGCCGGTCCGTCGCCCCGGGATAGTCCATATCGGAGGCGTGCCGGTCGACGACCTTTGCCGTTGGCGTGACGACGGTGCGCTGGTGCCAGGCCTGTCGGTCGGGCCGGAGACCGGGTCACACGGCGCGGACGGCACCGACGCCGCCGACGCCGCTGACGACGACGAGGTGCTCGAGCGGGTGGTCACCGTCTGGCGGGAGGTGCTTGGGCTCGATCAGGTTTCACCCGACGTGAACTTCTTCGACCTCGGCGGGCACTCGTTGGCGATGGTGCGGGTGCAGGCGGCCCTCGCGAAGGAGTTCGACCGCAGGCTGCCGCTGCTGCAACTGTTCGCCCATCCCACCGCGCGCTCGCTGGCGAGGATGATCGGCAGTCGCGATGTCGAGGCCGCTGCGACCGTGGCGACGATCGAACCGGTGGAACCGGTGGAGGGTTTTCCGCCGTTGGCGGTCATCGGGATGGCGTGCCTGTTCCCCGGCGCGGCCGGTACCGACGAGTTCTGGCGCAACCTCCTCGACGGTGTCGACAGCACGCAGGAGCTGACCGATGACGAGCTGCGCGCGGCCGGGCTGACCGAGGAGGAGTTCCACGCCGGCAACTATGTGCGGCGGATAGGCCTGGTGCGTGGCGGCGATCTGTTCGATGCGGGCTACTTCGGCATGAGTGGTCGCGAGGCCGAGCTGGTCGACCCGCAGCAGCGTTTCTTCCTGGAGACGGCGCATGACGCGCTGCAGGACGCGGGTTATGACATCGAGCAGTTCTCCGGCCGCATCGGGCTGTTCGGAGGTACCGGCCTGAATCTTTATGGCTGGCTCAACGTGGCGCTGAATCCGGCCAAGTCGGAGCTCACCCACCTGCAAGGTCTGCTCGCCGTCGAGAAGGACCACGCGGCCACCCGCGCCGCCTACAAGCTCAATCTGCGCGGGCCGGCGTTGTCGGTGCAGACCGCCTGCTCGACCTCGCTGGTGGCCGTCTGCACGGCGGCCAAGGCGCTGGCGATGGGCGAATGCGACATCGCTGTGGCGGGCGGCACCAACATGACGGCGAATCCGAGCGGCTACCACTACACGCCTGGGGGCATCACCTCACCGGATGGTCGGTGCCGCGCCTTCGACGCTGACTCGGGCGGCACGACACCGGGCATGGGTTCGGGATTCGTGGTGCTCCGGCCGCTGCGCGACGCCGTGGCCGCCGGTGACACGGTACACGCCGTCATCATCGGTGCGGCGACCAACAACGACGGTTCCGACAAGGTGGGTTACACCGCACCGAGCATCTCCGGGCAGGAGGCGGTGTTGCGAGCCGCGCATCGGACGGCGCGGATCGATCCGCGTTCGATCGGCTATGTCGAGGCGCACGGCACGGGCACGGCGCTGGGCGACCCCATCGAACTCTCGGCGCTCAACCGGGCTTTCGGTGATATGAAGGTGAACTGCGCCATCGGCTCGGTGAAGAGCAACATCGGTCACCTCGACGCCGCGGCCGGAGTGGCCGGATTCATCAAGGCGACCCTGATCGTCCGCAATGGAGTGATCCCGCCGAGTCTGCATTACAGGGCGCCCAATCCCGAGATCGAGTTCGGCGGGTTCAGGGTGAACACCGAGATTACGCCGTGGCCGGCGGGCTATGAGCGGCGGCGGGCGGGCGTCAGCGCGTTCGGTGTCGGTGGCACCAACGCGCACGTGGTGCTGGAGGAGGCTCCGGCGATCGCGCCGAGCGACCCGCCCGGATCGTCGGAGCTGATCGTGCTGTCCGCCGATGGAGAGGAGTCGCTTCGGAAGTCGGCGGACCGGCTCGCCGCTCATCTCGACGCGCATCGCGACCTCAATCTGGCCGATGTCGCCTTCACCCTCCAGGTGGGACGGCGTGCCCGGCCTCTGCGGCTGGCGTTGGAGGCGCGCGATGTGGCCGACGCGGTGACCGCGCTTCGTTCGTGGGATCTCACGCGGCTGCGGATCCGGCGAACCGGCCCAGGCTGTCCGACCGTGCGGGAAGGAGACGTGGCCGAGGCCTGGCTGGCCGGCGCGTCGATCGCCTGGTCGGGGCTTCATGTGGGCAAGCGTCGGCGCCGGATTCCACTGCCGACCTACGCCTTCGACAAACGTCGCTACTTCGTCGAGATCGAGCAGCCCGGCGTCGACGAGCACCGAAGGGACACGGTCTACCTTCCGACCTGGACTCGTGTGCTCGGCGACAATCCCCGTCAGGGCACGCACTGCTTCGTCATCCACGACGGCTCAGCGCTGGCCGAGGAACTGGTGGCCGGGCTGTCCGCGATCGGTGCCCGGGTGGTGCCGCTCGGCGTCGACGACGATCTGATGGCGTCGGTGCGAGCGCTGCGGGCGGAGGCGACCGCGCCTACCACGATCGTCCACTGCGTAGGGTCCGATGTGGAGGATCTGACCGGGTATCGATCGCTGCTTGCCCTCGCCCGCACCCTGGCGACAGAGCACGTGGCGGAGGAGGTCGTGGTGATCACCGATGCCGGTCAGGCGGTCGCTGGTGAGCGCGCCCTCAACCCGTTTGCGGCGATGCAGCGGGCGCTCGCGGTGGTGATGCAGCAGGAGTTGTTCGGCCTCACGTGCCGCACCATCGATGTGGCGACCTGCGTCGACACGGTGCCGGTGGCGGCCCATCGCGCGGCGGCCGAGGCCCTTTCGCCTGCGGTCGGTCCGCTGGTGGCGCTTCGTGGAAGCGATAGGTGGGTACCGCATTACGCCCCCCTGCGTTTGCCGGAGCCCCCGGAACGTACGACGCTGCGGGAGCACGGCACCTTCCTGGTGCTCGGTGCCGGTGGCGTCATCGGCCGCGCCATCGCCCGCCGGTTGGCGCGCCGGGCCCGGGCCCGACTGGTGCTGGTGCAGCGCAGCGCCTGGACCGACGAGGCGTTCCTTACTGAGCTGACCGACTGTGGCGCCGAGGTGATGACGGCGCGGGCCGACATCACCGATGTGGTCGCGTTGCGGGAAGTCACGGCTGCTGCGGAGAAGCGCTTCGGCGCTGTGCACGGCGTCGTCAACACCGCCGGTGTGGTGCATGAGGACTACGCGATGCTGCTGCCGGACCTGGACGACGAGGTGTGCGATCGCAACTTCCGGGCGAAGCTGGCCGTGACCGACGCCCTCTGGCAGGTCTTCGGCGATCACGAGCTCGACTTCTGCGTACTGGCGAGTTCCGTGTCGGCCGTGCTCGGCGGCCTTGGCTATGGGGCCTACGCCGCCTCGAACGCCTATGTGGACACTTTCGTCGAGCGGGCCCGGCGAGGCCGGCCGAATCGATGGATGGCGATCGACTGGGACGCCTGGCGGAATGAGACGGCCGAGGCCGGCTCGCCGCTGGGCATCTCTTTGGAGCGGCACGCCCTTACCTCGGAGGAGGGTGGTGACCTGTTCGAGCGGATGGTGACGGGGGAGCCGCCGGCCCGCCTGGTCACCTCCACCACGGATCTCCATGCTCGGCTGGAGGACTGGGTGAATTCGGTTGCCGAGCGTCCCGAGACGTCCTCCCGGAGGTATCCGCGGCCGGAGCTGAAGACGGCCTTCGTGGCGCCGCGCACCGCCGTGGAGTCGCTTCTGGTCGAGATCTGGTCGGAGATTCTGGGCCTGGAGCGGGTCGGTGTCTTCGACGACTTCTTCGACCTCGGCGGCGATTCGTTGCTCGCGCTGCATCTGGTCGATGGGATGGAGGCAAGGTTCGGTCGGTCGGTGCCGCTGGAGGCGGTGTTGACCTCGACCACGATCGAGCGCCTTGCCGAGCTGATCTCCCAGGGCTCGGAGGGCTCGTCGGTGGTGGTGCCGTTGGGCGGTGACGGTGCGGCGTCGCTGTTCCTCATCCACCCCCTGGCAGGCACCGTGCTGTGCTATCGCGGGCTGGGCGAACGGCTTGGTGTCACGCTCTTCGGCGTGCAGTCGCCCGGTCTGGTGGAGGATCCCGAGCAACCACTGTCCTTTATGGATCTGGTAGAGCGCTATCACGCGGAGATCAAATCGGTGCAGTCGGAGGGGCCCTACCTGGTCGGTGGCTATTCGATGGGTGGTGGGCTCGCGTTCGAGGTGGCCCGCCGCCTTGTCGACGGCGGTGACGAGGTGGCTTGGGTCGGCTCGATCGATGGGTACCCGCCACAGCGCGGCTCGGCGTTCTTCGACAACGCCGAGCTGATGGCCGAGTCCATGCGTGAACTGCTGACCGGCGTCGGCATCACCGCCGACCCGGCGACGATGACGTCCCTGCCGCCGGAGGTCGACAGTGGACGGTTCGCCGATCGGGTCGACGTGGTGGCCGAGTGGATGCGCGGGCACCGCCTGCTGTCGCCGAACGCCGATGTGCGGCGACGGGCCCGGCTGCTGCTGGTCGGCGTCGACAACCGCAACGCTTATCACCGTTGGCAGCCGGGCGAGTTCGGCAGCCGGATGAACGTCTACGCGACCAGCGAGTCCGCCGAGGTGATCGGCGCCGACACCCTGGGCTGGCAGCGCTTCGCGCGGGCCGAGGGTCAGGTCATCACCGGATCACACGAGCGCCTGTTGACCGAGCCGATGCTGACCGAGTTGGTCGGGAGATTGCGCCGGGACGTGGCGGCGCCTCGATAGCGAGGATCAGGACAGCCGGAGGGCGACATCGAGAGAGATGTCGCCCTCGACGGCCGCGAGCACCTGATCCATGTGGTCGCGGTGGAAGAAGTGGCCACCGGGGAAGACCAGCGCCTTGAACGCGGCCGAGGTGTGGCGCTCCCACTCGCGCACTTGCTCAAGTGGGACATGGATGTCGTCCTCTCCGGTCAGCCCCGTGATCGGATAGGGCAGCGGCGCGCCGACCCCGGTGCGATGGTTCTCCGCGATGATCAGGTCACCACGCAGGGAAGGCACGATGAGGTCCAGATATTCACGCCGGTCCAGCAGCTCGACCGGGATGCCACCGATGGCTGCGAGGCCCCTGATGAGCTCGTCGGTGGGCAAGTCGGCGAGCCGGGGGCCGGAGAGCGGGAGATGCGGCGCCCGCGCGCCGGAGGCGAACAGCCGCAAGGGTTGTGGCCCGCCGCGTCGCAGCAGCTCCTGCGCCACTTCATAGGCAATGACGGCGCCCATGCTGTGCCCGAAGATGGCGAAGGGCAGATCCGCGGCAGCAGCCATCACATCGGCCAGGGTCCGCGCCATTGCGTGAATGTCGGTGATGGCCGGCTCCTCGATGCGGGTCTCCCGGCCGGGCAGCTGTGCCGCGCACACCTCGATGTGCGTGGGCAGGCCGCGCGCCCATGCCGTGTAGGAGGAAGCGCCGCCCCCTGCGTGGGGTAGGCAAAACAATCGAATCCGGGCTTGCGGTCGGGGCACCGGGATGCGGATCCAGGAACTGCTCGAACTGTTCACGGTCACAGACTCGTGGCCGGACGGTTCACCGACAAGACCATCGCTGCGCCGCATTAGCCGAACGATGGCGACCTGATGAGCCGGTTGTCTCCTGCGTCACGCCCATGCCATCCCAACGAAAGCAAACCCAGTCCGCTCTGGCTTGTTTCTCTGCCCTGACTACCCGGCATAGAGGTTAGGGGTGCGCGGCCATGTGCTTGCGCAGGCTCAGCGGACGCATGTCGGTCCACACCTCCTTGATGTGGGCCAGGCACTCCGCCTTCGAGCCGGTGGGGCCGCTCTGCTTCCACCCCGCCGGCAGGTCACGGTCGGCCGGCCAGATCGAATACTGCTCCTCGTGGTTGATCACGACCACATAGGTGCGGTTGTCGTCATCTTGAAACATCGTGTTGCTCCTCCTTGTTGTCCGTTATGACTTTGGCCGAAGCTGTTCTTCGATGAAGGTGAGCAGCGCCATGAAGCGCTGGGCCACCTCGAACGGGTCGGAATGTGCGGGCCCCCAGGCGGCCACGTGGCCGTCGTCGTGCCGAACGATGACGAGATCCGTGTCCACGGCCGCGAACACGTGTGCCAACTCCCCCGCGTCAGGAAGCACCACTACAGATGCCCGGGGCGGATCCCCGATGTGGCAGGACGGGTGGCGTCCGGCGACATCGCGCATGAAGGTGCCGCGGCGCTCGGCGTGGGCGAGGTCGGCGGCGAGCGCCTCGACGGCGGCGGAGAAGCCGGTGGTCGGGTCCGGCACCGACACCGGGAGCACGATGCTCCAATGTGACCACAGATCGCCGACCAGTTGCTGGGCGCGGCGCGAGCTCCACAGCGGTGGGGTGTCGTCCATCCCGAAGCCGCCGCGTAGGCCGGGATGGCGCTGCCAGCCGCACAGCAGCGCAGCCAGTGCGGTGTGTTCGTTGTTTGTGGACAGATCGGCGGGCGGGTTGGCCTGGTGTGCCTTGACGAATCGGCCGGACCCGCGTTTGCCGGTGGGAATCGCGGCGCTCTCCAGGCGGTCGACCCAGAATGGTTCGAAGCGATGGGCCTGCCTGCCTATCTCGTCGATGCGGTGCAGTTGCTCGGGGGCGGGTGCAGCCAGGATGGTACCCACCTGGAAGAAGGAGGGGTCGAGCTTGTGCCCGCCGGTCGTGACCGGATCGCCCGCGACCAGGTCGGTGGTCCTGGTGGCGATCACCGGCTTGCCCGCTACGACCTCGACGATGGTGCCTGGAGGCTGGGTCGATGGACGACCGGTGGACCTGGCGGCGCGTACCAGGACCACCTCGTCGTGGTGGGTCAGCTTCACCACGCCGAACGAGTTGTCGAACGGACCGGCTTGACCGGCACGCGACCAGCGCTCCAGCTCCTCGGCGGAACGATCCCAGGTGATGATGCCGGTGTGTGGCAGACGGTCCGATCTGGAGCGATAACAGCCGCCGGGCTCCTGTGGGGTCGGCCGCAGGTCTCCGGACGTGAGCTGCTTGAGCAGCGTCTCGAAGGTGCGCAGGCCGTGGTCGAAGCACTTGATGTTCAGTGAGAGCAGGGTTTCGTCCGGGTCGATCGGGAACCGTTGCTGCACCAGGATGTCGCCACCGTCGATCTCCACGGTCATGCGGTGCCAGGTGACGCCGTGTTGGCGTGCGTCGTCCACAATCGCCCATGATGTCTGGGCGACGCCTGAGTAGTGCGGCAAGGGTGAGCTGTGGAAATTGATGGCCATTCCGGTGGGTACCGCGAGGTCGTCCGCGCTGAGAATAGCCTTGTGGGCGATGCTGAACAGATGATCCGGGCGGTGTTGGACGGGCGCCTCGGCCATGTCGGCGAACACGCGTATCCGATGCTCGCCGGCCCACGCGATCGCACCGGCCTCGGTGCTGACCACCGCCTGGATGTCGTGACCATGGGCGCGCAGCAGGTCACCGCAGGCGCCGAGCAGCGATCCTGAGCCGACCAGCCACGCGCTGAAACGTCCGTCCGCCATGGCTAGTGGCCGACCTCGACCGGCCCACCGGCCAGTCGGTTGGCGAGCGCGGCTACATCGCTGATGCTGCGGAAGTTGGCGATGTCGAGGTCGGCTCCGGTCACCTCGACCCCGTAGCGCTGCTCCAACCACATCACCAGCTGGATGGCGAACAGCGAGTTCACGTAGCCCGTCGCGAACATATCGTCATCGTCGGGGACGCTGTCGTTGCCGCTGTTCTCGTGGACGAACCGACGCACCTCGGCGAGAACCGTCATCGTGCTGCTCCTGTCATGACCGAGTTGTACTCGTGGAAACCGGCCCCCGACTTGCAGCCCAACCGGCCGGCCGCGACCAGTTGTCGAAGCAGCACACAGGGGCGGTACTTGGGGTCCTGGAAGTTCTCCAACAGCACCTCCAGGGAGAGCAGGACCGTGTCCAGCCCGATGAGGTCGGCCGTCTCCAGCGGACCCATCTGGTGTCCGAAGCACTGCTTGAAGAGCATGTCGATGTCGACGGCCGAGGAAACATCCTCGTGCAACGTGTAGACCGCCTCATTGATGGTGAGCATCAGCACGCGGTTGGTGACGAACCCGGGGGAGTCGTTGACCACGATGTGTGCCTTGCCAAGCGACTCCATCAGCGCTCCGGTGAGGGCGATGGTCTCCGCGGAAGTGTGGTACCCCTTGATCACCTCGACGAGCGGTTTCATGGGCGCGGGGTTCATGAAGTGGGTGCCGATCACACGGTCCGCACGGCCGGTGAGCCCACCGATCCGGGTGATGGGCACCGCTGAGGTGTTGACGCCGAAGACCGTGTGCGAGGGGCAGATCCGGTCCAGGTCGGGGTAAATGCCCGCCTTGACCTCCCAGCGCTCGGTGGCGTTCTCCACCAGATAGTCCACATCGGACAGTTCCCCGAGGTCGGTGGTGAAGGTGATGATTTTGAGGGTCGCCTCCACATCCACCGTCGAACCGGCGAACAGACGCCGGGTGCGCAGGCCGTTGTGTATGGCTTGGCGCGCGCGGACGAGAGCCGACGAGTCATTGTCCACCAACACGGTGGGGTAGCCGTTCTCCGCCATCAGCTGCGAAACGCCGATTCCCATGGTGCCGGCACCGACGACCCCGACAGTTCGAATAGTCAAAGTCCTCTCCTCGCGAATTCAGATATCGGACGGGCGCAGCGTCTCCGGCCACGCCCGCGGGTCGGTGCCGTGCTGGGACACGATCGCCAAGGTGAGCCGCTCGAGTCCGACTCCGACACAGGCCGAGTGGATCGACTCGCCCTCCGCACCGGTGATTGCGAAAGCGTCACCGAAGTGTTGGTCGTGGAAGTTGAACGAGGCGCAGGCGATGTCCCGACCACCCCCGATCGGCAGCCGCAGCTCGAACTTCAGCTCAAGCAGCCGCTGCGACGAGATCCGCGCGGCGGTGGCCGCACCCACGAAGAACGGGTCGCTGGCCACCTCGCATCGACCCCCCAAGCCCCAGCTCTCCACCAGCTCACAGACGCTGCGCATGATGCGCTCGCGCGTCTGCCGGGCGTAATCGCGGGAGCCGAGGAATACCATCTCTCGAATGGTGAAGTCCCAAAGTCGGGACAACCCCTCGTGATAGCGGGACTCGTGCCTGAACGACTTGCCACGCGCGGTTATCGCCATCGGCTCGCCCAGGCGTCGACCGGACAGCTGCTGGAAGGTGTGGTAGCACATAGTCGGGGGCAGGCAGTAGTCGGTGTTCCCGCACATCGCGAGCAGGTCGTCGCCGAAGGCGAGCCGATCGCTGAACGCTGCGTAGGTGTCGCTGTCACCGTGCAGCCGTGTCACGAACATCAGATGCTGTGGGAACGAGCGCATGTAGCCGCACTGCCGCAGCGTCTCGGTGCGCATCAGGGTGGGGTAGCGGTACTGAACCGCTCCGGTCTCGCGACGCACCAAGGCCACCAACTGCCGATCGGCGTTGTCCAGCAGTGTCAGCAACGGCTCGGCGAGCGCCATCTGGCCCTCGCCCATCGGCACCACCAGGCCCTCGTCACACAGTCGCGCGAAGTCGGGCATCCCGTCCGGCGCCTCGTGGCTGCTGCGCCAGTACACCTTGACGGGGCCGACCCGCTGGTGCCGGATGTCGTTGGCGATGACGGTGTGCAGCCTGCGGTGCAGTTGGTCGGTGGAGACGGTGTCGCGAGTGGATAGTCGCACCCCGGTCAACAGGCCGTCACTGCCGTCAATGGTGAACTCGACGATCTCCTCGGCCAGGAAGTAGATGCGGCGGGCGAGCTCCTGCCGGAACTCCTCACGCAGCGGAGTCTCCAGATGGACGATGTGCACGTTGGCCACTAGGGCACCATCCTTACAGCCAAATCGCAGCCAGAGGTTGACACATGTGGTGTCATGCCCGCACCGCCTGCCCGGTCGGTTCGCGCCTCGCGCCGAGGCCGGACGGCAGCCCGAGCAACTGGGCGATCGCCTCACGCTGCATCTGCGACGTGCCGGCGTAGATGGTACCCGCAAGGGCGTCACGCACCTCGCGCTCGATGCCCCACGCGGTGAGGTAACCGCGCGCGCCGTGCAGTTGCATGAGGGACAGCGCGGTGTCGCGGACGGTCTCGCTGACATAGAGCTTGAGCATGGCTGACTCGAGCAGCGCCGTCCGATCCCGCTGATGCAGCCAGGCCACCTTGTAGAGCAGCAGGCGGGCCAGCTCCAGCCGCAGGTTGGCGTCGGCCAAATCGTGCGCGACGCTTTGGAAGGCGCCGATCGGTCTGCCGAACTGCTGTCGGCTTTTCGCCTGCCGCATGCCGGCCTCGACCAGCCGGCGCAGCACACCGACCTGGCTCGCGAACATCATGCCGCGCTCCCACGCCGCGGTGGCGGAGAAGATGTGGTGGCCGTCACCCTCGACGCCGAGCATGTGATCGGCGGGGATGCGGCACTCGTCGAAGGTGATCTCGCCCATGGGGCAGCTGCGCAGGCCCGACTTGTCGAAGGTGTCGGTGACCGCGACACCGGGCATGTCACGGGTAACGACGAAGGCCGACAGCGCCCGCTGCGGAGCGGCCGCGTCAGAGGTGCGGGCGAAGACGATGAAGACATCGGCGACCGGACCGTTGCTGACAAATGACTTCACGCCGTTGAGCACCCAATGGTCGCCGGACCGCTGGGCTACGGTCTCCATGGCCGCGATGTCGGACCCCGCTCCGGCCTCGGTGAGCGCGTGCGCGCCGATCATGCGGCCGAAGACCAGTTCCGGAAGGAAACGCGCGCGCAGGGAGTCGCTGCCGTGGCGGGTCAGGTAGACCGCACAGGCCCACAGATGATTGTTGACCGCGAACACCAACCCGTTGTCGTGGCAGCCGTAACCAAGCGCTTCCAGCGCCAGCACCGTGTCGAACAGATCCAGCCCGCCACCGCCGTACTCGCGGGGCACCGGCCAGCCCAGGACGCCGAAGTCGGCGCAGCGGCGCCAGCCCGCGAGATCGAAACTGCCCTCGCGATCGTGAAATTCAGCCTCGGTGCCCAACTCCGACTGGGCGAACCGAATCACCCGTGACTGCAGATTCCGTTGTTCGGCGGAGATCGAGAAATCCATGTGACTCCTTGTGAGCTCGTCGGAGCAATCTTCAGCAGGGGTGGCATCGCCGAGCCATCGGTCGCTCACTCATCCGCCATGGAGCCCGCAACGGTCGACATACATCCATTGCTGTCCAGCTGATCGGTTGATTGGCTGTTGGTCGCCCGCCTACTGATCACGTGGCGGCGACACGACCATCCGGCTGGAGGCCCTGCATGTCGTTCGTCCACACGCTCCGCACGGAGCCGCATTTCCGCAAGCTCTGGTACGGACATGCGCTGTCGCTGATCGGCACCACGGTGACCGACCTGGCGTTGCCGTTGACCGCCGCCGTCTATCTGGGCGCCAGTCCGGTGCAGATGGGTGTGCTGGGCGCGATGGATGGCCTGCCCTGGCTGTTCGGGGGTCTCGTGGTGGGTGCGTTGGTCGACCGGTGGCCGAAGCGTCGGGTCATGCTCACCGCCGACCTGCTGCGCGCGGCGATCATCTTGGTCGTGCCGCTGCTGGCGTGGCTGGGCGGCCTCGACTTCTGGGTGCTCGCGGTGGTGTCGATCTGCATGGCCACCGGTCTGATGTTCTACGACACCGCGTCCAACGCCCTCATGCCGGGCCTGGTCAGACCGTCGTCCTTGATGGCTGCCAATGCCGCGATCCGGCTGAACCTGTCGGTAGGATGGATGGCCGGTCCCGGCATCGGCGGTTGGCTGGTGGCCGTACTGACCGCGCCGTTCGCCCTGATCGTGGACGCGGTGACCTACCTCTGGTCGGCCTTCTTCGTCTCGCGCATGCCCGAGCCGCCACGTAAGGTCGAGGAGCAGGCCAAGACCAGCATCTGGGCCGACATCAAGGAGGGCGGCCGCACGGTGTCGCACCACCCGGTGCTGCGCGCGGTGGTGGGTGGCACGGCCCTGCTGACCTTGGGCAACGGCATCTTCGTCGCCGTCTACATCCTGTTTCTGACTCGGGACCTCGACCAGCCGGCGTGGGCGGTGGCGCTGCCGTACGTGGCGATGGGCGTCTCCGCGGTGGTGGGTTCGCTGACCGTCAGTCGCATCACCAAGCGCTTCGGACTCGGCCCGGCCATGATCGGCGCCGGTTTCCTCAACGTCCTGGCCACCGTGGCGATCCCGCTGACCTCGGTCAGCGCCAAGTGGATCCTGCTCTGGGTGCTGCTGCCGTGGCTTATCTCGGGCTTCGTGACCGCGATCTTCAGCAGCGCGATGAGCACCGTGGTGCAGACCTCCGCACCTTCCCGGCTGCTGGGTCGCGTGTCGGCGACCATGAGCGTGCTGTCCTGGAGTTGTATGCCGCTCGGCTCCCTGATCGGCGGTGTGCTCGGCGTGACCATCGGGCTGCGGGCCACGCTCTTCGTCAGCATCGCCGGCTACGCCGCGGCCCCGGTGCTGTTGCTACTGTCCCCAGCCCGCCAGGCGCGTGAGGCGACAGCGGAGGACGACCAGCCGCAGCCCGCCGAGGTCGGTGCCGAGTAGCCATGGATGCCGCGAAGACCGAGTTCGGCGAGCTGAGTGTTGCCATCGTCGGCATGACGTGTCGGGTGGCCGATGCGGACGGAGTGGAGCAGTTCTGGACCAATCTCTGCGCTGGCGTCGAGTCGGTGCGCGACCTGACCGACGAGGAGCTGCTTGCGGCGGATGTGCCGCGCTCGGTGTTCGCCCGACCCGACTACGTTCGCGCCGCTTCGGTCATCGAGGGCGAGGACCTGTTCGACGCGGAGTACTTCGGCTTCGGACCTCGCGAGGCTGCGGTGATGGATCCGCAGCACCGCGTCTTCCTGGAGGCGGCGGCCACCGTGCTGCAGCACGCGGGCTATCAGCCCAACGCCGGCACCGGCAGTGTCGGCGTCTTCGCAGCCTGTGGCATCAATCAGTACATCGTCAACAATGTTCGGCCACATACCGAGATCGGCGATGCGCTCGGCGAGACGCAGATCAATATCGGCAATGACGCGGACTACCTGGCCACCAGGGTGGCCCACAAACTCGACCTGCAAGGTCCCGCACTCACCGTGCAGACCGCCTGTTCCAGCTCGCTCGTCGCCGTGCACCTGGCGGTCCAGGCGCTGCTATCGGGGGACTGCGACCTCGCCATCGCAGGTGGCGTGTCGATCCGTTCGCCGCAGCGGGTGGGGCATCGGGCCAGTGAGGCCAACATCGGCACCGCAGACGGACACTGCCGCCCGTTCGACTCCCGGGCGAGCGGCACCCTCACCGGCAACGGCGTTGGCGTAGTCCTGCTCAAGCGCGCGACCGAGGCGATCGCCGACGGCGACATCATCCACGCCGTCATCCAGGGTTCGGCGATCAACAACGACGGCGCCAACAAGGTGGGCTACACCGCTCCGAGCGTCACCGGGCAGAGCCGGGTGATCCGCGCGTCGATGGCCGCGGCCGGTGTTCAACCGCGATCGATCGGCTACGTGGAGGCACACGGCACCGCGACCCGGCTGGGCGATCCGATCGAGGTCACGGCCCTGGTGGACGCCTATGGCAGGGGAGTGGCGCGGCCATGGTGTGCGCTCGCCTCGGTCAAGGGCAACCTCGGACACCTCGACGCCGCCGCGGGCGTGGTTGGGCTCATCAAGGCCGCGCTCGCCGTCGAGCACGGCGTGATCCCGCCCAGCCTCCACTTCGTCCAGCCCAACCCCGAACTTCCGCTCGCGGGCAGCCCGTTCTTTGTGCCGACCGAGCCGACACCGTGGCGGATCGCGGGCGTGCGGCGGGCGGCCGTCAGCTCCTTCGGCATCGGCGGCACCAATGCCCACATGGTGGTGTGCCAACCTCCCGCACGTCGCCCCGGTGTCGAGGTCGCCGGGCCGCGGACACTGCTGCTGTCGGGCCGCGACCAGGACGCGATCGTGCGCGTGGCGACGCGGCTCGACGAATTCCTGGCGGGAGATCCGACCGTCAACCTGGCCGACGCCGAGTACACCCTCCAGATTGGACGGCCAGCGCTCGCCCATCGGGCCGTGGTCGTGTGCCGCGACGTGGCCGAGGCCCGAGCCGAGCTGAATGCGGTGGCGACCGCCTCGAGCCGCCGGGTCGCCGCCGCGCGGCGCCGCCTCGGTTGGCTCCTACCCGGTCAGGGCAGCCAGTTCCCGGGAATGGCGGGCGGGCTGTACAGGACCGACGAGGAGTTCAGGGCCGTCATCGACCTGGGCGCCGCGGCGGTGCGTGCTCACGTCGGACTCGACGTGATGCCCGCCTTCGCCGGCGCCATCGCGCCTACCGACCTGGCGGACACCCGGATCGTGCAACCCGCGCTGTTCCTCGTCGAGTACGCGCTGGCCGACCTGCTGCGTCGGCGCGGCGTGCCCCGCGACGCGATGCTGGGGCACAGCCTCGGCGACTTCGTCGCGGGTTGCAACGCCGGCGTGTTCCCCTATCCCGACGCCGCCGTGCTGGTGGCGGAGCGCGGACGGATCATGGCCGAGTGCCCACCCGGGACCATGCTCGCCGTCGACGCCGATGCCGACCGGATCGCCGACCTGTCGCCAGACGACGTCGTCATCGCCGCCGTGAACGCGCCGGGCACCTGTGTCGTCGCCGGACGCCACGATGCGGTGGCGGGCCTTGCGGCGAGGCTGGAGAGCACGGGCATAGGGGCCAAGGCGCTGCACACCTCGCACGCCTTTCACTCGCCGCTCATGGATGACGCGGTGTCGCGGTTCCGGCGGGTGATCGACGGTGTGCGGCTCGCCCCGCCGACCGAGCCGATGGTCTCGTCGATGACGGGCACCTGGCTGTCCGATGCGGAGGCCACCGACCCTGACTTCTGGGCGCGACAGCTGCGCAGGCCGGTGCTGTTCGGTACGGGCCTGACCGCGCTGGCCGAGCGAGGCATCAATGCCTTCGTCGAAGTCGGTCCGGGACGCGCGCTGACGCAGCCGGTGCGGTTGACGGTGCCAGACGCGCCGCTCGTGTGGCTGCTGCCCTCGCGGGAGGTCGACCGCGATGACGAACGCGCGATCGCCGAGGCCATCGGTCGACTCTGGGCCATCGGCGTCGACATCGACTGGTCGGCCACTCGCCGTGGCCGGACACCCCGCCGGATCATCCTGCCGACCTATCCCTTCGCCCGCACCAGGCACTGGTTGACGGCACCGGAGCGGGCCGCTTCACCGGTGTCGAGGGCTGTGCGCCGGGTCGTGTGGCTTCCAGAGCGGGCGGTCGCGTCGGCACCGCCCGATGCGGTGCTGGTCTACCCGCCCGCAGACGGCGGAGCGCTGTTGTCTGCGCTGGGCGAGGTCGTCGACGAGGTGCGCGTGGCGCGAGCCGGCGAGGTCGCCGCCACCGTGATCTATTGCTTGGCACATGGGGTACCGCAGCTGGCCACCCTGATCAATGCAATGTCCACCATGGACACAACACACCGACTGGTGGTGCTCGCCAACGTCCACGCGCTCGAGTCACAGGACCGGATCAGCGACGCGGCGCCCACGATTCGTGCCCTGGTCGCACAGGCGCCACCCAACGTGTCGGCCCGGATCGTGGATGTCCCGGCCGACCTCCTGCGCGCTGATCCACGCCGGATCGCCGCCGAGTGCGTGAGTGCCGAGTCCTGCCCGGTCGCGCTGCGTGGTGGGCGACGGCTGCGTCGGCGGGAGATCGTCATCGAGGCGACGGCGAGTCGATCGCCTGGAGCATGGTCGCTGTTGGCCGCCGCGCCAGACCGCGTGGCCGAGCGGGTGCGCCAGGTGTTGCCGGAGGCCGACGGCTCCGAAGTGGCGGGTGTCGTCTGGGTGCCCGCCCTCGACTCCCTGCGTATTGACGAGTGGCGCGCCGTCCTGCGCACCACCGCGACGGACGCGTCGATCGCACGCGCGGTTCTGCTGGCGCCCGATGGCTCAGCCGAGTCGGGCTCCGCCGAGGCCATCGCAGCCCTGGTCGAGGAGCTGCGCGCGGACGGTCCATCGTGGACGGTGGTCCACTGCGCTCCTGGCGGGCCAAGCGACGCCGACTGGTTGGGCGAGGTTGAGCTGGGTGTCGAGACGATCGTAGTTCCAGGTGATCCGGCCACGACCGACGACGTCACGCCGGCCGCCGACGAGACCGCTGCGCCGACGGTGCGGGATCGCCTGGCGGGCATTTGGCGCCTGATGCTGGGCGTGTCGGAGATCGACGGCTCGGCCGACTTCTATCAGCTCGGCGGCCATTCCCTGCTAGCCACGCGGATCACCGCACGGGTGCGACAGGAGTTCGGCGCCGACATCCCGATGAACGAGCTGTTCTCATCGATGTCGACGTTGGACGCAATGGCGGCCTGCGTGACCCGACACCTCTCCGACGATGTGACCTCCGCCGGTGCAGTGCCCGAGCTGCGGGCGGGTGAGCCGGGGGAGAGCGCGCCGCTCGCGCCGGTGCAGCAGTCGATGTGGTTCCTTCAGCAGGTGGACCCGAATAGCGTGGCCTACCTGCTGGCCAACAACGTCGGCCTGACCGGCGCGCTCGATGTGCCGGCGCTGCGCCGGGCCATGAGCCGATTGGTGCGCCGGCATGATCTCCTGCTGTCGGCCTTCGCGCTGCGTGACCGCAGGCCGAGCATCGTGCCGATCGCAGAAGACATCGCCTTTCCGCTGGTCAACCTGTCTGGGCTAGACCCGGACGTGGCGATGGTCCAATTGCGACGGTGGCGGCAGCACAATGCGACCACGCCGATCGAGATCGCCACCGCGCCGCCACTGCGCGCGATACTTGTCCGCCTGGCGCCCGATCGGCACGAGCTGCTGCTCGGCTTGCATCATCTGGCGGGCGACTACTGGTCGAGCGCGATCCTGCTGGACGAGTTGTTGAAGCTCTATCAGGCGGAGGTCGAAGACGACGATGCGGCAGTGGCCGCACTCTCCTTCTCCTACCGCGACTACGCGCGTTGGCAGCAGGGGCTGCTCGACGGGGGCTGGCAGGACGGTCAGATCGACTACTGGCGCTCCCGGCTCAACCCGCTGCCGGAGCCGATGGTGTTGCCCACTACGGCGGCCGGCGGCGATCGCTTCCGCGGCGAGAGTGTGCACCTCGAGATCCCATCGCGGGTCCGGACCTTGGTGGAATCGGTGGGCCGAGCGAGTGGTACCACCCCCTTCATGGTGTTCCATGCGGCGCTCGTGATGCTGCTGCGCGACCTGACCGGCCGCGACGACATCTGCGTCGGCACCTTCGTCGCCAACCGCCCGCACCCGGAGTTGGAGAAGCTGATCGGCCTGTTCGCGAACACCGTGGTGTTGCGCATCGATGCCGGCGGTGATCCCACATTCGGCGAGCTGCTGGCACGGGTCAAGACCGCCTGCACCGAGGCGTTCAGCCACGCCGACGTGCCGTTCGATCGGGTGGTCAAGGCGGTCGGGGTGCCACGCCAGTGGGGAAGTAATCCGCTGTTCCGGGTGATGCTGGTGGCCGAGACCGCGCCGCCACCGGGGCTGTCGACTCCGTTGTTAGAGGTCTCGGTCGACGCCGAGCCCAGTCCGACCGCGAAGAACGACCTGCTCTTCGTGGTCTACCCGGAGGGTGACCGGCTAATGCTCCAGCTGGAGTTCGCCACCGGCCTGTTCGACCGCGAGACCGCGCGCTCCTGGGCCGATCGCTTGATCTCGCTGGTTACACGTGGTGCGGAGGATATGGGCCGGCACGTCGGCGAGCTGACCCTGGGCGCGATGGCGGCCGAATGAGGCACGAGTGACCTGGATTGACAGGCTCATCACTGTCCGAATCGACACGGAAAGGGCCTCAGTTCATGGCTACCTCCTCCATCCGCACCGAGTTCGAGCAGCTGGGCTACCGCGTTGACCATGACGTCTTCTCCAAGGCCGAGGTGGAGGCGTTCCGCCGCGAGATCGCCTGGCTCTCCACTCAGGACACTCCGCAGCGGGTTCTCGAGTCCGAGTCCACCGTGGTGCGCTCGCTCTACGCGGTGCACGAGTCGAGCGAGCTGTTCGGTCGCCTCGCACGCGACCCGCGACTGCTCGACCTCGCCAAGGGGATTCTCGACGACGATGTCTATCTACACCAATCGCAGCTCAATCCCAAGGCCGCCTTCCACGGCGAGGTGTGGGACTGGCATCAGGATTTCGTGATCTGGTCGCGCGACGACGGGATGCCCGAGCCTCGCGCCATCAACGTCAGCGTGACCATCGACGATGTCAACGAATTCAACGGTCCGCTGTTCGTGGTGCCGGGCTCTCACCTGGCCTCGTTGGAGGACTTCACCGCGGCCGTGTCGACCGGGTGGGAGGGTAACATCCGCGCGGCCAAGCATGTGGTCGACCGGGCCGCCATCGAGGCTTGTGTGAGCGAGCGTGGCATGGCCTCGATGTGTGGCGCGGCCGGATCGGTGCTCACCTTCGACAGCAACATCCTGCACTGCTCGGCGCCGAACCTTTCGCCGTGGCCGCGCACCATCTTGTTCTTCCGCTACAACGCGGTCAGCAACGCCCTGCGTCCGGTAGACGAGCCGCGGCCATGGTGGTTCGCGTCGCGTGACCCGAGGCCGCTTCAGCCGCTGGAGGGCCCGCTGCTCGTCGACGTGGTGGAGATGACCGAGGCATGACCGCTTTCACCATCACCGGCAGTCGTCTGGCGGAGCTGTGGTCGATCGTGCTCGAGGTCCCGGCCGCGTCGCTGCGGCCCGAGCACGACTTCATGGCGCTGGGCGGTTACTCCCTTCTCATGGCGGACCTTCAGGCCCGCATCAAGCGCTCCTTCGGCTGTGTGGTCTCGCTGCGCGATCTCTTCGAGCACAGCACCCTGGCGGCGATGACTGAGCTGCTTGACTCCGATCAATACGCGACGGGCGGGGCGTCGGACACACCCGCGGCGACGCCCGACGCCCCGCCCGTCGCCGAGTCGGTGGCCGAGCTGTCGGCCGATCAGGAGCGCATCCGCTTCGCCGACGGGCTCACCGACGGCAGCCCGACCTACAACGTGCCGTTCGTCCTCCGGGTGCCTGGCCGCCTCGACGAGGCGGCGCTGCGCCGGGCGATGCACATCATCGTGGCCCGGCACGAGATCCTACGCACCACCTATCCGATCATCGACGGCCGGGCGATTCAGGTGGTGCACCCGCCGCAGGAGCTGCCGCTGCCGGCGGTGGACCGGGCCGATCTGTCCACAATGGAGCTCGAGGCCGAGGCGAGACGCCCCTTCGATCTGGCCACCGGTCCGATTGTGCGGTGCACGCTCTATCGCACGACTGAGGGCGACGCCTTTATGATCGTCATGCACCACATCGCGTCCGACGCCACCTCACTGACGCTGCTGATGCGTGAGCTCACCGAGGCCTACGCGGCCGTTCGTGAGGGCCGCGACCCGGTCCTGCCCACGATTCCCCTGCAGTATCGGGAGGTCGCCGCCCGGCAGCGTGAGGCGACCGAGACCGAGAAACACCGACGTGATCTCGACTACTGGGCAGCTCGGCTGGCCGGCATCACGCCGCTGGAGCTGCCGCTCGACCGGCCTCGCCCGCCCGTGCAGACCTACCGTGGCGGCCATGCCCACGGACGGATCGCCCCCGAGGTCGTCGCACGGGTGCGCACGGTCGCTCGAGCGCATCGGGTGACCGACTTCATGGTGGTGTTGGCGGGCCTCAAGGCCATGCTCTGGCGCTACTCCGGACTGTCCGATGTGGCCGTCGCGAGCATCACGAGCACCCGCCACCAGTGGGACTGTGAACATCTCCTCGGACTCTTCGTCAACACCCTGGTGCTGCGAACCGAGGTCACCCCGGAGCTTACCTTCCCCGAGCTGATCTCCCGGGTGCGCGACACCAGCCTGTCTGCCTACGAGCACCAAGACGCGCCCTTCGACGAGGTGGTCCGCCGGGTGAACCCACCGCGAGACCCCAGCCGGGTGCCGCTGGCCACGGTGGCTGTATCGTGGCAGATCGGTGAGTTGGAGGCGCCGACCTTCGACGGAGTCAAGGCGACCGTCTCGGAGTATCCCACCGCGACGGCCAAGTTCGACATGGAGTTCTTCCTGACGGCGAACGGCGACGCCATCGACATCACCATCGAGTACAACCGCGATCTCTATGATCAGGCCACCGCCGATCGGCTCGTGAGCGCGCTGGAATCGATGCTCACGCACGCGCTTGAGGCCGCCGACCAGCCGTTGAGCCGCATCTCGCCGCTGTCCGCTGCCGAGCGCCGCACCCTGCTCGTCGACTACCAGCCGGTGCGCACCTGGCGTGACTCGCTGGTGGGCGTTCACCACCTCGTCGAACGTCAGGTGGACCGGACCCCAGACCTTGTGGCGGTCGAGTTCCATGGCGAGACGCTCACCTATCGCGAGCTCGAAGAGCGGGCCAATCAGCTGGCGCACTTCCTTGGCGAGTTGGGGGTCGGCCTCGACAGCAGGGTCGCGGTGTCGCTGGAGCGCACACCTCTGCTGGCCATCGCGTTGCTGGGCATCTTCAAGGCGGGTGGCTGCTACGTGCCACTCGACCCCGACTATCCGCAGGAGCGCCTGCGGATGATGATCGACGATTCCGACGCCATCGTCGTCCTGACCGAACAGGGCCTGGCGAACCGGGCGCCGTCCACCGGGCAGCGCGTGATCAGCCTCGACACTGAGTGGGAGGCGATCGCCAAGCATCCGATCGACCGGCCGGGCCATGCGATGCATCCGGAGGCGATCGCCTACGTCATGTACACCAGCGGATCGACCGGCCGCCCCAAGGGCGTCGTGGTGCAGCACGCGGTGCTCACCAACCTGATGCGGTGGCGCACGGGAGTCTCCGAGCTCGGGGTGGGTTCCCGCACGTTGCAGCTGGCACCGCTCAGCTTCGATCTGTCCTTTCACGACATCTTCAGCACGTTGATCTCGGGCGGCACGATCGTGATGGTGCCACCGCACGTGCGACAGGATCCCAACGCGATCGTCGAGTTCATGGCGGCGCACGACATCCACCGCTTCTTCCACCTGTTCACGGCAGCGCACAACGTCGCCGCGGTGCCGGATTCTTCGCGCCTGCTTCGGACCATCCGTGAGATCACCAGCGTCGGCGAACAGTTCCAGTCGACGGCAGAGATTCGCCGACTCGTCGACAACCTCGATGGCTGTGTGATCTGGAACGAGTACGGTCCGACCGAGACCCACGTGGCGACGGCCTACGCGCTGCGCGGCCCGGCGTCGGCGTGGGCGGTGCGGCCGCCGATCGGCACCCCGATACTCAACGCGCGTGCCTATGTGTTGGGCCCTGATCTGGAGCTGCTGCCGATCGGTGCCGAGGGCGAGCTCTATCTGGCTGGCGTCTGCGTCGCCCGGGAGTATCTCGGCCGGCCGGACCTGACCGCCGAGCGATTCCTGCCGGACCCGTTCGCCGTGGAGCCGGGCACCAGGATGTATCGCACCGGCGATCGCTGCCGGTGGACAAGTGACGGTCAGTTGGTGTACTTCGGCCGCACCGACCACCAGATCAAGGTGCGGGGCAAGCGGGTCGAGCCCGCCGAGGTCGAGGAGGAGCTGGGCCAACATCCGGCGGTCGGTCAGGTGGTCGTCGTCGGCCTGCCTGACGCCGACGGCAACGTGCGGCTGGTCGCCTACGTTTGCCCGGTCGGTCCGCCACCGTCGCAAGTGGAGCTGCGCGACTTCCTCAAGGCTCGGCTGCCGGATCACCTGGTACCGCCGGTCATCATGATGCTGGACTCGTTGCCGGTCACCCCGAGCGGCAAGGTGGACCGCAAGGCGCTTCCGTTGCCCGCAGCGGATGCCCGTGCCCTCAGCTACAGCGACTTCCGGGCCGCCGAGTCACAGATCGAGCGTGAGGTGGCGCGGGTATGGCAGACGGTGTTGAACCTCGACCATCTCGGCGTCGACGACAGCTTCTTCGACGTGGGCGGCGACTCGCTGCTCATCGTCAAGTTGCACGCGATGCTGCGGGATGAGCTCGGCAGTCCGCTGTCCATTGTGGATCTCTTCGTGCACCACACCATCGCCGCGCAGGCGCGAGCCCTGGCCGATCGGGAGGAAACACAGGAGGATTCGACGGCTGTGGTCAACCGGCTCGCCGGCCGCAGGACGGCACTCGGCGGCGTCGGATGACGCACCCCGACGTCCCCACGATGGTGTGCGCCGCAGCCGAGCGCTATCCAACGGCCGTCGCGATCGAGGACGGCGATCGTCGCGTCAGCTACGAAGAGCTGGTGGAGGCAGCGCGGCGCATGGCGAGTGAGTTCGTCACGCCGGGGCAGGTGATCGCGCTGCACCTGCCCCGCGGCGCCGACTTCATCACTGCGGCGCTGGCGGCGATGCTGGCCGGCGCTCCCTTCCTGCCCATCGATCCGCACCTGCCCGCCGAGCGGGTCGAGCAGATGATCACCTTGGCAGACGCCGGCATCGTGGTGCGAGGGGAGGACGGAACGACGGCGGCACGTCCACGCCAGGCCGTCGCGCCACCCGCCGGGCCCGTGCCTGCGTACATCATCTTCACCTCCGGATCGTTGGGGGAGCCCAAGGGCGTCGAGGTGTCGCACGCCGGACTGTCCAATTTGGTCCGTTGGCACAACGCAGCCTACGGGGTCGCGTCGGGCACTCGGGCGCTGCACACCGCAGGCATCTCCTTCGACGCGGCCATCTGGGAGATCTGGCCCTACGTGTGCGCCGGGGCGACCGTGGTGGTCGCGCCCGACGAGGTGCGCACGACACCGGATCTGCTGGCAGAGTTCGCCGCCGAGCGCGACATCGAGATCGCCTTCGTGACCACACCGGTGGCCGAGGAGCTGCTGCGCATGCCCGAGGTCAAGCCGGGTTGGCGCCTGCTGCTGACCGGTGGTGACCGGCTGCGCATGTCCCGCCGCCCCGAGGGATGGCGCATCGTCAACCACTACGGCCCAACGGAGGCTACGGTCGTCACCACCGCCGTCGATGTCACCGCCTGTGCGGATCCGTCACGGCCACCGATCGGACGGCCCATTGCCGGCGCCGAGGTGTTGCTGATCGGCAGGGACGGGGAGGCGGTAGCCACCGGAGAAAGCGGCGAGATCGTGATCGGCGGCGAAGGAGTGGCACTCGGATATCGGGGTCGGCCGGACCTCACCGAAGCCACATTCGTCGCGCTGCCCGGTCGCCCGGGACGGTGGTACCGCACCGGCGACATGGCCCGCGCGCTGCCCGACGGAAATCTCGATTTTCTCGGTCGAGTCAACGCCGAGCAGCTCAAGGTGCGCGGAGTGCGGGTCGAGGCGGCCGAGATCGAGGACGCCATGCTGCGCCATCCTCACGTTCGAGCAGCCTTGGCCGTGATCACCGGCCCGGCGAGCAGCGAGAGCCGGTTGACGCTGCTGGTCGTCGGCGACGGCACGGCCATCAGCGCCAGGGAGGCGCGAGCTTTTCTGAGTGGACACCTCGCGCCCTGGTGTCTTCCGGACAGATTCATGTGGGTACCGCGTTTGCCGCTCACCGCGAACGGCAAGGTGGACCGGGCAGCCGCCCGAGAGCTGGCGAGCGGCGGGCAGGAGTCCCGATGACACCGCGTGTGTCTACCTCAGGCTGCGATTTGGACGGGTGCTCGCCGAGGTGGGCGGCGGCCGAGTGGCATTCGGCGATGACCGCGGCGTCGCCCGCATCGTTGTTGGCCCCGGAGGGCACCTCACTCTCGCGCCAGGTCTTGATCGCGTTCGGTTTGTCCGGGACCGGTGTCCGGCCTTCGGCAGTCATCGTGGCCATTCGCCGGCGACAGAAACGGACCCTCACCCCGGCCTCCGCCGGGGTCCTTCATCGACCCTATGCGGATCTCGCAGTAAGGATGGAGCCCCAGTGACCGATCCAGACCAGGACACGATGGCGACGCTGTGGGGTGAGGTGCTTGGCTGCCCGCCGCCCGGCCCCGACGAGGACTTCTTCGACCTCGGCGGTCAGTCGATCATCGCAGCGCGGCTGGTGCGTGCGGTGCAGCATGTCTTCGGGGTACGGGTACCGCTACACGTCGTCTTCGACCATCCCACCGTGCCGGCCTTCACCGAGTTCGTGCTGGCACGGCGGGGTTCAGAGCGGACGGTGTAGCCGTGCCCCATCGGTCAGGCGCGGTCTCCACCAGTGCGAGGTCGGAGATCAGCCACGGGTCGCACTGTCCCGTGTCAGGGGTCGCGACCAGGCTCCAGGGCGTGCTGGCCAGCACATCGCGCACCCGCTGTATGGTCGACCGTCTGCTCTCAACAGACTCGTCGGTGAGCAGGCGCTCGATCGCATAGCAGCGTGCGAGTGAAGGCATGCGGTAGAGCACCTGGCCGTTCTGATCCGCCTCAGCCGTCAGCAGCCACGCGTCGACGAGCTGTTCGAGCAGCGCCTCGGCGGTCAGCGGGTCGACCGACACGAGTGTAGCGGCCACCCACGACGGCACCGGCACGTCCTCCAACAAGGCCAGCCTGCGGAAGAGGACGGCTGCCGCCGCCGATTGCTCGTTCTCCGCTCGACGAAATCTGCTGCGCAGGTCGAGGTCGCTGTGGGTCAGCCCCTCTAGACGGTTCTTGGGGTTGGCCAACCGACTCTCCACCATGGACAATCGCCAGTGCGGTTTGGCGGCGATCCTGGCGCCGATGGCGTGCAGCGCCAACGGCAGACCGTCACAGAGTTCGGCGATGCGCTTGGCCGCGCTTGGCTCGGCTGCCACCCGTCCGCTCCCGAGCAGCGTGGAGAGCATGTCCAAGCTCGCCTCGGGATCGAGGGTGTTCAGCACGATGGTGTGCGCCTGGGCCAGTGCGGTGAGCGGTCGCCGACTGGTGATCAGAATCGAGCAGTTGCCGTTGGTGGGCAACAGACCCCGGATCTGTGCCTCGTCGACCACGCCATCGAGCACGATGAGCATGGACCTGCTCGCCAACGCCTCGTTGTACATCCCGATGAGGGTGTAGTCGGTCGCGTCGGCCGGTGCCGGTTTGCCCAGCGTGATCAGGAATCGGTGCAGCGTCTCCGCGAGGGGCGCGGGCCGTGCGTCCATGCAGGTCCACAAGCGGCCGTCCGGGAACACGTTCGTCGTCGTGCGGGCGACGCTCTCGGCGAAGGCGGTCTTGCCGACGCCGGGTGGGCCGGTGACCACGACGATCGGGGGGCTCTGCGATGCTGATGCGGCCGGTGGGGTCAGGTGCTTCACCGCGTCGATCGTCTCGGAGCGCCGACCGGCCATTTTGATGAAGCTGGCCGGAAGGTGCATGGTGAGCCGCTTGGAGGGGGTCGCTTCGGCCGCGCGGACCAGTGCAGGCTGCGGTGTGGCAGGGGGCTCCGGTGGCGGTGCGGCCGGCCGCAGCAGCTGCCGATCGTTGGCGAGGATCTGCTGCTCCAAGCGGCGGAGCTGATCGCTCGGCTCGAGGCCCAGTTCGTCGATCAGCATCCGGCGGGTGTTGCGGTAGACCTGCAGCGCGTCGGCGGTGCGCCCGCCTCGGTGCAGCGCCAGCATGAGCAGGCCGCGAAACCGTTCCCGCAGTGGATATTCGATCGTCATCGCCTGAAGATGGCCGATCAGGTGGCGGTCGCGGCCGAGCTTGAGCTCGAGCTCGGCCCGCTCTTCGAAGACGGTCAGCCGCTCCTCGTCGAGCCGATTGGCGGTCGCCTGGATCACCTCATTGCCCAGCCCCGCCAGGGCGGTGCCCCGCCACAGACCGAGTGCTTCCCGGTACATACCGAGCGCCTGGTGCGGATCGGTCGGCGCGAGCGCACGGGCGTGCGCCGCGAGCTCCTCGAAGAGGGTGGCGTCGAGTTGGTCACAGGGCACCGCTGCCATGTAACCGGGTGACCTGGTGACGACCGTACCCGCCAGCGGTGCCCACTGATCCAGGGTCCGGCGCACCGCAGAGACCACGTTCTGCACCTGCTCTTTGGCGGTGACCGGCGGCTGGGTGTCCCACAACAACTTGATCAGGCGATCGATGGATATGACACGATTGGCCTCGGCGAGCAGGCCGGCCATGATCGCCCGCTGCCGTACGCCGCTGAAGTTGATGAGTTCGGCATCATCGGCCCGAACTTCTAGTGGGCCGAGAATTCTAAAGCGCACCGCTCACCGTCCATACCCGAGACGATGGCGTTTCCATGGAACCGTCCACGTCTTGGCCGACGCCCCTAATGGCCCCCGTGGGAAACCACATAAACGACCTCCCGTTATCTGCACGGATATGCCCAGGCCGGTAAGTGTTGGGCGAATCCGTGGTGATCTTCCTTTGGTGCGGCACTATATCGGCATATGCGATCTAGGCCGCATTCGTTCGTCCCCTTATATAGCTAAGAATTGGCGGAACCACTCGCTGAACCAGCCTTCATGCTGCACATTGCATACGGTGGTCGAAGCGGATGGTGAAGAAGTCGGGACTACGACTACCTGTGCTGGTGGAGCTGCCGACAAGACGGCCACTGCTCCCACGAAGGCAGTGTCCAACTTGGGCTTTTGGACATGCTGGGCATCCCTTCGGGGATTGGCTATCCGATTTCATAAACAATAACGGGAGCAGCTTTAGATTCCCTATCGATCCGATATATGGGCTCATCGCAGTTGTGCGATCACTGACCGTCATCAGCCGTGCCCCGTGCTTGTGTCGGTTGGCGCGCCAGGCTCCAGCACTGCCCCTCGCGACCAGAGGGTAGGTGTCCCTGCCGCCCACGGACCAAGTCCGACCAGCCAAACAACGCTGCCGGCCAGCTTCATGGGACCACTCGGGAGGAGTTTCTGCCCCGAGCCTGGGCGTTTCACTGAGGTGGCGACGCAATTCTCGCTGGACCTTCTCGCGTCCGGTGCAGTCCGTCGCGGCCGGGGGAGGATATTCGGCACCGTCGGCCCTTCCATCAGCGGCGCGGCGTGCGCGTGGCGAGCACCATCCTCTACGTCAACCGCACTGGCATCCCCTGGCGCTACCTGCCCCACGACCACTCGCCCTGGCAAACCGCCTACGCCTACTGTGCGCCGTGCAGCGCTTCGTTGTATCCCCGACGCAGTCGGGAGAAGGCGATCATGAGGCGGATGGGGATGGGGCGGAACACGGTGCGCAAGGCGTTGGCGTCACCGGAGCTGCCGAAGGATCAGAGGCGCCGAAGGGGTTGATCGTGGACCCGGTCGAGCCGCAGGTCCGTGAGCTCTTGAGGGAGTTGTCCGAGATGCCGACCACGTGATTGTCGAATCTACGAGGTCTACGCCACCGCATAGCCCGTGCGGCGATGTCCCAGGCGTGACGGATCGATGGTGAGACCGGGGAGTCTGGCAGCTGTTGACTTCGTCGTGAGGGTCTGGTGACTGATATGAATCGATACTATCGAGCATGCCGTCGATCCGATGTGGAGTCCTTCCCCGGCTGGGCCGAGATCGCGCGCCAGGACGTCGGCGGGGACATTCTCTACATCAGCGATGACCTGCGGGTGTTGACCGAGTCCTTCGACGATGCGGCGGTGGTCCTCGCCGAGGCGGCACCCGGCTGGGCCGATTTCTGCGCACAGCGGCTCGGCGTCGACCCGAAGAGCGGCTCATGACCGGCGACCACGTGGCCATCGTGGGGATGGCCTGCCGGGTACCGGGTGCGAACTCGATCGAGGAGTTCTGGCACAACGTCGAGGCGGGTGTCGAGACCGTCGCGACGATCGACGACGACAGGTTGATCGCGGCCGGAGTCGATGCCGTGACCCTCGCCGACCCCCGCTATGTGCGGCGCGGCGGCATCCTCACCGACCTCGACCGCTTCGACGCGGACTACTTCGGCTACGGCCCCCGCGAGGCCGAACTGCTCGACCCGCAGCACCGCCTGTTCCTCGAGTGCGCCACCGAGGCGTTGCAGCGCGCGGGCTACGACTCACCGCACTACGACGGCCTGGTGGGCGTTTACGGCAGCGTGGGGTTCAGCTCCTACCTGCTCAACAACGTGGCGTCCAACCGGCACCTGCTCGACAACGTGCCGGATCTCCAGGTGATGATATCCGGCGACAAGGACTATCTGGCCAGCCGCGTGTCGTACAAGCTCAATCTGCATGGTCCCGCGATGACCGTGCAGACGGCGTGCTCTAGCTCGCTGGTCGCCGTTCACCTGGCGGCCCAGGCGCTGCTGGCGGGCGAGTGTGACCTGGCGCTGGCGGGCGGCGCCTCGATCCACGCATACGGAGTCGGCTACCTGGCCCCAGTGGGCGGCATCCTCGCCGCCGACGGGCATTGCCGAGCCTTCGACGCCGAGGCGACCGGTGTGGTGCCGGGCAGCGGTGCCGGTGTGGTGGCGCTCAAGCGGCTCGCCGATGCCGAGGATGACGGCGACGTCATCCACGCCGTGATCCGGGGCTCGGCGGTGAACAACGACGGCGCGCACAAGGTGGGCTATTCGGCCCCCAGCAGGCGTGCCCAGCGGGAGGTCATCGAGATGGCGTTGGGCGCGGCCGAGGTCGACCCGGAGACGGTCGGCTTCGTCGAGGCGCATGGCGCGGCCACCCGACTCGGTGACTCGATCGAGATGGCGGCGCTCAACGATGTCTTCGGCCGAACCCCCGGTCACCGCTGCGCACTGGGCTCGACCAAGGCGGCCATCGGCCACCTCGACACGGCGGCCGGCGCGGTCGGTCTGATCAAGACGGCGCTGGCCGTGCAGCACAGCGTGGTCCCGGCCACCGTGAACTTTCGCTCGCCCAATCCGGAGATCGACTTCGCGGCGGGGCCGTTCTTCGTCCCCGCCGAGCGCCAGTCCTGGCAGGTCGGTGACGGTCCGCGTCGGGCTGGGGTCAGCTCGTTCGGCATGGGCGGCACCAACGCCCATGTCGTGCTGGAGCAGGCCACCACTCCGGCATCACCATCGTCCGACACGGACCGTCCGACACTGCTGAAACTCTCGGCCCGCTCGACCGCCGCGCTCGACCAGATGGCGCACATGCTGGCCGACCATCTCGAGTCGCATCCCGAGGTCGCGCTCACCGATGCCGCGTGGACCCTCCACATGGGACGCCCCGAGCTGCCGCTGCGCCGGGCCATGGTCGTCGGGGACCGCGCCGAGGCCATCCGCCTGCTGCGCGACCCGGCCTCGGCGGCGGTGCACGACGGTACGACGGCCAAGACCAAGCCCTCGGTGGTGTTCCTGCTCTCCGGCGTCGGCGACCAGTTCGAGGGGATGGCCGCCGGGCTCTACCGCGAGCGGCCCGCCTTCCGCGACGCCTTCGACCAGTGCGCCAAGCTCTTCGAGCCGCTGATCGGATTCGACCTGCGGCAGATGATGGTTCCCTGCGAGGGCGAGGCGCCGCGACCGAGCACCCGGATCATCGACGACGAACCGTCGGTGGGCAACCCGGCGCTGCGCCAGACGGTGATCACCCAGCCGCTGATGTTCACCATCGGGTACAGCCTGGGTCAGACGCTGTTCGAGTGTGGCGTGAAGCCGTCAGCGCTGCTCGGCTACAGCATCGGTGAGTACGCCGCGGCGTGTCTGGCGGGCGTCTTCGACCTGCCCGACACGGTGCGGTTGGTGGCGGCCCGGGCAAAGCTGATCGAAAGCGTGCCTCCGGGCAGGCTGCTGGCCGTGCTGCTCGACGAGGAGAGCGTGCGCGGTTACCTGACCGAGCCGGGTGTGTCGCTGTCGGCGATCGACGGGCCGAAGCTCTGCGTGCTCGGCGGGACCGTAGCGGGTGTCGAGGCGGTGGCTGCGCGGCTGCGGGCGGACGGCATCGCTCACCGAATGCTCCCCGGTGAGCACGCTTTTCACACCGACATGATGCGTGCGCTGGACCCCGCGCTGACCGAGTTGGCGAGCGGCATCGAGCTGCGACCGCCGCGGATCCCGTTGCTGTCCAATGTGACCGGTCGGTGGCTCACTGACGACGAGGCTCGCGATCCGGGCTACTGGGCACGGCACACCTATCGGCCGGTGCAGTTCGCCGACTGTCTGGAGCAGGTCTGGAGCCTGAGTCTTCCGGTCGTCGTCGAGCTGGGACCGGGCCGTGGCCTGGGAACCTTGGCCGTGCAGCACCCCAGGCGGGCCTCCGTCGAGGCGGCGACCACGTTGCACACCATGCCAGGCAGGCTGGACGACTCGGGCGATGAGGAGACCCTGCTGCGCGCGCTCGGCAGGCTGTGGCTGTGCGGTGTCCAGCCCCACTGGGCCGGGGTGGCCGGGCCGGCGCGGCGGGTGATCCTGCCGACGTATCCGTTCCAACGTGGACGGTACTGGTTGGACGCGGTGAGCTCGCCGGCATCGATCGAGTCGGCGGTGGTGTCGGGCGGGAAGGTGGCGCGTCGGCAGGACCCGGCCGACTGGTTCGCCCTGCCGTCGTGGCGCCGAGAGGAGCCCCCCGTGCCCGCCGAACGGAGCGGCGTGTGGTTGGTGCTGACCGACAATCCGGTGGGCGAGCGGGTCGCCGCGACGCTGGTCGCTGCGGGGCACGACGTGCGACTCGTGGCGGCGGGCGGTCCATTGGGGATCGATCTGGACAGCCGCGACGACTACAGCCGGCTGGTGGAGTTGATCCCGGAGCCCGCACGCGTGGTGCACTGTGTGTGGGATGAGGGACCGGGCCGCAGGCCCTACTACAGCCTGCAGTATCTCGCTCAGGCTCTGTGGGGCGCGGTGCTGAGCCCTGTCGAGATCATCGCGGTCACCGCGCACGGCGTGTCCGTGGCCGGCGAGGCCGAGCTGCGACCGCTGCACGCCACCGTCGGTGGGCTGTGCCGCGTGCTACCGCAGGAGTTTCCGCACGTGAGCTGCCGCACGATTGATGTCAGTGCTCCCGCCTCGGAGGCGGAGACGACGCGGGTGGCGGCACAAATCGGGGCTGAGGCCGTATGCTCCTCGATCGAGCCGACCGTCGCTTATCGGCACGACGCCCGTTGGGTGCAAACCTATGAACGTGCCCGCCTGGAGACCACCGAGACGTCGGCGAACCTGCGCCGGGGCGGTGTCTATCTCATCGTCGGCGGCCTCGGCACGGTGGGCTCGGTGATCGCGAACTACCTCGTCGACACGGCGGGTGCGCACATCGGCATCGTCCGCCGTTCCGCCATGCCGCCCCGCGACCAGTGGGAGCGGCTCGCCGCCGATCCGAGCACCTCCCAGGAACTGGCCTGGGATCTCGACATCCTGCTGGGCATACAGGCCAGGGGCAGTCGGGTGCTGGTGGCGCAGGCCGATGTGGCCGATGAGGAGGCCTTCACCCGCGCGGTCGCCGAGGTGGAGCGGGAGCTCGGCCCACTGGCAGGAGTCTTCCACTCGGCGAGCGTCGTCGGCCAGGGCGCCGAGCTGCCGCTCGATCAGGCCGATGACGTGTCGACAGAAAGGCACTTCCGCAGCAAGCTGGATGGGTTGCCAGTGATGGCCCGGGTGCTGGCCGACAAGCCGCTGGACTTCGTGGTGCTGAACTCGTCGATCTCCTCGGTGCTTGGTGGCATCGGCTACGGAGCCTACGCGTCCGCCAACTGCTTCATGGACACGTTCGCCCACCGGCAGCGGCGGCACAGCCAGACCGCCTGGACCGCGATCAACTGGGAGGGCTTCGCCTACGGCGAGGACGCCGAGGAGGTCCGCACCGGCGCCACCCTCCACGATCTGCTCATCGACGACGCGCAGGCCCGTGACGTGATCGATCGCATCATGTGCTCGTCGCTGCCCGTGCAGATCGTCGTGACCACCGGCGATGTCGAGGCGCGGGTAGATCAGTGGGCGCGGCACGTGTCGCGTCTGTCGATGGCGGCGGAGCAGCAGACGACCGCGGTGCTGCACGGCCGACCCCACCTGCACACCGCCTACGTGCGGCCGGGCACCGAGGACGAGAAGCAGATCGCCACGATCTGGCAGGACCTGCTGGGCATCGCCGAGATCGGGCTGAACGACAACTTCTTCGACCTAGGCGGACACTCCCTGATCGCGACCCAGTTGGCGGGCCGTATCCAGGAGGAGTTCAAGGTCCGCGTCACGCTGCGCGCCGTGTTGAGCAAGCCGACCATCGCCGATCTGGCCGAGCTGATCGCGAAGTCGACAAAGAACCAGACCAGCGGCGCCATCCGCAGGGTGGCCCGCGAGCGCTATCGCGCGCAGCCGGAGTGGGAGGGCGAGTCCGCGTGACGATGACAGCCACGCTTCATGGTCGTTTCGAGGCCAGGGTGGCCGCCGATCCGCACCGGATCGCGTTGACCGATGGCGCCCGGCGACTGTCCTATGCGGACCTCGACGCGCGCGCCGAGGCGTTGGCGTCGAGGCTGCGCGCGGCCGGGGTGCGCCCGGGTGACCTGGTGGCCACGTGCCTCGCCCGGTCCGCCGAGCTGATGGTGTCGATCATCGCGATCCTCAAGGCGGGCGCGGCCTATGTGCCGCTCGACCCGGACTATCCCGAGCAGCGACTGGAGTTCCTGCTCGCCGACAGTTCGGCGGTCACGGTGGTAACCGACACCGCGCACGCCGCGAAGCTGGGCGTCGAGCACCGTGTCCTCATCGATGGGCCCGGCGGCCCGGGGCACGACACGGTACGGTCCGGCGGCACCCGGCACAAGGACTGCGCCTACGTCATCTACACCTCGGGTTCGACTGGTGCGCCCAAGGGCGTGCTAGTCAGCCATGCGAACGTCATCGCCCTGATGGACGCGACGGCACCAGTGGCCGGCATCACGGAGTCCGATGTGTGGACGCTGTTCCACTCGGTGAGCTTCGACTTCTCGGTGTGGGAAATGTGGGGCGCGCTGCTCTATGGCGGGCGCCTGGTGATCGTCCACAGCAGACACACGAAGTCGCTGGAGGACTTCGTGGGGCTGCTCCGCGACGAGCGGGTGACCGTGCTCAACCAGGTGCCCTCGGTGTTCCGGCATCTGGTGGCCGCCTTCGATCGGTTGAGCTGCCCGGTGCTCGCGCTACGCGCGGTCATCTTCGGCGGCGAGGCCTTGGACCCGGCCTCGGTGCAGCGGTTCTGGCGGCTGAACCGCGGGCCCCACGTCCGGATGATCAATATGTACGGCATCACCGAGGCCACGGTCCACGTGACCTTTTGCGAGCTCACCGACGAGGTACTGAACCCGGGCGGGGACGGCACCCCGATCGGCGTCCCGCTGCCGCACCTCGAGGTGCACCTCGTCGATGAGTGTGGCGAGCCGGTGCCCGACGGCGAACCCGGCGAGATATGGGTCGGGGGCGCCGGCGTCGCGTGGGGCTATCTCGGCCGACCCAAGTTCACCGCCGAGCGCTTCCTGCGTGGCGGAACCGTCTATCGCAGTGGTGATCTGGCGCGGCGTGATCCGGACGGCGGTCTGCACTACCTGGGGCGGATCGATCACCAGGTGAAGGTGCGCGGCTTCCGGATCGAGCCCGCCGAGATCGAGGCGGTGATAAGGGAGTTCCCGGGTGCCGAGGGCGCTGCAGTGGTGGCGCACGACTCCGCACAGGGCGGACGCCGCCTGGTCGCCTACGTCGAGCCCGCTCTCGAAGGTGTCCATTCCTTGAGGGAGTTCGTGGCCGGACGGTTGCCCGCTCACATGACACCAGCGCAGTTCATCGTGATGGCACGCCTGCCCATATCACCCAACGGCAAGCTGGACCGCCGCGCGCTGCCCGATCCCGACAGGCAGGACACCGGTCCGGCACCGTGTGCGGCCACCACCCCGCTGGAGCGCATGCTGGTCGAGGTGTGGTCCGAGGTGCTCGGCCTCGACCCGTACGAGCTGGGCATCGACCAGAACTTCTTCGTCAGCGGCGGTGACTCGCTCAACAGCATCCAGATTTCGGTGGCCGTCGAGGAGCGTGGGCACACGGCGACACTGGAGAAGATCTTCCGGCATCAGACGATTCGCACGCTCGCCGCAGCCATGGCTGAGCAGGAGGGTGCCCCCGACCAGGCGGGTGCGGAGCGCGAACTACCCCCGTTCGCCTTGGTGTCTGATGTGGATCGAGCACGGCTGGGCGCAAACATCATCGACGCCTATCCGATGACGATGCTGCAACAGGGCATGCTCATCGAGAGCATGCTGGGCGCGACCGCGGGCCGCTACCACGACATCATGCTCACCGCATGCGGCCTGCCGCTTGTTCCGGAGCTGCTGGATCGCGCGCTCGCCGACCTCTTCGTGGCCCATCCCACCCTGCGCACCAGCTTCGACATCGAGTCCTATGCGGAGCCGCTAGGTCTGGTGCACGCACATGCCGAGACCCGGGTGCAGATCATCGACCTGCTGGGCTTCGACTCAGCGATGCAGGACCGCGCGGTGAAGCAGTGGGTCGATGGTGCCAAAGCCCGACCGATGTCCTGGCAGATCGCGCCGCTGGTGCGGGTGGCGGCGTTCGCCGTCGATAGGGCCTCGTTCCGTCTGGCGGTCGGCTTTCACCACGCGATTCTCGATGGGTACAGCTTCACCATGCTGCTCAGCGAGCTCCTGCGCCGCTACGCGGATCTGCTGCGGCACGGCACCGCTGCCGCCCCGGTCGTCGAGCCGGTCAGGTTCGCCGAGTACGTGGCGCGAGAACGCGCCGCGATCGCCGAGCCCGCGGAGCGTCAGTGGTGGCTGGAGCGGCTGTGTGGCTACAGGCCGTTGTTGCCGAGCACCGACGACGGTCCGCAGTGGTATCACCGCCGCGTGGTCCACTTCGACTCGGAGGCCTCTCGCGGCCTGCGCGAGGTCTCCGCGCGGGAAGGGGCCTCGGTCAAGCATCTCGTGCTCGCGGCGCACCTTTGGGTGTTGGGGCAGTTCTTCGGGCGCGTCGATGTCACCACAGGACTGGTCACCAACGGCAGACCGCGCGATGCCTCAGCGACCGAGCTGCTGGGACTGTTCCTCAACACCGTGCCACTGCGCGTCGAGCTGGGTCACCCGACGTGGCGCGATCTGGTGCGCGAGGTGTCGGCGGCGGACGTCGAATCCCAGGAACATCGGCTGTACCCCTACGCGCAAATGGTCCGGGACATCGGCATCACCCCGATCCAGACCTCCTTCAACTTCCTCCGCTACGTGGAGTACAACCGGCTGGAGGAAGAGGGCGTGCCGCTGCTCATCGACGAGTTCCACGTGCAGACGGAGTTTCCGTTCTCGCTCAACGCGGAGGTCGATCCGAAGACAGATGAGCTGTCGCTCGACATCTGGATCGACGGCGACCGTTGGCCCGAGGAGGAGGCTACCAGGGTCGCCGAGCTCTACCGGCGCGCGATCGGCGCGATGGTCGCGGACATCGCCGGTGCCTGCCCGCCGGTGCAACCCCGGCAGTCCGAGGCGGGTACCGCCGCCCGTGCGCTCGGCGTGGCGCCCGAGCACGTCGTCGCGGTCGGGCCACTCACCGAGATGCAGCTCGACCTCTACCTCTACCAGGCGCGGAAGCCGGAGAGGGCGCACTACTTCCTTGCCTTCCATCTGCCACTAGGTCGTGAGCTGCGACCCGAGGTGTGGCGTCGGGCGGTGGCGGAGGTCGTACGGCTCGAGGAGGGGCTGCGCACCCGGCTGTGGGAAACGGCCGACGGCACCACACACTGGTGCGTACTGGCCTGCGAGGCGGTCCTGGAGGAGATCTCTGCCGACGACCTCGAAAAGCTGATCGACGCGGTGCGAGAGCCCTTTCCGCTGCTCGGATCGCCGTTGGTGCGGCACTATCTGGCCCGCGACCCGGACGGCGAGTATCACGCGGTGTTGGCCACGCACCACATCGCCCTCGACCGCATCTCCGGCGTGGTGGTGCTGCGCAGCATCCTCGATGCCTACCATTCCATTCTGGAGGGTCGTCTGGTCGAGGGGCCCGGCGCGAGCTTCCGCGACTTCGTCGCGTCGCCGGATGCTCGGATGGACGCCCCCGACTCCGTCGACTACTGGCGCCGCCAGGCCGAGGTGGCGTCGCCGCTGATGATGCCGCGACCGGCGGTCGGCGCCGCGGGGCGCGTGGTGGATCGCGCAGTGTTGTCGACGGCCGACGTCGAGCGGCTGCGAACCTGGTGCGCGGAGCATTCGGTGCGGCTGCCGAAGCTCATCCTCGCCGCCTATCTGGCGACACTGTGGCGGGTGGGCGAGCCGGACGGCCCGTTCGTCGTCGACCACGTGGTCGCCGGGCGCCCGGCCGGCCATCGAGACACGGTCGGTTGTTTCTATCGGGTGGCACCGTTCGTCGTCGATCTCGCCGCCGACCGCGATCGCGCGTCGTGGGTCATGGAGGTCGAGCGGGAGCGCTCGTCGCACGCTCGACTGTCCGTCCGAGCCCAGCGAGCCATCTTCCCCGCACAGTCACCGCGCTTCGTCTACAACGCCTACACCTCCGGTACGATCGGGGGTTCGCGGATGCGCCTGGTGAACGACGAGCCGCTGGATGAGGCCCATCTGGTGGTCGAGGAGGTCGACGGCGAGCTGGACCTGTCCTTCCGTTATCGGGAGGATCAACTCGCCGGGTTCGCCTTGCCCACGCTGGTGGCCAGGGTGGCGTTGGCCCTGATCGAGCCGGGCACCGTGGGCTCGATTCCGCTGGTGTCCGAGGAGGAGCGAGGCGAGCTGCTGCGGTTGGCCGATGGCGGGCCCATCCTCCATCGCGACGGCGCGCTGCTGCACGACCTCATTCGGGCGCAGGCCGGGCGAACGCCGCACGCCGAGGCGGTCCGCATCGGCGACACCGCACTGTCCTATCAGGAACTGATGGGGGGCGCCGACCGACTGGCGGCACGCCTGGTCGAGCTGGGGGTCGGCCCGGACGACCGGGTCGCCGTGGCCCTGCCGCGCTCGCTGGAGCTGATGGTCTCGCTGCTCGCGGTGCTGCGGGCGGGCGCGGGCTACGTGCCGCTCGACACCGGCTATCCGGAGGCCAGACTGAGCTACATGCTGGCCGACTCGGGGGCCTCAGTGGTGCTGGCGGACGCCTCGTCCGACCTTCCGCTGCCCGCCGGAGTTGTCCGATGTGGACCGACGGAGGTCGGCGCGGCACTGCTGCCCGAGCTCGCGGATCCCACACTGCTCGCCTATATGATCTACACCAGCGGTTCGACGGGCCGACCCAAGGGCGCGATGAACCAGCACGGCGCGGTTGTCAACCGTCTGGAGTGGATGCGCAACGCCCTGGACGTCACCGACGTCGATGTGGTGCTGCAGAAGACGCCTAACAGCTTCGACGTGTCGGTGTGGGAGTTCTTCCTGCCGCTGCTCACCGGCGCGCGGCTGGTGTTCGCCGCGCCAGGCAGGCACGGTGACCCGTTCTACCTGGCCGATCTCATCGAGTCGGTCGGCATCACGATGGTGCACTTTGTGCCGTCGATGCTGCGGGTCTTCCTGGACGCGATGGAGCCGGGCCGCTGCGTGGGCCTGCGCTGCGTCGTGTCGAGCGGCGAGGCGTTGCCGCCGCAACTGCGCGACCGGTTCCGCCGACTGCTGCCGGGAGTGCGCCTGGTGAACCTCTACGGGCCGACCGAGGCGGCGGTCGACGTGACCGTGCACTACTGCGCCGACGAACCACTCGCCACGGTCCCGATCGGACGGCCGATCGCCGGCACCAGGACCTACCTGCTCGACCGGGACCTCCGCCTGGTGCCCCGGGGTGCCGTCGGCGAGCTCTGCCTCGGCGGCATCCAGGTCGGCCGGGGCTACGGCGGCAGGCCCGACCTCACCGCCGATAGGTTCGTGCCGGACGAGTTCGTTGGGGGTGGGCGGCTCTACCGCACCGGTGACCGGGCTCGCTGGCTGCCCAACGGCGAGTTGGAGTACCTGGGCCGCAACGACGACCAGGTGAAGCTGCGCGGATTCCGGATCGAGACGGACGAGGTGACCGCCGCGCTGCGCGAGCTGGCCGAGATCGCCGACGCCACCGTGCTGCTGACGGAGTCGGCGGGTGGCAGGCCGATGCTCGTCGCCTATCTGGTGCCCGCGCCCGGGGCGACCGTGGACTGGCCGTCGGTCGGCCGGGCCCTGCGGCTGTGCCTGCCCGAGCACAGCGTTCCGACCGGCCACGTGGTGCTCGATGCCATGCCGTTGACGCCCAACGGGAAGGTGAACCGGGCCGCGCTGCGGGCGATGGATCCGGTGCGGGCGCATGAGACACACGCCGAGGGCGCCCCGTGTTCGTCGACCGAGGAACGGCTGGTCCAGGTCTGGCGGGACGTGCTGCACCTGGACGCCCTCGGGGTGGAGGACAACTTCTTCGACCTCGGCGGCGACTCGCTGCTGCTGCTGCGCACCCTCGGTCGGGTGCGCGCGGTCGCGGAGGCGGGTACGGAGCTGTCGGTGGTGGACCTCTTCAGCCATCCGACGATCCGCACCCTGGCCGCATATCTTGATCGTTTGAACACGTCGGAGCGGGCGACGACCGGTACCCGTCGAGGAGGCCGCACCGCGAGGGAAGGCAGGCTGTCTGAGCAGCGGGAGCGCCGCCTGGCCGGGCGACGCCTGGCCGATCGTCCGTCGGACTCCACATCATGAACGAGCTGGAGCTGCGCCAGGCCGAACCGGACGACTTCCTGGCGGAGGCACAGGTGCGCCTGCTGCACGTCGACACCGACGTGGGCTACACGGCCTCGGTTCGACTGCTGGAGCGCTGCGGGTTCCGGCGGGTGGAGAGCGAGAGCCAAGCTCACCTGCTGCTGGTTCTGGACAGGGGATGGTGAAGGCGATGAACGGAGATCAGAAGGTGGCGGTGGTCTATGACACCGGTTCGGCAGGACCGCTTGAGGTGATCGACGCGGCCACGGGCGTGTGCGACGTGGTCTTTCTGCTCGACCACACCAGGCCTGGTGTGCGTGAGGCGGCCGAGCTGTGGGAGGAGATATCGCCGGAGGAGGTCCTGCACATTACCGGACTGTCCGATGAGGACATCGCCGATCGACTGCGGCGCATTGGTGTGGCGGGCATCGTCACCTTCAGCGAATACGCCGTCGTGCTCACCGCCGCGCTGGCCTACCTGGCCGGCCTGCCCTATCACCGGCCCGACGTGGCGCATCGGCTCACCAACAAGGCGAGCCAGCGCCGCCGCCTGGCCGAGGCCGGGATGGAGGCGATCAGGTTCCGTACCGTCACCGCGCCAGAAGACGCGACGTCGGCGCTGGCCGAGGTCGGGCTGCCTGCGGTGGTGAAGCCGACAGTCGGCGCGGCGAGCCGCAACGCCTTCCCGGTCACTGTCGACGAACCATGGTCCGATGTGGCGCCTCGACTGCGTGACGAGAGCGAGCTGATCATCGAGGAGCTGCTGGTCGGCGACCCTACAGTGGCGGGGGAGGAGTGGGGTGACTATCTGTCGGTCGACGCCATCACATGCGCGGGCCGGCATCACTGCGTCGCGGTGGTCGGCAAGTTCCCGCTGATCCCACCGTTCCGAGAGGGCGGCATGATCTTTCCGGCCACCGTCTCGTCCGGCATCCATCGGGATGCCATAGAGTTGGCATTCGCCGCGCTCACCGCGCTGGGTGTCGAGCGCGGCGTGACCCAGACGGAGATCAAGCTGACCCGGCAGGGGCCGCGGCTCATCGAGGTCAACGGGCGGTTGGGCGGCTATGTCGGCGACATCGTCCGCCGTGCGGTCGGCGTCAATATGGTCCGGCTGGCCCTACTGGCGGCGCTGGGGGCCGACGGTGTCGAATCGGTGCCGACGCCGCGCGGCGTGACCTACTCGTACTTTCTGCCCACGCCGCACGGTCGGCTGCGGTTGACCGGGCTGCGCGGACTGCCGGAGGTGAGAGCAGTGGCCGGGGTGACTTCGGTGACCGCGCACGCTCGACCCGGCACACTGCTCGACTCGAGCACGGGTACCCAGGTCTACCTCGGAGTGGTGCGGGGACATGCCCCCGACCACGCCGCCGTCACCGCGGCGGTCGCGGCGATGCACGACCGGATCGAAGCGGCCTACTCGCCCTGCTGAGGCACCACAACGGCGGTGCCGATCAGCCCGTTCGCGACGGTCCAGCGTCCGGTGAAGCCGGTGATCCCCGGCGGTCCTGGCACCAGCAGGCGCGCGCGGAAGGTGCCGTCCCGGTCGATGACGACCTCCGCCTCCTCGAAGCCGAGCCAGCGCCCGGTCAAGGAGAACCACGCCTTGTAGACGGACTCCTTGATGGAGAAGAGGAGCCGATCCCAGCACACCCCGGATGTGCTCGGCAGCGCCGCCAAATCCTGCGGCAGCGCCACGATGCGCAGCAGGCCGTCAGGCAGCGGCCAGGCCGGTTCGGCGTCGATGCCGATGCTCAGCCATTCGGTGGTGACGGCTGCGGCGCGATAGCCATCGCAGTGGGTGAGGCTGCCGACGACACCTTCGGGCCAACACGGTTCCCTGTGCTCGCCCGCCAGGATAGACACGGAAGGGAAGCCGAGTACGGCCAACGCCTGACGGGCGCAGTGCCGAGTGGTGGTGAACTCCCGCCGCCGCGCCTCAATGGCCCTCGCGATCAGCTCGGCCTCGCCGGGCATGAGCTCGGCGTCCAGGGCGTCGTCGAACCGCTCGACGCATGACACCGATGGCGGCAACAGCCCGGCGATCATCGCGCCCCCGGCAATCGGGGCAGGATGCCGTGCGGATGGCCATGTCGCCGCCATTTGCGCGGATAGCCGAGTGACACCTCGCGGAACGGAACGCCGTCGTGCCACGTGAGCCGGGGGATGTGCGGGTGTGGGCTCACGAGCGCAACCATCGCCGGATCGCCGTGGTCACCTCACGCACCTGCGGCTGTGCCAGCACCGAGGCGTGGTCGCCCGCTACGTCGACGACCGTGATCGCCGGAATGAGCGCACGCCATCCCAGGTGGTCGTCGCCGGTGGGCAGCTCGGCGAGCGGTCCGTTGTGCTGTGCGGTCGCCCGCAGCAGGAGCGCGTCGACCGGGCACGGTTCCGGGCGGTAGGCGTCGAGCTCGTCGCCGTGGTGGGTGCCCACGGCGACGGTGCGCCGCAGCAGGTCGCCGCCGCCCGCCTCGATCGCGCGCACCAACGACGGCATCCCCGCCGCGGTGGCTGCCTCGGCGGCGACCCGATCCCGGACGTCGCTCGGCAGCGCCAGGAACTCGGCGTAGCTCTCGGCCGAGTGCACCCCAGCCTGGCGCAGCCAGTTCCAGACGATGGTGGCGGCCAATTCCTCCGCACCGGAACGGGGCAGCGGCTGCCCGGTCGGGGCGGGTGAATCGATCATCACCAGATGGACCTGCTCGCCGGACTCCCGCAGGAGTCGGGCCACCTCGAAGGCGACGACACCGCCGAAGGACCAACCGCCCACCCGGTAGGGGCCGTGCGGCACCTCACGTCGCAGCGTGGCGAGGTAGCGCTCAGCAAGCTCTGGGATGGACTCCCGCGGCGGATCGTCGACCGCGAGCCGCTGGTCGTCGCAGGCCAGCACCCGTATGCCGAGGCCCTGCGCGAGCCCGGCGTAGCACAGCACCCCGCCACCCTGCGGATGGATCAGCAGGAGGGGCGGGCCCGAGTGCGCGGCGAGCTCCACGATGTCGATCGAGCCCGGCTCGGCGATCAACGGCGCGAGCGTGCGCGGTGTCGGTGCGTGGGCGATCGTGTTGGCGGGCAACGACCGGCCGGTGGCCTCCTCCACCCGCCGCAGCAACCGCAGCGCCAGCAGCGAGTGACCGCCCGCGTCGAAGAAGTTGGTGTGCGGGCCGCACGCCGCGCCCAGCACCTCACTCCACAGGCCCACCAGCCGATGCACCATCGGGTCCTGGTCGACAACCGGCTCCTCCTGGCGGCTCACCTGCTCCGATGCGGCGTGGCCACGTAGGTCGACCCACAACTGGGCCCGCTCGATCAGATCCCCACGCGACACAGCGAGGCAGCTCAGCCCGTCGATGCGCAGGGCGCGATCGAGGGCGTCGATCGCCTCCGCCGGTGTCAGGGCGAAGGCGTCGAGGCCCGGACCCCGGTCGCTGCCGGCATCGGTGGACGTGGTGCCCCAACCGTCCCACGCCAGCGACAACCAGCGCGTCCGCGATCGGCGGCTCTGCTCCGCGGCCACCCCGTCGAGCACCGCGTTGGCGGCGGCGTAGGCACCCAGGCCAAAGCCGCCGAGCACCGCCGCGTTCGACGAGAACAGGGCGACGAAGTCGAGCCGGCGATCGGCGAGCACGGTGGCAAGCATGGCCGCACCATCGACCTTGGGGCGCAGCTGCTCGCGAAGGTTGGACCGGTCGAGGTGCAGCGCCTGACGAGGCACCGACCGTCCACTCACGACACCAGCGAGGTGGATGACGCCGTCCAACCGGCCGAACCGGTCGTCGGCCTGCGCGATCGCCTTCCTGACATCGGCCTCCTCGGCCACGTCGCCCGCCACCACGCACACCCTCGGATTGTCCGACCACGACGGGTGCCTGGGCAATCCACTGCGGGTCAGCACCACCACCTTGGCGCCGACCCGATCGGCCAGGTGGTCGACGAGCAGCCCGCCGACGTGACCGGATCCGCCGCTGATCATATAGACCTTGTCCCGCTCGAACGAACCCGTCGCTGACGTGTGCTCCAGCTCAGTCAGGACATGGGTCAGCCGACGGCTGTGCCGGTAGGCGACCAGGCGGTCCGCCTTCGTCGCCGAGAGCTCGGCGGCTACGGCGCGCGACCAATCCAAGTCGAGGAAATCGACGACCGTCCAATCACACCAGTCGAGCTCCTGGCCGAGGCTGAGGCAGAGGCCGATCAGGCTGCGCCGGTCAGCACGCAGCCGTTCTGTGCCGTCAACATCGTGCAGGCCGGAGCCCACCACCAGGAGGCGGATCGATTCGGCGGCCAACCGATCCAACTCCTTGGCGCAGGACAGGAGAGCCATATCGATGTCGGGCGTGCCGCCGTCGGCGTCCAGCACCACCACATCCGGCTGCCAGGCCGGGTCGACCGTGTCCGACATCCTGATGTCGTGGTGGGGCAGGGTTTCGCGGAGGTCGGCGACCCGCTCGGGGTCGTCGCCGATGATGAGGATTCGACGGGTACCGGCCGAGTCGATCATCGGCACCACCGAGCTCTGCCACGACGGCGTATAGAACCACCGCTCCGGCGGCCGGGCACCCGTCGCCGCCACCGGCGTCCGCTGCCCTTCGATCGAGTGGGTGCGCCTTTCGAACGGGTAGGTCGGCAGCGGTACCCGACCACGCTCGGCCCTGCGGCTCTCCGGCATCCGCACCTCGACCCCGAGCTCCCACAGCCTGCCGAGGGCGCGGGCAAGGGAGACATCGCCGGCCGCATCGCCGGGACAAACGGTGACGATGTGTTTCCGGCTGCCAGCCCGCCGGCCGGCCAGCGAGCTGAGGTCGCGCCCCGGACCCACCTCGATCAGGATCGGCGCTGGCGTCATGGTCAGCAACGTGTCGATGCCTGCGGCGAACTCGACCGGCTCACGCAGCTGCCGCACCCAGTACTCTCGATCGGCGAGCAGCTCCGGGGCGGCCCAGGTGCCGGTCAGCCCGGAGACGAAACGCAGCACGGCCCGCGACGGTCGCAGCTCGGCGAGGCGGGCGCGGAAGCCGGGCAGGCCGCGGTCGAGCAGCGCAGAGTGCGCGGCGGCGGCGATGGCCACGTCGCGCACCTCGACCCCGCGCGCGATCAGGGCCTGACGATAGGCGGCGATGTCCTCGGTGTGTCCGGAGACGACGGTGAACTCGGACGCGTTGACCGCGGCGACAGACAGGCCTGTCGGCAGCTCGGCACGGACCTCGGCGGCGGGCAGGGCGACGCTGAGCATCCCACCGCCTGCCGCCTCGAGCACCGCCGAGCGCGCCTCGACGGCGGCGGCCGCGTCGGCGAGATCGAAGGCGCCCGCCATCACCGCCGCCGCGTACTCGCCGAGGCTATGGCCGATGACCACGGTGGGCCTGATCCCGTGTTCGCGCAGTGCGGCGGTCAGCGCGTACTCGAAGGAGAAGATGGCCTGCAGGGTGATGCCGAATCGCGGCTTCTGCGGGGTGTCCGACAGCAGCAGCCGGCGCACAGGGGCCTGCGCCGATGGGGCGAAGCAAGTCACACATCGATCGAGGTGTGCCCGGAAGACGGGATCGGCACGGTACAGCTCGGCGGCCATACCGGCACGCATCGTGCCGCCGCCCGGGTACATGAAGACGAGATTCGCCGCGGTGCCAACAGGTTCGGTCGGCGAGGCGGGTTCGGTGAGCAGATCGATAAGTTCGGCGCGGTCGCTCGCCACCACCGCCTGCCGGATGTTCATCCACTGCCGACCCTCTGCCAGGGTGAAGGCCACGTCGGTGGTCGCAGTGTCGGGGTGCGCGAGCAGATGATCGGCGAGTGCCGAGCGGAGCCCGGTCACGGCCTCGGCGGTGCGGCCGGAGAGCATGACGATCTCGGGCCCAGCGGTGTGGTGCGTCGGAGTGCGGCGAGGCGGCTCCTCGACGATCACGTGAGCGTTGGTGCCGCCAATGCCGAAGCTGCTGACGCCCGCCATCCGCCGCTCCGACCCGGTCCACGGCTCCAGGCGGTCGCAGACGGTGAACGGTGAGTCGTCGAGGTGCAGCTCGGGATTGGACTGTGTGAAGTGGACGGTGGGGGTGAACAGTCCGTCGCGCACCGTCAGGCAGGCCTTGATCAGGCCGGTGATGCCCGAAGCGATGTCGAGGTGCCCGACGTTCGACTTCACCGCGCCGAGCCCGATGCCGTCGCCCGTCTTGGCGAAGACCTGGCTCAGGGCGGCCACCTCGACGGCGTCGCCGAGCGCGGTGCCGGTGCCGTGCGTCTCGATGTAACCGATGTCGCCCGGGTCGATCTCGGCGGTGCGCAGCGCCTCGCGGATAGCGGCGGCCTGGCCGGCGGCGCTCGGCGCGTGATAGCTCATCTTGCCGCTGCCGTCGTTGTTTAGGCCGTAGCCGGTGAGCACGGCGTGGATGGTGTCCCGATCGGCGATCGCGTCGTCGAGCCGTTTCAACACCACGACCGCGACGCCGTTGGCGGGCACCGTGCCCGCCGACCCGAGGTCGAACGGCCGGCAATGGCCGTCCGGGGACAGGATGCCACCCTTGGTGTAGAGGTAGCCCCGCGCCTGCGGCGTCTTGATCGCCGCACCACCCGCGACGGCGAGATCGCAGTCGCCCGCGAGCAGGTTCTGCGCGGCCATGATGGTGCTTACCAGCGAGGTCGAGCAGGCGGTTTGTACGGTGACGGCCGGACCGTGCAGGTTGAGCTTGTAGGAGACCCGGGTGGCGAGGAAGTCGTTGTCGTTCCACAGCGTCGCACGCCACGCCTCGGCCGAGTCAGGGTCGAGTGGCACCCCAAGCCGCCACAGGTGGGTGTTGGTGCCGGCACCGGCGAAAACACCGACCCGCAGCCCGCTGTTCGCGCAGTAGCCCGCATTCTCCAGCGCCGACCTAGCGATCTGGAGGAACCGGCGCTGCTGCGGATCCATCCACCGCGCCTCGCTGGGCGCGATGCCGAACAGCGCCGCGTCGAACTCCTCCGCACCGCGCAGGATGCCCCGCGCCCGGACATAATCGGGCGAGCGCAGCCGCTCCCGGTCTACCTCCGCCCGCAGCAGCTCCTCCTCCTCGAAGAAGGTCAGGCACTCCTCGCCGGCGCGGACCCGGCGCCACAGCTCCTCCACGGAATCGGCGCAGGGAAACTCACCCGCCATGCCCACCACCGCGAGTTCGGTGCCTCGCGGGGCGTTCACGACGGCCGCCCAGCACTCATCCGGCGACGCAGCCGGTCACGTCCGGCATCCGATGGCGGCGCCGCGTCGGAGGGCTTGGCCGTCGCTTCGTCGCCGCTGATGGCGAGGAACTGGCTGCGTACGGTTGGGTATTGGAACAGGTCGGCCACGGTGCCCTGCCACGGGAACGTCGCCTGCAGGCGGTGGTGCAGCCGCGCCAACAGCATCGAGTGTCCGCCGATCTCGAAGAAGTTCTCGTGCACCCCCACCGACGGCACGCCGAGCAGCTCGCACCAGATCCCCGAGATGACCTGCTCGAGGCCGTGGGTCGGGGTCGCCGCCTGGGCATGCTCCGGCGCGGCCGGACGCAGTGCGGCCAACGCCCGGCGGTCCACCTTGCCGTTGGGCGTGCGGGGCACCTTGTCGATCATCACGAACCTGGTCGGCACGTAGTGTGTCGGCAGCTCGCGCACGGCCAACGCCTTCACCTCGGCCGCCAGCGAATTGCCGGCGCCGTGCACCCGGGGCACCAGGTAGCCGACCAGCTCCACGTCGTCGCCCTGGGCGGACACCGCAGCGACCGCCATCGCCACGTCGGCGTGCCGGCCGAGGGCGTTCTCCACCTCGCCGAGCTCGATGCGCACGCCGCGCACCTTTACCTGGTCGTCGGTGCGGCCAAGGATCTCTAGCCTGCCGTGCTCGTTCCACCGGCCGCGATCACCGGTGAGATACATCCGTCCACCCGGGGCGGTCGCGGCGGGGTCGGGCACGAAGCGTTCGGCGGTCAGCTCGGCGCGGTCGTGGTAGCCGCGGGCCACGCCGTCACCTGCGATCGCGACGTTGCCGACCACACCGATCGGCGTCGGCCCGCCGAAGGCGTCGAGCACCCGGATCACCGTGTTGGCGATTGGGCCCCCGACATTGATCGGACCCGGCTCGACCGGACCGCACGTCGACCAGATGGTGGTCTCCGTTGGTCCGTAGACGTTCCAGGCGGGCACGCCGAGCTCCGCCAGGCGCAGCGTGAGGCTCGCCGGCAGCGGCTCGCCACCGACCCAGGCCGACAGGACGGGCTGACCCTCCCAATCGGACTCCACCAACATTCGCCACGAGGTCGGCGTCGCCTGCAGCACGGTCGGTCGGTCGGCGGCGATCCGCGCGGCCAGCCGCTGCGGATCAATGACCTCATCGGCGTCGGCCAGGCACAGCTCGGCGCCCACGGTCAGCGGCAGGAAGAACTCCAACCCCGCGATGTCGAACGAGACCGTGGTGACCGACAGCATCCGATCCTCGGCAGTGAAGCCCGGGTATCGCTGGAACGACCGAATCAGGTTGGTCAGATTGCGGTGGGTGTTCATGGAGCCTTTGGGTGTGCCGGTGGATCCGCTGGTGTAGATGACGTAGGCGAGGTTGTGGGGGTGGAGGGGTGGGTGTGGTGTTGTGGTGGGTTGGTGGTGGTGTGTGGTGCTGTCGAGGGTGATGGTGGTGGCGGTGGTGTGAAGTTGGTGGAGGTGTTGTTGGTGGGTGAGCAGGATGGTGGCGTTGCTGTCGGTGAGCATGTAGTGGAGGCGGTCGGGTGGGTAGGAGGGGTCGAGGGGTACGTAGGCGGCGCCGGTTTTGAGTATGGCGAGGAGGGCGATGATGAGGTCGGGTGAGCGTTCGAGGCAGATGGCTATGCGGGTTTCTGGTTTGGCGCCGTGTTGGGTGAGGGTGTGGGCGAGTTGGTTGGCTTGGTGTTCGAGTTGTTCGTAGGTCAGGGTGGTGTGGTGGTGGCGTAGGGCGGTGTGGTGTGGGGTGCGTTGGGCTTGTCTGGAGATGAGTTGGTGGATGTAGGCGGGGCCGTCGAATTCGGTGAAGGTGTCATTCCAGCCGGTCGAAGGGTCATCGCTCTCGACCGTCGCGAGTGGACGGTCCGCGGCCTGCAGCAACGCCGCGACCAGTGAGGTGAAGGAGCCGGCGAGTCGGCCGATCGCCTCGGCGGTGAACAGGTCGGTGGCGTACTCGAAGGTGCAGGACAGGCCGGTCTCGGTCTCTTCGACGAAGAGCGTCAAGTCGACCTTTGACCCTCCGTTGTGGACGACACTGTCGCGCAGCGTCAGTGCGCCCGTCCGACGCACCGGCCTCGCCTGCTGGTAGACGAACATCACCTGGAATAGTGGATTGCGGTCGGGGTCGCGCGGCGGGTCGGCCAACTCCACAATGCGGGCCAGCGGGACGGCCTGATGGCGGAACGCGTCCACGGCGGTGGCGCGGGCGTCGGCGACGCATTCCCGGAAGGTCATCTCGGGGCTGAGCCGGGCGCGCAGGGGCAGCGTGTTGAGAAAACACCCGACCACCCCGGCGAGTTCGGGTCGATCACGGCCGGAGACCGGCGCGCCGACCAGGAAGTCCAGTTGGCCGCTGAATCGCGCCAGCAGCACCTGGAAGGCGGCCAGAGTGGTCATGAACATGGAGGCCCGGTTCTCCGCGGCGAAGTCGCGCAGCAGCGCGGTGACCTCGGCCGGCAGCGACACGGTGTGGGTGGCGCCGCGGTAGGACGGCATGGGCGGTCGCACCCCCTTCGTCGGTAGCTCGATTGAGGTCGCCGCACCGGCGAGCGCCGTGCGCCAGAAGGCCGCCGCATCGTCCGATGTGGACTGCTCGGCCTGCCACGCGGCGTAGTCGCGGTAGTGAAGCGCGGCCCGGTCATCGGCGTAATCCTGCTCGGCCGGCTCGTCCAGTTCGGTCAGCTCGTCCAGCAGGATGGTGATGGCCGCCTCGTCGCAGGCGATGTGCGGCATCGTGAGCACCAGCACGGCCCGCTCATCGGAGTGTCGCAGCAGGACAGCGCGCAGCATCGGTCCCGCCGCGAGGTCGCACGGCAGGCGCGCCTGCCGTGCCTGCTCGGCCGCCGCGGCCTCGGCCCGCTCATACTCACCCAACCCGCGCAGATCGCGGACCACCAGGTCGACCTCGGCCGCAGGGAGGATGCGCTGGGCCGGCATGCCGTCGACCGACTCGTAGCGGGTGCGCAGGATGGCGTGCCGCCGCACCAGACCGGTCAAGGCGCGGCCGAGCCAAACCGGCTCCACCGGGCCGTCGATGGTGACGGCATGGCACACGTTGTAGGACGGGTTGTCCGGGTCGAGCTGCTGAAGGAACCAGAGCGCGGTTTGTTCTGCCGACAGAGGGCCCGGCACCTCGACGATGAGGTCGCGCCGGAGGATCCGGTGCTCGACGGACGGCGCGGCGTCGATGCGGGTCGCCAGCCCGGCCACCGTCGGGCGGGCGAAGAAGTGACCGACGGTGAGCTCGATCTTGAAGGCTTCCCGGCAGCGGTGCACCATCCGCGCCGCGAGCAGGGACTGACCGCCGAGGGCGAAGAAGTCGTCGTGCACACCGACCTCGGTGACGCCGAGCACCTCGCGCCAGATCTCGACGACGGCGATCTCGGTGGCGCTGGACGGCGCGACGAGCGGCGTGGTCAGCGTGCGGTCGAACCTCGGCGGTGGCAGGGCCCGCCGGTCGAGCTTGTCGTTGGGAGTCTGCGGCAACCGGTCGAGCACCACCACGAAGCTCGGCACCATGTAGTCGGGCAGGACGCGGGCGAGCCGGGCCCGGATCTCGGCGGTCACGATGGGCACGGTCGGCTGCGCGGCGACCACGTAGGCCACCAGACGCGCCTCCTCGGTGCCCGCGGCGAGCGCGATGACCGCGGCGTCCCGGACCGTGTCGAGGCGCAGCAGTGCAGCCTCGATCTCGGTGGTTTCCACCCGGAACCCGCGCACCTTGACCTGATGATCCCTCCTGCCCAGATACTCCAGGACGCCATCGCCGCGCCACCGGGCGATGTCACCGGTGCGGTAGAGCACACTGCCCGGCTCGCCCTCGCCATCGGGGATGAAGCGCTCGGCGGTGAGGTCCGGCCGGTCTAGATAACCCCGGCTCACCTGCACCCCTCCGATGTGGAGTTCGCCGGCGACGCCGATGGGCGTCGGCCCCAGTGACTCGTCGAGCACGCGCAAATAGCTGTTGTGCAGCTGGGTACCGATCGGCACGGTCTCCCCGTCGGCGGCAGTGCAGTGCCAGGCGGTGACATCGACGGCGGCCTCGGTCGGGCCGTAGAGGTTGTGCAGCTCGACGTGCGGCAACTCTGTCAACACCCGATCGCGCAGGTGTGTGCTCAATGCCTCGCCGCTGCACATCACCCGGCGCAGGCTCGTCGAGGAGCCGGGGGCGCGGCTGTCGAGGAAGGGTCCCAGCGATGACGGGACAAAGTGGACGGTCGTCACGTGATGCTCATCCACCAGCCATGAGAGGTAGGCGGGGTCCTGGTCGCCGCGCGGACGGGCCAGGGTGAGGCTCGCACCCACGGTCAGCGGCCAGAAGAACTCCCAGACCGACACGTCGAAGCTCGACGGCGTGCGCTGCAACACCACGTCGTCCGGCTCCATCCGGTAGGTCCGCTGCAGCGTGTTCAGGAAGTTCACAATGTTGCGATGGGTGTTCATGGAGCCTTTGGGTGTGCCGGTGGATCCGCTGGTGTAGATGACGTAGGCGAGGTTGTGGGGGTGGAGGGGTGGGTGTGTTGTTGTGGTGGGTTGGTGGTGGTGTGTGGTGGTGTCGAGGGTGATGGTGGTGGCGCTGGTGTGAAGTTGGTGGAGGTGTTGTTGGTGGGTGAGCAGGATGGTGGCATTGCTGTCGGTGAGCATGTAGTGGAGGCGGTCGGGTGGGTAGGAGGGGTCGAGGGGTACGTAGGCGGCGCCGGTTTTGAGTATGGCGAGGAGGGCGATGATGAGGTCGGGTGAGCGTTCGAGGCAGATGGCTATGCGGGTTTCTGGTTTGGCGCCGTGTTGGGTGAGGGTGTGGGCGAGTTGGTTGGCTTGGTGTTCGAGTTGTTCGTAGGTCAGGGTGGTGTGGTGGTGGCGTAGGGCGGTGTGGTGTGGGGTGCGTTGGGCTTGTCTGGAGATGAGTTGGTGGATGTAGGCGGGGCCGTCGAATTCGGTGAAGGTGTCATTCCACGCGGGCAACAAAACCTCAGTCACTAAACCGACTCCCCACTACTCGGAAATATCGAGAACTGCTGCACGGTATCAATCCGCGACCTCCGGAGCAGGCCGCGAATGACGGACCGATGGCGCCGTAACAGCGAAGCGAGGGAAGGTCGGCGAAGATGCTCCGCGAGCGCGTCACGGCTTGCGGTGACACGGAATTCAAGGCCCGTCATTGCGCGGACACCGTTCGATCATCGCGCTGTCCAATGCGGCTTTCTCCGCATTGTCAAGGCCCGCCTGCGGTCGTAGCGTGTGGCCGATGTCGACGTCGTCGGATTTCTCAAGTCTGGTCGGATTGACGGTCCGCCAGGATCGCGTTTGGTCAGCCGTTCACGCCACGGCCGGTAGGGTGCCACCGCAGGTGCGAGCGCTCCGGATCGACGGCAGGATCGAACCGCAGGCGTTGGCCGACGCCATCACCTTGGGCGCTGCCGATCCGGTGGAGTTCCGCACCACCCTGGTCGCGACAGTGACGGGTGACCCGCTCCTGCTTGTCGGGCCCCCATCGCCGCCCGCGCTCGCCCCGGTGACGCGGGGTGACGACATCGGGGCGATGATCAGGCAGGAGATCGATCGGCCGTTCGGGCCGACCGAGCCGATTCTGAGCCGGCTGCGGCTTTTCCAGACCGGGCCGCGGTCCGCGCTGGTCCTGATCGTCCTGCACCCGATGATCGCCGATGACACCGTGGCCGATGGGCTCGCCGCCCGGATCGCCGACGCGATCATCGGCCGACCCATTGAGCCGTCGACCCCATCCATACCGTCCACGTCGGAGGCTCGCGAGGAGGTCGGCGAGGTCCAGGTGTCGACGGTGCTGCCGCTCGGCTCGGCGCGGGCGGGCTCCGCCCTGCTGACGCTTCCGGCTGATGCGCGCGCCGGGTTGGCCAAACGGGCGCACGGGTACGGGGTGTCCACTGTGGATCTTGCCGGCGCCGTGCTCACCACCGTCGTCGCGCGTTGGCTGCGGCGCGGCTCGGTCATCCTGGCCAGGCCCGACGCCGGGTGGATCGGCATGTCCGTGATCGACCACGTACCTGGGGCGACCGTGGACTCGGCCGTGCGGGAGGCGGCCCGAGCGGTAACCACCATGAAAGACGCACTTCCCCACGCCGACGCCGTTCTGGTCGGCCATCGGGAGTGGGTGCGGCGGACGTCACCGACGCTCACCGTCACCACCGAGCTTGTGCCCCACACGCGACAACAAGCCGCGGTCGAGCTTGTACTTGCCGAGGGCGACGAGCTGCACGCCATGCTGTCGGCACGCGACGATCTGATGCCGGAGCATCGGGTGCGGCGCATGGCGGATTCCCTCGGCCGTTGCCTCACCGCCGTGGCAGACGGCGAGGTCGACACGATCGACGAGCTGCCGGTCGCGTCGACCGACGACGCGCACCGGACCCTGGCGTTCGCGGGCGGCGCCACCACGCCCGAGGCGCCGGATCTGCTGCTGAACCAGCTGTTCGAGCGTCAGGCGGCGCGAACTCCGGACGCGCCGGCGGTCTTCGCCGAGCGCGAACTGTCCTATCGCGAGCTCGACGCGGAGGCTGAGCGGCTGGCCGATTGCCTGGTGGCCGAGGGTGTGCGGCCCGGCGCACTGGTGGCGCTGAGCATGCGCCGCTCGTCGCGGCTGCTGGCCGCCTCGCTGGCCGTGCTCAAGGCGGGCGCGGCCTACATGCCGCTGGTGACCGAACTGCCCTCGGAGCGGCTCGCCCTGATCGTCTCCGACGCTGATCCCCAGTTGATCATCACCGAGGAGGGGCAGGACCGCACCTTCCCAGAGCGACTGACCGATCGCCTGCGCGACTTCGACGCGCTGCTCGCCGGATCGGCGCCTGCCCGGCCGATGGTCGAGGCGCACCCTGAGGATCTTGCCTACATGGTCTACACCAGCGGTTCGACGGGGCGACCCAAGGGTGTGATGGTGCGTCACCGCAGCCTGGTCTCACGGATCGTCACCGACTCCTACGAGCCGACCCGTGCGGGTGAGCGCTATCTGCTCACCACCGCTCCGTCATTCATGGACTCGAACTGGGAAATCTTCACGCCGCTGTCCTCGGGTGGTGCCATTGTCATACCGACCGACGACGAGATGCGCGACGCGTGGCGCCTGGTCGAGTTGGCGGTGACCCATCGGGTGGAGCGGCTGTTGATCGTTCCGTCGCTGTTGGCCGCGATCATCGACCTGCCCGAGGCCGTGGTGGCGTCGCTGCGCGGCGTGCGCTTGTGCCTGTGCAGCGGCGAACCGCTGCCCCAGACGGTGCTCGACCGCGTGGGTCGACTGCTGCCCGATACCCGCGTGATCAACCTCTATGGGCTCTCCGAGACCTGGGACGTCTGCTGGGCCGATGTCTCCAGGATCGGCATGGCGAAGGTGATCGGCAGGCCGATGCCGCACGCCGAGCTCTATGTGCTTGATGACGATCTCGGCCAACCCCCGCTTGGAGCGCTCGGTGAGCTTTACGTCGGCGGCAACGGACTGGCCCGGGGTTACCTGCGCCGGCCGACGCAGACGGTGGAGCGCTTTGTGCCCAACCCCTACGGCCCACCCGGCTCGCGGCTATATCGCACCGGTGACCTGGTGCGTTGGCTCGACGATGGCAACCTCGAGTTCGTCGGCCGCCTCGATCGTCAGGTGAAGATTCGAGGCTTCCGGCTGGAGCTCGACGAGGTGGAAGCGGCGCTGAGGTCGATTCTGGGGTGTGAGGCGGTGGTGATCTTCGAACAGTCGCGGTTAGTGGCCTACCTGGCCGCGCCGCCGCAGCGGCGCATCGATGGCCGGGAACGGCGGCAGCTGCTCGGTCCGCACCTGCCCGACTACATGATCCCCTCGGTGGTGGTGTGGTTGGACGAATTCCCGCTCACCGCCAACGGCAAGATCAATCGCTTGGCGCTGCCGAGCCCTGCGACGCGACTCGCGCCAGCCTATCGTCCGGCCCGATCCGATCTGGAGCGTTACCTGCTGCGTGTGGTGCAGCGGCAGCTCCGGCTCGACGACCTCGGCATCGATGACGAACTCGACAGTGCGCTGCTCGGCGTCAGAGGTGCGGTGCGGCTGCAGGCGGACATCACATCGGCGACGGGAGCCGAGGTTCCCGTCGCCGATCTGCTCGCCAACCCCACGATCGCGAGGATCGCCGCGAGACTCGAAGGTTAGGGGCAAACGGCAGGCGGCCTACCAGCGCAGATCGAACCGCAGCGCCGCCAGGGCTTCCTCATCCGACAGCCTATGCAGCGCTTGCAGCACCACCTGTACTGCGTCAAAACGCGGCCACGATGGCTCTGACCCGAAAATAGAGATCAGCGGGCAGGCGGCAGCGAACCCCGGCCGTCGCGCCTGGTCAGGGTCTCTCGGGACGGTATGGGGAATGTCAGGCAGTCTCTGGTCCGACCGTCACCTTCCCGTCCCGCACGACGATCGTCTGGCCGGTGAGCGCTTGCAGGTGGCGGGCCAGGTTACGGACTTTGCGGTCCTTGTTGATACGGGAGTCGTAGTGCTCTGGGCCAAGGTCGCAGAAGTGCGCCTCGGGGTCGGCCAGCAGGTGCCAGATCACGGTGAGGACGGCGTTGCCCGAGGCGACGATCGCTTTCTGCGGAGCCATCCGGCGGGCCAGCCGGCGATGCCGGGTGCCCAGGAAGGTGTTGGTGCGCGAGAAGCCGAAGACGACGCGTCCCAGGATGCCGCCGAGCCAGGGGTTGCCCTTCCCGCGGCCCTTGGCCTTCTTCTTCCCCGCTGACTCGTGTGTCTTGGGGCAGAACTTGGCCCAGGAGGCCAGGTGGGCCGGGGTGGGGAAGCGTCCTCAAGCTCATCCGCGTCTACGCCGCCGGCTCCGCCTCCTCGCCGGCCGCCGCCGACGAGCGCCCTGCCGCCGTCCCCAGATGGGGCGACCGGGTGCAAGCCCGCGTTGACGTGACCGCGCAGTCTGCCAGCGGCGACGAGCGCGCGGACGCCGAGCGGGAGGACGGTGACGAGTGACCGGCCGCGCCGGCCTGGACGCCCGACTGCAAGCCCTGATCGCCGAGGTCGCCGAACTCGGTTCCACCTTCGTCGCCCCCAGGCCGTACATCCACGATCCCGTGATCATGCGGCTGGAAGGTCGGCCCTGCGAGGTAGAGACTGTCATCGACCTGCTCACCGTGCGCGGCATCCGCCTGCGCCACCGCAGCGAATTCCGCAAGACCCAGGGCGAACGCGAGCAGATGCACGTCACCGTCTTCCTCACCGATCCTGGCATGGACCGCGGCGACGCGCGCCACCCGGCCGCGTCCTGTGGCAGCCCGGTGACGACACGCTTTCGTGGGAAGCCACGCTCCTTCGCTGGGACGACCCAGGCCAGCGCATCGGGCGCGTCAAGCGGTCCTGGCGTGACACCCCGCCGGAGGAGCGCGCCTGGGCGACCAGGAACTGCCGCCAGGTCGGCCCAGTCCGGCGGGGCGCAGGACGGATGCCAGCGGCATGCAGGATCTCCCACACCGTGGAAGCGGCGATCGCATACCCCAGGCGGGCCAACTCACCCTGGATTCTTCGATGGCCCCCGGTCGGGTTCTCCTGCGCCACCCGCACGATCAACGTTCTGAACGAAACGCCGGTGGACGGTCGTCCTGGTCAGCGCCGGTCGGTGTAAGAGATGCCGCGGGTAGGGGCGCCGTCGCGAGCGCCGCGATACCGCCGCCCGGACCAGCGGAATCTCTTAGTGATCGAGCGATGATCGGTCGTGGCGACGGACCCGCGAGGGCGGTTTGCCGTCGGGGGGCTGAGTAGTGCCCCACGCGCTCGGCCGAGAATTGACAGTTTGTTACTCGCTACTACTGGGTTCTCTGGTACGTCTGGCCGAAACGGTCGAAACCTGACAGGGCGCGCATGCCCCACGCCTCCGAATTTGCGTTAGAGCGCACTCCAACTCCTAGGTTCGGAAGCATGCGATACATCAAACTCGGAACGACCGGACTGGAAGTCTCCGCCATCACCCTCGGCTGCATGAGCTTCGGCGAGCCGGACCGGGGCGGCGAGCCCTGGTCGCTGGGCGCGGACGCCAGCCGGGACATCATCAAGCAGGCCCTCGAGGGCGGCGTCAACTTCCTCGACACGGCCAATGGGTACAGCGCCGGAAGCAGCGAGGAGATCGTCGGCCAGGCGGTCAAGGACTTCACCCGGCGCGAGGAGGTCGTTCTCTCCACCAAGGTCTGGATGCGGATGCGCCCCGGCCCGAACGGCGCCGGGCTGTCCCGCAAGGCGATCTTCGCCGAGCTCGACGCCTCCCTGAAGCGACTGGGGACCGACTACATCGACCTGTACCAGATCCACCGCTGGGACTACGACACCCCGATCGATGAAACCCTCGAGGCGCTGCACGACGCGGTCAAGTCCGGGAAGGTCCGCTACATCGGAGCCTCTTCCATGCACGCCTGGCAGTTCGCCAAGGCCCTGTACCTGGCTGACCTGAACGGCTGGACCCGGTTCGTGTCGATGCAGGACCACTACAACCTCATCCACCGAGAAGCAGAGCGGGAGATGCTCCCGCTCTGCGCCGACCAGGGCATCGGCGTGATCCCGTGGAGCCCGCTGGCGCGGGGCAGGCTGACGCGGGCCCGGGACACCGCCACGGCGCGTGCCGAGACCGACGAGGGCGGCAAGATCCTCTACCGCGACGAGGACCAGGCAGTGGCCGAGCGCGTCCACGAGATCGCGGGCAAGCGGGGTCTGTCCCCGGCCCAGGTCGCCCTGGCCTGGGTCATGCGCAACCCGGCGGTGACCTCGCCCATCGTCGGGGTCACCAAGCCGGCCCAGCTGGCCGACGCGGTCGCCGCGGTGGACGTCGAACTCGACGAAGACGAGGCCGCCTACTTGGAGGAGCCCTACCAGCCGCACAAGGCCGCCTACCTGGAGGAGTCCTTCTACAAGCAGCACCCTGTGGCGGGCTCCCGGTAGTCCGGGCTACCGCCGGGCCATCGACGAGTCCTTGGCCTCGGCCTTCACAGCCCTGTGGTAGGCCCGGCGGTGCTTGCGGGCGGTCGCGCGCAACTGCATGATCTGCGCGCTGCCCGCCAGCGCGGTGAGCAGGATGCCCGCCACCGCGGCCAGCAGCAGGGCCACGCGCAGCGGAACGTGCCCGTGGGCACCGAAGTAGCTGACGTCCACCGACTGCTCCTGAGTTTGGTCAATTGGTAAGAGATTTCGCGGGTAGGGGCGTCAGGCTGATGTGACGCGGGCACCGGGATCCGTTTTGACGTGGGACTCCTACATCTCTACATCTGAAAACGGAGCACCGGTGCCCGCCGTCGAAGCATGGGCGATCAAGCCCTTGTGGGTCCAGTTCGAGGCCCTCCTGCCACCGCATCTCGAGACACATCCGTGGGGCTGTCACAACCCACGGATCCCGGACCGGATCGTGTTCGACAAGCTCGTCGCGAAACTCGTCTTCGGCGGCTCGTACGAGAAGCACGCCGATCAATCGTGCTCGGCAACCACGATGAGAACCCGACGCAACGAGTGGATCGCGGCCGGTGTCTTCGCAGGGCTGGAGCAGATCGTGTTGGAGACCTACGACCGTGTCGTGGGCCTGGACCTGGCCGACATCACCGTCGACGGGCAGATCACCAAAGCGCCCTGCGGTGGCGAGGTCGCCGGGAAATCACCGATTGACCGGGGAAAACTCGGGATCAAGTGGTCGCGGATGACCGACGGACGCGGGATCCCGCTGGGCTGTGTCGTGACCGGCGCGAACCGGCACGACTCCCCGTTCCTGCGCCCGACGCTAGAGAAGCCCGGGCGTTTCGAGCTCGCGTTGCCTGAGCAGATCACGGTACACCTTGACGCGGGCTACGACTCCACGGTCACCCGCAAACCGCTGACCGATCTCGGCTGCGAGTGGCGGATCCAGCCCAAGGGCGTCGTGATCCCGATCAACCACACTCGCCGCTGGGTCGTCGAGCGCACCAAGTCCTGGTACAGCCGCGGCTTCAACTTCACCCTGTCCTGCACGGAACGTCGAGCGGTCGTCATCAACGCACTGCTCGCGTTGATGACCGCGATCATCGTGATCCGACGCCTCATCCGCGAAGCCTGGACCAGCCAACGCTGGGACACACGGCCAGCCCGTCGACCATGACGCCTTGCCCCTCGTGTTTCGCAGTTGTGGTTGATCATGTTTCGGCGGCGGCCCAGGCTGCGAGGACGGCCTGGGTTTCTTCGGGTGTGGCCTGGTAGGGGGCTTGGGGCCGAAAACGTTCGGCGATGATGACGCGGCGGAGCTTGATCACCATGTCT
>NZ_JADOGI010000379.1 GCF_015645445.1 Nonomuraea cypriaca | reverse complement strand
GGGCATGCCCCCCGCGTGACTGGTGGCGTTCGTACGTCACGGCGGTGGCGTCGCCCGTGCTGGAGTTGTACTTCGTGCATGGCGTCGTGCTGGAGCCCCACCTGCAGAACGTCCTGGTCGGCCTGGACGGGTCCGGTATGCCCGTTCAGGCCGTCTTCCGCGACCTGGAAGGCACCAAGCTCGTCGCGGGCCGGCACGACCTGGACGGCCTGCACCCCGACGTGGCCGGAGCGCTCACCTACGACGCCGAGCGCGGCTGGGCGCGCGTGGTCTACTGCCTGCTCGTCAACCACCTCACGGAGATCGCCGCCACGCTCGCCGGCCAGGACGACGCGCTGCTGCGCGAGCTGTGGCGGATCGCCGGCGACGTGCTCGCACGCCTCTCAGACGACCTCGGCCGGCCGCTGCCACTGTCCGATCTCCTCGCCGGGGCGCCGCTGCCCGCCAAGGCGAACCTGGGCGTGCGCTGGGCCAGGGCCGCCGACCGCGCCGCCGGTTACGTCCCGATCGCGAACCCCCTCGCATAGCGGAAGGGGCCTCATGCCGAAGACCTGCGGGAGTACCCCGCCCCACGTCCTGGACGCCGCGTTGAGCCTGCCGGGGGCGCCCGCCTACCTCTACGACCTGCCCGCGCTGGATGAGCACGTCGCGGCCGTGCGTCGGGCGTTGGGGGCCACGGAACTGTACTACGCGGTCAAGGCCAACCCGGACGCCGAGGTGCTGCGGGTGCTGGCCGGGCACGTGGACGGGTTCGAGGTGTCGTCGGCGGGCGAGCACGCGCACGTCACGGGCCTGTTCCCTGGCCTGCCTGTGGCGCTCGGCGGGCCCGGCAAGACCGACGCCGAGCTGCGCCTGCCGCACCACCGCATCCACGTCGAGTCCCCGTACGAGCTGCGCCGCCTGCTCGCCACCGGGCTGGAGGCCGACGTGCTGATCAGGGTCAACCCGGACCTGCCCGTCGAGGGCGCGGCGCTCACGATGAGCGGGCCGTTCGGGATGGACGAGCAGGGGGTGGCGGAGTGCCTGCCGCTGTTCGGCGACCGGGTACGCCTGCGCGGCAGGCACTCCCACCTGGCCAGCGGGCTGGACGCCACCCGGCTGCTCGAACTGGCCGGAAGGCTGCTGGAGTGCGACCACGAGGAGGTCAACCTGGGCGGCGGCATGGCGGTATCGTACGCCGAGCCGGAGTCCAGGTTCGACTGGGCGGCGTACGGAGCCGGCTTGGAGGGGTTGCGCCGGGGGCGGCGGCTGCGGGTCGAGCCGGGGCGGGCGCTGACCGCGTACTGCGGCTACTACGTGACCAGGGTCGTGGACGTGAAGCGGGTGCGCGGGGAGGCGTACGCGATCCTGCTGGGCGGCACCCACCACCTGCGCACGCCGGCGACCAAGGGCCACGACCAGCCCCGGACGGTACTCCCCACCGGGAAGGGCCCGGGAGTGATCGAGGAGCCGGTCACGTTCGTCGGCCAGCTGTGCACCCCAAAAGACGTTTTCGCCCGAAAAATCGTGACCACGGTGCGGGTGGGTGACACGGTGGTGTTCGAGATGGCCGGGGCCTACGCCTGGAACATCTCACACCACGACTTCCTCATGCATCCGAAGCCGGCCTTCCACTATCTGCGCGCCTGACGCGTTCGATGAGCGCCACCAGGCCGGCGGCGTCGAGCAGGTCGACCGGGCGTACGGTGCGGTTGGCGCGTACGTAGTGGAAGGCCGCGCCCACGCTCTCCAGCGGCACCCCCGCCAGGTGGGCCCAGGCCAGCCGGTACGCCGCCAGCTGCACGGACGCGGCCTTGGCCGCCTTGCCCCTGGGCGGCTGCCCGGTCTTCCAGTCCACGACCTCGTAACCGCCGCCAGGCGCCTCGAACACGGCGTCCATCCGCCCGCGCACCAGCCGGTCGCCGATCATGGTCTCGAACGGCACCTCGAGATCGATCGGCCGCCGGTCGGCCCACTCGCTCTCCTCGAACCGCTCCTGCAGCTCCCCGAGGAGCACGTCGGCCTCTTCGAGCTCGTCGTCGTACAGCTCGAAGTCGTCGATCAGCCGCTGCTGGTTCCACCGCGTCTCCAGCCACTTGTGGAACGACGTGCCCCTGCGCGCCAGCGGCGCGGGCTTGACCGGGACGGGCCTGCGGATCCTGCGGGCCAGCTCGCGCGGGTCGGCGGCCAGCGTGACCAGCGATGACACGGTCAGCTTGGCCGGCAGTTCGACGATGGTCGCGGGCCTGCGGCGGTGCAGCTCACGCTCGCGCAGCAGCAGGTCGGTGTCACGCTCCCAGGCCCGCAGGCGCTCCTCCTCGAACGCCCGCAGCGGCTCGTCGTCCTCCTCCGCGCGCATGGTCCCGGCCAGCGCGTCCTCGACGAGCCTGGCGCCGTCGAGCACGGACTCGTAACGCAGGCCCTCGGGCGTGACCGGCCAGGTGGCCTCCGCCGGCTCGGCGAGCAGCGGGTTGGTGGCGCCCTCAGCCAGGTCACCGGCCCAGAACGAGACGCGGTCGGCGGTGTCGCGGATCTCCAGCAGGAAGTCAGAAGGCTCCAGCGGCTTGGTGGCGGTGCCCCAGCGGTAGCCGGAGGCGATGAGGTGGTAGTGGGCCCGGGTGACGGCGACGTACGCGAGTCTGCGCTCCTCCATCAGGTCGCGCTCGCGGCAGAGCTCGTCGAAGACGGCCAGCTCCTCCTTGCTCAGCCCGCCCAGCCTGGGCAGGTCGGCCGCGTCGCCGCGCAGCGGGTAGGGGAGCTTGCGCGGGTTGTCCGTCCAGCGGGTGTTCGTGACCGGTGTGGCGGGGAAGATGCTGCCGGTCGCGATCGTCCCCTTCGAGCTGACGAGCTGCGACAGCCCCGGCACGACCACGATCGGCCACTCCAGGCCCTTCGAGGCGTGCACGGTCATCAGCTTGACGCTGTTGCTCTCGCCGACCCGGCCCGCCTCCAGCCCGAACTCCTCGCTCTCCGCCGCCTGCAGGTAGGCCAGGAACGCGCCGAGCGTCGGATCCTCGGCGTCGCCCGCGAACCTGGACGCCGCGTCGAGGAAGGCGTCGAGATCGGCCCGCGCCGCGAACGCGCCCACCGTGCCGCTGCGCGCGGCCACCTCGATGTCCAGGCCGAGCCGCCGCTCCACCTCCATGATCAGGTCGGGGAGCGGCTGCGCGGTGTGCGCCCGCAGGTGGCGCAGCTCGTGGGCGAGCGCGACCAGCCTGGTGCGGGCCAGCGGCGAGAACGACTCCAGCCACTCCTCCCTGCCGGGCAGCTCGTCCAGCGCGTCCACCAGGCTGCCGCGCTCCTCGGCCATGTCCGCGACCACCTGGTTGAGCGGGTCGTCCGCGCGGTAGCTGTCGCTCAGCTCGCGGGCCAGCTCTCTGGCGTGCTCGCCCAGCACCCGCAGGTCGGCGGGGCCGATCCGCCAGCGCGGCCCGGCCAGCAGCCTGGCCAGCGCGTCGCCGGCCGTGGCGTCGTAGAGGACGCGGAGGGTGGCGACGATGTCGTTGACCTCGGGTACGGTCAGCAGGCCGCCGAGGCCGACGACCTCGACCGGGATGTCGCGGTCTTCGAGCGCTCTGCGCAGGGCGGCGAACTGGGACCGCTTACGGGCCAGGATGGCGACGTCCTGGGGTTGCACGGCGAGGGTCTTCTTGCGCTCCTTCTCGCCCCAGGGCAGACCGTCCGGCGCGACCTCCTGGCCGAGGATCCTGGCGACGCCGTCGGCGATCCACTTCGCCTCGTCCTCGGCGGTCTCGTGGAAGGCGCACGTGACGCGGCCCCGCTCGACCCGGTTGGGTCCCGGGACCAGGACGGGGACCTCGCGGGCGTCCATCCGCAGCGGGAGCTGCACCCGGGCGGCCACGTCGAGGACGCGGTCGCCGTTGCGGAAGCTGACGCTGAGCTGGCGGATCTCGGCCGGGTCGCCGGCGCCGGTCCTGAAGTCCCTGGGGAACCGGCGCAGGTTGCCCGCCGAGGCGCCGCGCCACCCGTAGATCGACTGGCAGGGGTCGCCCACGGCGGTGACCGGGTGGCCGCCGCCGTAGAGGGATCTGAGCAGGACGAGCTGGGCGTGGCTGGTGTCCTGGTATTCGTCGAGCAGGACCACCGCGTAACGGGAGCGCTCGATCTCGCCCACTTCCTTGTGGTTCGCGGCGATCCTGGCGGCCAGCGACATCTGATCGCCGTAGTCGATGACCTCGCGGCGGCGCTTGAGTCGTTCGTACGCCTCCACCAGCGGCAACAGCTGCTCCCTGGCCGCCTGGACGCCTACCGGCTTGCGCTGGGCGGCGATCGTCCTGCCGGGGAGCGCGGCGTGCCTGCCCCGCAGCCACTCCCCCACTCTGCGCACGTCGTGGGCCGTGCGCAGGTGCTCTGACAGGTCGCCGGCCAGCTCCAGCACGGCGGCCGTGACGGACGGCGGGCCCAGCTCGATCTTGTCCATCGGCCCGTCGTACATCGCCACCACCCGTGAGGCGAGCTGCCACGACACGGCCGGGGTGACCAGGCGCATGGTGGGCTCGAGCCCCTCGCGCAACGCGTGGTCGGTGACCAGGCGTGCGGCGTAGGCGTGGTAGGTGGAGACGGTCGGCTCCTCGTCGAGGGCGCCAGGCGCGACCAGCCCCGCCTCGGCCAGGCCGGCCAGGCGCTCCCTGACCCTGGTGGCCAGCTCGGCGGCGGCCTTGCGGGTGAACGTCAGGCCCAGGATGTGGTCCGGTTTGACCAGGCCGTTGGCGACCAGCCAGACCACGCGCCCGGCCATGGTCTCGCTCTTGCCCGAGCCCGCGCCGGCCATGACGACCATCGGCTCAAGCGGGGCCTCGATGACGGCGGCCTGCTCGGGCGTGGGGGGCAGGACGCCGAGCTTGCCGGCCAGCTCGGCGGGGGTCAGCACACCTGGCCCCCGTTGTCGTTGACCGGGCAGCTCGACCTGGCCGCGCAGGTGCGGCAGCCGTCGTTGACCTTGGCCTGGAAGAACGGGCCCGACATGCCGGTCGCGACCGTGTCGACCAGGTCCTTGGCCCAGCCGGGGTCCTTGTCCTCGCCGAGCGCGCCCTGCTGCTGCTCCGTGGCGTTGTGCTTGCCCGCCGCCTTGCCGAGCTGGACCAGTGCGGCGCCGCCAGGCTCGGTCATGCCGTGCCTGGCGAACGCGCCCAGCAGCGCGGCCAGCTGGTAGACGCCGAGTTGCGGATGGCGGTCGAGCTCGCCCGCCCTGGGCTTGGCGCCGCCGGTCTTGAGGTCGATGATCACCGCGCGGTTGTCCGAGTCGCGCTCCACCCGGTCCACCCGGCCCTTGATCTGCACGCCGTCCGAGACCATCGCGGTGAACGCCTCCTCCAGCGCCACCAGCTCGCGCGGGTTTTCCTGGTGCCAGCGCAGGAACTTGCCGATCATCTGCTCGGCGACCTGGCGTTGCCTACGGTTGTACCAGACGCCGCCGAAGTCGAGCTCGTTCCATACCTCGTCGAGGCGCTCGCCCAGGAGGTCCTCGGTGGGCAGGTCGGTGGCCGCGAGGACGGCCAGGGCGTGGATCACGTTGCCGAGGCCCTGGGCGGTGCTGGTGCCGGCCGCGCCGACCGCCGTCTCCAGGAGCCAGCGCAGGCCGCACTTGGTGAAGCTCTCGACCGCCGAGGGGGAGATGTTGACGATGTCGTCCGGCCAGCTCAGGGGGCGGTCGTCGGTGATGGGGGTGAGGGCGTACCAGTCGTTGGGGTGGGCGCCCTGGACTCCGGCGGCGGCGAGGCGGGCGAGCTGCTGGGCGGCCTTTTGCCGGACTTTCGCGGATTTAGTGGGATCGGTCACAGCGCTGCGGAGGTCGGCCACGAGGGCGGACATGTTCAGCCAACGGGCGCGGTCGTCGACCGTGGCGGTCTCCACCGCCCCAGGCATCAGCTCCGACAGGAACCTGGACGGGCGCTCGTCGGTGTCCTCACCGCCCACCGCCGTCACCACGAGCCGGCTCCTGGCCCTGGTGGCGGCCACGTAGAACAGCCTGCGCTCCTCGGCCAGCAGCTTGGAGGCGAGCGAGGCGGCGTTCGGCCTGGCGCCCTCGACCACTTCGACGAGGTCCTCGACGCCGAGCATGGTCCCGCGCAGGCGCAGGTCCGGCCAAACCCCCTCCTGTACGCCGGCCACCACGACGACGTCCCATTCGAGCCCCTTGGAACGATGGGCCGTCAGCACGCGTACGGCGTCGCCGTCGGGGGCGCGCTCGGCCAGCGTGTCGCCGGGGATCTCCTGGGCGGCCAGGTCGTCGATGAACACCTCCGGGCCCGCCTTGGGCATCCGGTCCACGAATCTGGCCGCGTGGTCGAACAGCGCCACGACGGCGTCGAGGTCGCGGTCGGCCTGCGCTCCCCTGGGGCCGCCCGCCAGGCTCAGCTCGGTCCAGCGCTCGGCGAGGCCGCTGGCGTGCCACACGGCCCACAGGAGGTCTTCGGCGGTGCCCTGCTCGCGTACGGACTCCTGAGCGATGGCCAGCAGCTTGGCGACGCGTTCCGCGGGAACGGCGACATGCGGCTCCACCCGGGTCAACTCACGCGCGTCCCGCACCGCCGCGACCAGCAGTTCCCCCGACGAACGCACCCCCGCCACGACCCCGTCGGCCGCCGCGCGCTCCTCCCCGGCCCGCTCGGCCCCGACCTGCGCGACACCGTCCCGGTCGGCCCCGGCCTGGGCGGCGGTAGCGCGGTCGGACCCGGCTTGGGCGCTACTGGCGCGGTCCGTCACGGCCTGGGCGGCACTGGCGGGGTTGGGGTGAGTGGGGTC
>NZ_JADOGI010000378.1 GCF_015645445.1 Nonomuraea cypriaca | reverse complement strand
CCAGCGCCTTGGTCGGTACACAGCCGATGTTGATGCACGTCCCTCCGTACATCTGATCCGACTGCTCCACCATGACGACCCTCTTGCCCTCGCGTCCCATGGTCCCCGCGAGATCCTTCCCGCCCTTACCGAAACCGATGACCAACACGTCGGCCGTGATGCCAACGCTCTCTGCTTCGCTCATATCTCTCACCATTTCCACACGCCGGCCGGCCCGAAGTTCGCCCTCAGCCCCGCCCTTCCGGGCCAGGCGATCAGAGGCAGGCGGCACTTTCAGGCCGTCGGCAGACCGTTAGGCAGCATTTCTCTCTCGAAGGATTCGCGTCCCGACTCGTCGAACAGCGCGAAGAGCTCCTGTACCTCGTCCTTGAGAAGTACGATCTGAGAGAAGCCGACCAGTTCGCCATTGACCCGGATCGGTGAGACCGTGACCAGGATCGTAATTTTTCCGTAGGGCCTGGCGACGTAGCTTACCGGCTCGACGCGGCCCTCTTCGAAAAGCCGGAGCATGGCGTCGAAACGGGGATTGGTCACCGCTCGGCGATGGTGCTTCCGGACGTCGTTTCCGATGTATTCGGGCATCCGGTCGAGGTGCTCCGAAGCCCACTTGTTGTAATACATCACCGTTCCGTGGCGGTCCAGGATGGTGACTCCGACGCCGGCCTGCTCGAGAATCCGGTCCGCCCACTGGTCCAGGCCCCAGTCCGTGGCGATGCGGCTCTCGGCGACTTCGGCTAGCTCGACCTGAGATGACATGAATACCTCCGAAGAGGGGGGATTGGTGGATACCTGTCGTAGTAGACAGACCGCGTCTAGTCGTATTAGCGGAAAGTCTGGACGTTTGATTCCGAGTTCACCATGAGTCATTTTTGGGGTGAGCCTTCGGCTGAGCCGAAGGCTTCTCGAGTGGGGCCGACATGGGTACCGTCTTGACCATGACGTATGACCTGACCGATCTTCAGCTATTCCTGCAGGTAGTCGACCAGGGCAGCATCACCCGGGGTGCGGACCTGTCACACCTGTCGCTGGCTTCGGCCAGTGCGAGGATCAAGGCGATGGAGAAGGCTCTGGGGGCGCCGCTTCTGATCCGGCATCGCCGTGGCGTTGTGCCGTCACCGGCAGGGTGGCTGCTGGTGGCCCATGCCCGTGAGGTCGTTGGGCAGATTGCTCGGATGCGTTCTGAATTGTCCCGATATTCTGACGGCCTGCGGCCCACATTGGTGATTTCGGCAAACACTTCGGCAACCGAAACGCTCGTGTCGCCGGTGATAGTCGACTTCATGGCCGACAACCCCGACATCGACCTGGAACTGGAGGAGCGGCCGAGCCACGAGATAGTCGCCGCCGTCACCGACGGCCGGGCGGAACTGGGGATCATCGCCGATCCCGTGGACACGGGCCGGCTGGAACGGGCGGTGCTGCGTCCCGACCCGCTGGTCGTCATCACACGGCCAGGCCACGCGCTGGCCGCGCGTGCTCATGTCGCGTTCAGCGAGTGCCTCGGCCACCCGTTCGTCGGCTTCACCGAGGGGAACCCGTTGCAGGAGCATCTGAGCGGGCAGACCCAGCCGCTCGGGCTCCGGCCTCGCTACCGGGCGCACCTGCCGAGCACGGAGGCGATCTGCAGCGCGGTAGCGGCCGGCGTCGGCATCGCCGTGGTTCCCGCGCGCGCGGTCGTCCGTTGGCAGCGTACCTACGACCTGCGGGTCGTGGACCTGACGAATTCCTGGGCGAAGCGCAACCTGCTGTTGTGCAGCCAGCGCTGGTCCGGGCTCTCCAAAGCCGCGGCAGCGCTCGCCGCACGCCTCAAAGCGCACGGGGCGCCCGCCGCCACACCGGACGACGGCGACGCCGAGGGCGCGTAGACGCCGACGGGCCCTGGCTCGGGCTCCGCGGGGCGAACGCGATATTCGCTGCGCACGTGGGGCAGGCGGCGCTCTTCCACCACTGGTCCGACGCATAATGACGCGCCGTGAGGGACGACGCGGTGGTTCATCGCCCTGCACGGCCACAAGTTGGACTTCATCCACACCTCGCCGCCGTGTCAGGCGCACAGCACGCTGACGCTCGGCACGAACCAGGGGCAGCGCTCCACCCGCGCGAGTAGCCCAGCCTGGAGCTTCGGCGACGCTCGAACGCCTGCCTCGCCTGGATGAACTGCAAAATGATCTGGAGCTCCAGCGAGCACGCGCCACGGCCGAGGGATGGCTGGGGAGATCGAGAGGATCGACCGGACACGATCATGTCTGCGGGATAAACGCGCAGACGCGCTGCAGCTTACTCGCATCACCCGCCAAGTCGATCTCGCCATACCAACCATCGCGGCAATCTCGTTGACCCGAGGCCGGCTGGATCGTCACCGCATCAACAGAGGCGGCGATCCAGGCGGGCCAATGGCGGACGCGCGTCTCGCGAGACGAAGGAGGGTGCCTATCGCATTGCTCTGTCTTGGATCTAGAGGATCGGTGCGGTATTGCAGAGTTCCGCCGCTGCTTCCCGCAGGTACATCTCCAGCCGCCTGATCGATGCGGTCACGCCTCTCGTATCGAGCCGGCAGGTGTAGAGACGACGGACGAGTGTGGGCTGCCGCATGGGCAGAACCACGACGCTCGGCGGAGCGTCCAACACCAACAACCGCGGCAGCAGCGCGACGCCGAGACCCGCCGCGACGAGGTTGAGCGCAGTACGGAAGTCCATGCCATCGAAGTCCAAACGATGTCCGCTCCCCCGGTCGCCGTCAACGGGTGACGCTGCCAAGTCGCGGACGTCGACCGCGGTGTTGATCCATGCGTCCGACGGCAGGTCGGCTGGGGTGAGACTGTCGGCTCCGGCCAGCGGATGACCGACGGGAAGGACAACCATGATCGGATCGTCCATGAGGTGCTCTTGCATGAGCCCGGCGGGTACTGGCCCGGGAGCGTGTTCGTAGTCGAAGGTGATGGCCAGGTCGATCTCTCCCCGGAACAGCAGCGCATGCGTTTCGCGCTGCTCAAGTTCACGGAGTGTGATGTGAACTGCCGGATGGGTCGCACGCAGGCGTGCGAGTGCGGGAGGGACGATGGAGGCTGCCGCCGAGATGAACGCGCCGAGCCGCACCTCGCCGCCGGTTCCGTCCGCAAGCGCCGCGAGCTCGGTGGCAGCGCGACTCATCGACACGCTGATCGCGGCCTCGGTGTCGAGAAGGACCTGCCCGGCCTCGGTCGCACGGACGGGCCGCCGGACCACGACTCGCGCACCGACCCGTCGTTCCAGTTCCGCAACCTGCTGCGAGACCGCGGACTGGGTGTAGCCCAGCTCCTCTGCGGCTGCGGCGAACGAGCCGAGCCGCACGACAGCCGCAAGGGTCACCAGATGCCGCGGATCGAACAACCAGGACATGGAGTTAAGGATAACTTATCGACCATGAAGAGATCATTGCTTGTGCTACTCCAGAGGCGTGGCCGACGCTAGACGCATGGACTTCACGCAATTCGACACTGCGATCAACAAACTCCCCCGATGCCGGATCGGGTTCTACCCCACTCCGTTCCACGCCTTGTCCAACCTGTCGGCGGCGTACGGGATCAACCTCTTCATGAAGCGCGAGGACCTGGCAGGACCTAGTGCGATCAGCGGGAGCAAGATGCGCCTGGCCGAGTTCATCCTGGGGCGGGCCCTCGAGAACGGAGTGACACACGTCATCACCCAGGGCGAATACCTGACCAACTCGGGTCTGCAGTTCGCCGCCGCCTGCCTGAGCGTAGGAATCACGCCGATCCTGGTTCTGACGCGGAACGTGCCCCGGCATGGTGAGCTCGGCGAGTTCCGCGGCAACTATCTGCTCAACAAGACGATGGGTGTCGAAACCCACGTCATCAACATCAGCGGCAACGTCTGGCATTCTCCGGATGAGGCCGCGCGGATCACCGACGCCATCGCGGTGCGCAAGGCCGAACTTGAGACGCAGGGGCACGAGGTCCTCGTTGTCGGGACCGGTGGTGCGCACCCCGACGGCCTCATCGCGCACGCCCTGACGTTCCGGGAGATGCTTGAACAGTCCGATGCCGCAGGGGTCGAGCTCGACTTCGTCTACCACACGATCGGCACCGGGACCGCGCTGCCGGGGATGCTGGCGGCCAAGCTGAGTCTGGGACACCCGGTGAAGTTCCGGTCGATCTCCATCCAGAGGTTCAACGACGGAGACCGGATGAACCCCGGCGTGATTGTCGAACGGACCAAGGCGGTGCTGGCCACCTTGGGCGCGCCCGTACCCGACGACGCGACGATCCGCGCCGAGATCGACATCGACCAGCGCTTCATCGGCGAGGACTATGCCGTCGCGTCCCCGGAGAGCTCGGCTGCGATCCGCGAACTGGCCAGGGCAGAGGGTGTCTTCGTCGGCCCTGTCTACACTGGCAAGGGACTCGCAGGATTGCTCGACCACGCCCGCAGCGGGCGGATCCCCGTCGACAGCAACGTCGCGTTCCTGCACACCGGAGACACCGGCAACCTGTTCGAAATTCCCCAAGTCGTCGGGCACATCGCCGACTGAGCCCGCAGCCTATCAGCCACGATCACCCTTGACCCGCAACGAAAACCCAACCTGGCAACGACCTCGATCACCACCGCAAACGCCCTCAATCGTACGTGGCCCGCGCTCACAAGCCGTCCCGTGCACGGCCTCGGGGAACATAGGTACAGCGGTATCGGTGAGAACGATCATGGTCGGCTAGCGCAGTGATCCACTTCGCCGCTGGGGTTCGGTGAAATGCCTCCGGGCCTGCTCCGGGGATGGCTACGGTCCGGCTCGTGCCGGTGGAATTTCTGAGCGATGAGCAGGCCGAGGCGTACGGGACGTTCGCCGAGGAGCCGACGAGGCCCGAGCTGGAGCGGTTCTTCCTGGACGACGTGGACCGGGACCTGATCGCACTGCGGCGGACGAAGCACAATCAGCTCGGGCTCGCGTTCCAGATGTGCACGGTGCGGTACGTCGGCCTGTTCCTGGAGGACCCGCTCGCGGTGCCGTGGCCGGTGGTCGAGCACCTGGCCGCGCAGCTTGGCATCGAGGACCCGTCGGTGGTCAAGCGGCACGCCGAGCGGCGTCAGACGCTGTACGATCACGGGTGGGAGATCCGGGACCCCTACGGTTGCCACCCCTACGAGGACGCCGAGTGGGGCCGGCCGGGGATCGGCAGTTCGCCGTCGACGTACTGGGCGCGCCCGAAGCCGAACGACCAGTCGTCGGGGTCGTTCTCCATGTAGCTGAGGAACAGGTCCTCTCCGGCTATCCCGGCGCGTTCCAGGCGGTCGGTCAGCGTGCGGTAGAGACGCTGCTTGTCCGCAGTGTCGCGGCCGCGCTGGGTGAAGATCTGGATGATCAAGATCCCGGGAGTCCGGTCGAAGCCGAGCCCGGCATCCTGAGCGATGATCTCTTCGGGCTCGTGCTGGGTGACGATCTGAAAGCGGTCCCTGGCCGGGATTCCCAGGGCCTCCACCAGTGCCTCCTGGACAGCGTCGGCGATGGCACGGACCTGATCGGGACTACGTCCGCGGACCATGTCGAGGCGTACCAGCGGCATGTCAGTGCTCCCATCGTCGAACGGCATCAGCCCGAGATTCACGTCGGCGGCTTGATCACCTGACTCCCCTCCAAAGACTTCCCTCTCAAGCTGGGAAAATGAGGGCAGATCGGTCCTGTTTCATCCTGCACAGAGAGAGCTTTGGAATCGCTTTGCCTAGCCAGCGATTCGCCCCGGCGATGATGCCCGAGCAAGTCTGGCACGCTCGCGCCCTACTGGCTCAACCGGACGCGACCATCGCCTCGATTGCCCGGCTGCTCGGCGTGAGCCGGGCGACCATCTACAAGTACGTCCCCGAGCTCAAGTCCGGTCACCGCCCCCAACTCGAGGCAAGCCCTCAGACCACCCGGGCCGAACTGCCCGCTGGGTGACCGCGTCGATCCCTACCTTGCCCCTCGCCGGAGCTTCGGGAGTCCTGGGCCTATACGAGAGCTTCACCGTCGCCGAAATGCTCACCTTCGGCCGCTGCATGAACACCCGCTGGGACGACGCCGCCGCGGCCGACCGGCTCGCCGGGCTGGGCATCCCACTGGAGCGGAAGGTGAGCAGGCTATCGGGCGGCCAGCAGGCGCAGGTGGCGGTCACGCTGGCGCTGGCCAGCCGGCCCGACCTGCTCGTGCTGGACGAACCGCTGGCCAACCTCGACCCCCTCGCCCGCCACGATGTAAGTTCGGGCGAGCCGAGCGGCGGGCCGTACACATCACGGCGGTACCGACGCGGCTCTTGACTATGGTGTCACCCGGCTCACCGCACTTGCGGTGTCGCAGATATACCGCCGCAGCCGCCTTGGGTGAGGTCTTGGTGCCGGACGCGCAGGTTGCATACAGCTCAACTCATGTCGGCGCAGTCTGAACGAGAGGTCAGGCGCGCAGCGCGCGCTTGTGCGATCTGTTCGGTCTGCGCCGTGATCCGTTCCCGGGTCCCGCGCACGCGTGTCTCGGCTCGGGCGGCGCCTGTTGGATCGTCTCGATAGCGCTCATCCCAGAGCCGTTGGACCATCCGATGCGCTTCCTCTGCTTGACGGCGGCGTTCGATCAGCACGGGATCCGCTGTTCCTGGACCGCACAGACGGTCGACGACCTCCCGAAGTTCCAGCCGGCTTGCGCAACGCTTCTGTCCTGCGTTCGACATAATTCGGTTCGGATAGAGGGCGGAATTCGGGGGATGAGCTGGGGAAATGCGTCTGGGCACGCCGGGGAGGCGTGTCTCTAGGCGGTGGCGTTCCTGCAGGTCAGCGGGGTGCG
>NZ_JADOGI010000377.1 GCF_015645445.1 Nonomuraea cypriaca | reverse complement strand
GGGTGGGCAGGGTCTCGCCGGTGGCGGTGGGTGCTTCGATGGCGATGGGGGCGGGGCCGCCGCCCTCGATCGGTGAGCCGCCCGCGACGGTGTACGTGCGCACGTCGAGCGCCCCGCCCGACGGCGCCGACGCGGCCGTGAACGCGGCGAAGGCGTTGCCGCCGGGGATGACCGAGGTGGAGATGTAGTCGCCGGCCAGGCGGCCCCCAGGAGTGTCCGCGAGCCAGGCGGGCGCCATCGGCCCGCGCAACTCGGCCGGCGCGGCCCAGGTGGCGCCGCCGTTGGTGGAGGAGGTGTAGGCGACCGTGAGCCGGCAGGCCGCGCCCCGGCACTCGGCGTCCGGGTAGCGGTAGTAGGCCAGTGCGAGCCTGGCCGTGCCGCCCGAGGTGACGCGGTCGACCCCTAGGCCGGGGACGAAGTGGTCGCCGCCGTCGTTCGTGACCCGCAGGACGTGGCCCCAGGAGGCCCCGTCGGCCGACTTGCCGAGCACGATGTCGTTGCCGGCGCAGCCGGGCTGGAAGCGGCAGTCGTGCCAGGCGACGTACACCGTGCCGGTCGCGTCGGTCTCCGCCGACGGCAGCGGCGCGGCGCGCAGCCCGCCGGGCACCGTGCGCCGGTGCACCTCGGAGACCAGCACGCTCGGGCTCCACGTCACGCCGCCGTCGCGCGAGCGTAAGGCCCGGATCTGGTTGTCGTTGCTCAGGTACGGCACCACCACCGTGCCGTCCGGCCGCACGACGGGCTGCCCGCCCAGGCCGGTGGCCGAGGTGCCGGCCACCGTCCAGGTCAGGCCGCCGTCGGAGGAGCGGGCCACCTTGATCGCGTTGTCCGCGGCGTGGTCGTCGAACACGAGGTAGCAGCGCCCGTGGAAGCGGCCGGCCGGCGCGTTGTCACAGACGATCCACGGCTTGTCCAGGTCGCCTCCGTCCGCCGCCGCGGCCGTGACCGGTCCGCCCCAGGTCAGACCCCCATCGGCGGACCGGCTGACGAGCGCCGCCGCCCCGGTGACGCCACTCCCCTCGGCGGCGCCACTCGCCCCGGAGGCGTCACTCGCGGCAGCGCCACTGGCCCCGGCTGCGCCATCGGCTCCGGCGGCGTCGGCTGCGGTGGTGAGCGCCAGGGAGGAGATCAGCCAGACGCCGTGCCTGGCGTCGAATGCCACTGACGGGTCGCTCGCCCGGGGGTGGGGGCCGCCGCCGAACGTGGTGATCCCGGGGAGCACGCCCCGGTCCCACGTGACCCCGGCGTCGGAGGAGGTGGCGAACGCGATGCCGGACGCGCCGCCGTCGAAGAACCGCCCTGTTTGCTGCGCGGTGACGATCGTCGTGCCCCACGCGTACGTGTCCGGGCCGGCCTGTGTGCCGTGCTGGCTGGTGGCGTTGGCGTACGGGTCGGCTCCGATCTCGGTCAGTGGCACGCCCGCCGACGCCGGGGCGGAGGTGAGGAGCAGGGTCGCGGTGATGACGGCCGGTACGGTGACGAGTCCGCCGATTCCTCGGCGCCTGGCGGGAGATGGCACTGCGGACCTCCACTTGGCGTGTCAGACTCCACCTCGCACCGTTCAGCTCCCGCTGTCAACCTCCTGATCACAAGATGGGCACCCGCGGCCCCCGGCCCGATCCGCGCGCCGTCGTGGCGGACGGCGCGGACAGGCCGGGCCGCCCGGGTCCGGCGGGCAGGCGGGCGGCCGGGCCGGGTGACCGGCGGCTGCGGCTCGGCGGGCGGCGCGCGGACGGGCCGAACGGCCGGCGGCCCCGGCTCGGCGGGTGTGGGGTCAGCGTTCGCCCTGGATGACGTCGCGGTGGATGCGCGACAGCGGGACGCCGTCGATCTGGAGGCGCCGGACGGTCTCGTTGACCATGGTGGACGGCCCGCACACGTACACGTCGTGCTCGGCCCACGAGTGGAAGCGCTGCGTGACCTCGGCCAGGTTGCCGCGCATCCCCTCGTACGACGGCTGGTCGGACACCACGGGCAGCACCCGCAGCCAGGGGAACGACGACTCCATCCTGATCAGGTCGGGCAGGTCGTAGAGCTCCTCGGCGGTGCGGGCGCCGTACAGGAGGTGGATGTTGGGGCGGCGGCCGGACGCGATGAGGTGCTCGACGATGGCCTTGAGCGGCGCCAGGCCCGTGCCGCCCGCCACGCACAGCACGTCGCGGACGCTGCTCTCGCGCGGCGCCATCGTGCCCATCGGCGGCCCGAGCATGAGCGTGTCGCCGATGCGGGTGTGCCTGATCAGCGCGGTGGACACCCAGCCGCCGGGGACCGAGCGCACGTGCAGCCTGATCGTGTTGTCCGGGCGCGGCGCGTTCGCGATGGAGAACGTTCGCCACACGCGCGGCCACCGGGCGCATTGCACGTTGACGTACTGACCGGGCGTGTACGGCAGCCGCTGCGTGGGCCGCAGCGTGATGACGGCGATGTCACGGTGACGCCGCTCGTGGTCGACCACCTCGGCCAGCCACCAGGCGGGGGAGACCCCCGCGTCCGACTCGGACGACTCGATCATGAGGTTCGCGGCCACCGTGTACGCCGCCACCCAGGCCGCCTCGATCTCGTCGTTCCACACGTCGGCGGCGTAGCGGCGGACGGTGGCGAGCAGGGCGTTGCCGACGGCCGTGTAGTGCTCGGAGATCACGCCGTACTTACGGTGATCACGGCCGAGCTGGCCCAGGAACGCCGCCAGACTGTCCGGGCTGTCCAGACTCCAGACGATCCGCGTCAACGCGCTGAACAACCGGTCGCGCTGAACGTCCATGGCGGGCGGGAACATGCCACGCAGGTGCGGACTCTCGGCGAACAACCGGCCGTAGAAGTAGGCCGTGGCCTTGTCGGCCATCGGCTCGATGACGGAGAAACTCTCCTTTACCAGGCGCGGATTCAACGACATATAACCCAACACCTCACCCTTTGGACCGGAAGCGTTATTCCGGTCTGGTCGTCCACCTCCCTGACGGCTCCGGGTCGTGAACGCACGGAGGGCCCCGGCAATCCGATGCGCTCAAAATTGAGTCTTACACCACCGATGAGGCGTCACAACCGATTCCCCCCAATACGGTGCGAAGCTGAACTATGCGTAGTGAGTTCGTGATTCTTCGTGTTCAGCATTTGCCTCCTTTCGAGCCGGCGAACGCGAATATCAGTCATATCTGCCTTCACTGCGATCTCATCGGGAAGGCGGAAACGGCGGAACACGCCTGCGCCGGGAAATCCGGCGATCTCGCTGATCCGCCCGGCCGGCACCAGCCGCCGGGCGGTGCGTGAGGAGCATGTCACCTGTGCTGGAAGCCGTTTCCCTCGGGGTCGGGCGGGCGTACCATCCGGCCATGGCAGTCCTGCATCCCCGGCGGGTCGCCTGGGAAGGCGCGCGGATCTTCGTCCACGCCGCCAACACGGACGCCTACTGGTGGCTCAGCGACACGGTGGGCCACTATCTGGGGATCATGTACCAGCTGCAGCTCTGCGAGACGCGCCTGCGCCTGCAGGCGGAGGCGGACGCGATCTACGCGGAGGCGGGCGCCTGGCGCGCCAGGCTGGACGAGCTCCTCGACACCCGCCCGGCCGCCGCCTCGATCCTCGCCCAGATGATCATCGAGACCACGTCCCGCCTGCCCTGATGGCCTGCTTCGCCCCCACCCAGAAGGGTCGTCACAGCAAAGGGTGATGAAAGGGGCGCAGGGCGGAAAATCCGGCGCCTTGGGAGGCAAGTTGCAGGCGGGGATCTTTGGGAGGGGTGACATATCGGAAAGGGTGTGCGCCATGATGGGGCATGTGGCCGTCACCTCGACCGGCTGATGGCGGCACGGACTCCACCCTGTCCCCTGGAGATCGAATGTCCCGACCGCTGATCGGTATCACCGCCTACTTCGAGGCCGCGCGCTGGAGCGACTGGGTGCGGGAGGCCGTGCTGTCTCCTCCCTCCTACGCCAAAGCGGTCGCGCGCGCGGGCGGCGCGCCGGTGGTCCTCCCGCCGATCGGACCCCATGCCATCGACGACTACGTACGCGGCCTGCGAGGCGTGGTCCTGGCCGGCGGCGTCGAGTTGGCGGCGGCCGCCTACAACGGCGAGCAGGACGCGCGGGTGCACGAGCCGCAGGAGCACCGGGACCGCTTCGAGCTGGCCCTGGCCAGGGCGGCCATCAGGGCCGACGTGCCGATCCTGGCCATCGCCAGAGGCATGCACGTGCTCAACGTCGCCCAGGGCGGCACGCTGATCCCGTGGCTGCCCGAGGTGCTCGACAGCGACCGCCACGCCGAGCCGGGCGTGCCCCACACCATCCAGGTCAGCGTGTCCACCAAGCTGGGCAAGGCCGTGGGCGACCTGGTCGAGGTCACCGCGCCGCACCACCAGTCCGTACGCCGCCTCGGCAGCGGCCTGCTGGCCGTCGCCTGGGCCGAGGACCAGATCGTCGAGGGCATCGAGCTGCAGGGACACAGGTTCGGCGTGGGCGTCCAGTGGCACCCGGAACGCGGCGACGACAACCGGCTCTTCGATGCGTTCATCGAGGCGGCCCGCTAAGCTGCGATCATGCCGCTGCACCCCCAGGCACGCGATTACCTCGCAGCCATCGGGCCGGAGGAAGAGACCGACTTCGACTCGATCACGCTGGAGGACATCCAGCGGACACGCGCGCAGACCGACGGCGCCGCGATCCACCGCGGCCCGCTGACGAAGCTTCCTTTCGTCCGCGACGAGGTGGCCGAGGGCGTGCCCATCCGGATCTACCGCGCCGACCCCGGGGACGCCCCGCTGCCGGTCGTGGTCTACTTCCACGGCGGCGGGTGGGTCTACGGCAGCATCAAGCGGGCCGACGCGGCCGCGCGCTACCTGGCGGTCCACAGCGGAGGGGTGGTGGTGTCGGCCGGCTACCGGCTCGCCCCCGAGCACCCGTTCCCCGCCGCCGCCGACGACGCGTGGACCGTCGTGCGCGACATCTTCGCCCGGCCCGCGTTCTACCAGAGCAACGGCGGCGTGGCGGTGGTCGGCGAGAGCTCGGGCGGCAACCTCGCCGCCGTGGCCGCCTGGCAGGCCCGCGACGCCGGGCTGCGGCTGACGCACCAGGCGCTCGTCTGCCCGGTGCTGGACGCGGCCATGGGCACGCCCAGCCACCGCGCGTACGCCAAGGGCTATGTGCTTCCCGCCGCGGAGATCGCGTGGTTCCTGCGGCAGTACGCCGACGGGGTTGACCCCGCAGACCCGCGGCTGTCGCCGCTGCGGCTGCCCGAGGCCGCGGGTCTGGCGCCGGCCACCGTGGTGACGGCCGAGTACGACGTGCTGAGAGACGAGGCGGAGACCTACGCCCGGCGCCTGGCGCAGGCGGGCGTGCCCGTCGAGCACCGCCGATACGACGGCGCCCTGCACGGTTTCTTCGCCCTGCCCGGCCTGTTCGACCAGGGCGCCGACGCCCGCTCATACGTCGCGGGGCGGCTGCGGGAGTCCTGGTGACCTACACCAAGCTCAAGCTCGACACCCCGGCCGACGGGGTGCTGCGGGTCACGATCAGCGAGCCGGGCAGGCTCAATGCCGTGGACGCGACGGCCCACCGCGAGCTGGGCGAGATCTGGCGCGACGCCGACCGCGACGACAGCGTGCGCGCCGTCGTCGTCAGGGGAGAGGGCCGGGCGTTCTCGGCGGGCGGCGACCTGTCCATGATCGAGGACATGACGCGCGACCACGCCACCAGGATGCGCGTGTTCACCGAGGCCCGCGACCTCGTCTACAACGTGCTCAACTGCTCCAAGCCGATCGTCTCCGCCATCCAGGGACCCGCCGTGGGCGCCGGGCTGGCCGTGGCGTTGCTGGCCGACATCTCCGTCGCCGGCCGCACCGCGAAGATCATCGACGGGCACACCAGGCTCGGCGTCGCGGCGGGCGACCACGCGGCGATCGTCTGGCCGCTGCTGTGCGGCCTGGCCAAGGCCAAATACCACCTGCTGCTGTGCGAGCCGGTCACCGGCGCGCAGGCCGAGCAGATGGGCCTGGTGAGCCTGTGCGTGGACGACGACGAGGTGCACGACAAGGCGATGGAGATCGCGCGGCGCCTCGCCGACGGCGCCCAGGACGCCATCAGGCTGACCAAATACTCGCTGAACAACTGGCTGCGCCTGGCGGGCCCGTCGTTCGACGCGTCGCTGGCCATGGAGTTCCTCGGCTTCAGCGGGCCCGACGTGGCCGAGGGCGTACGCGCGCTAAAGGAGAAGCGGCCCCCGTCGTTCGGCTGACCCGCGGGTGTGCTTCCCGGCCCCTCGGGTAGTCGCCGCACATGAGGATGTGGTCGACCTGCCGCCGCGCCGGCATCAGGAGATCAAGGCCATGTTCGACGAGGTCGAGAACGCCGCCCCGGAGGACAGGACCGAGACGTTCCAGCGGCTGGTGCGCTTGCTCGCCGTCCACGAGACAGCAGAGGAGGAGATCGTCCATCCCTACGCGCGCCGCAAGCTCGATCACGGCGAGGACGTGGTGGACGAGCGGCTGGCCGAGGAGAACTCGGCCAAGGACATGCTCACGCAGATGGAGCGGGCACCCGAACGCCGGGGTCGAGACGGCACCGAAGAACCTGCTCGTGGGTCCGCCCGTCGCGATCATGGACAGGACCCGGGACGTGATCCGCAAGGCGATGGGCAAGCAGGGTTGAGGGCCGCCCGATCCCGCGTGACGGCCTGAGCGCCTGGAATCCCGAGGTGGTTGAGCAAGAGCCCCTCGGACACGGGCGCGACCTTCCCGCTCCTCGTCCCGCGCGTCACAAACGCGGTGCCGGCCGCCCGGGGCGGCCGGCATGGCGATGTTCAGGACCAGATGTTCAGCACCGGGGAGTAGCGGGCGTGAGGCGACGTTCAGGGG
>NZ_JADOGI010000376.1 GCF_015645445.1 Nonomuraea cypriaca | reverse complement strand
AGACACTCGACTTACCCGACCCCGAAGGACCGTCCATGGCGACGACCAGACCGGTCACGGCCTCTCCCTCTTCACGTTTTCTCCAACCCGAAGAGGCTACCGCCTCCGGCTCAGTCGGCGATCCAGCCATCGTGGAAGCCGAGGGGCACGCGGGCGGGCGGGTGCACGCTCCAGCCGCATGTCAACGCCTTACTGGAGGACTAAGGACGTCCGTCGCGGTAAGAGACACCGTGTGGTCAATGGTGCCCGGGTCACGGTCGTGGTGGCCAGCAGGGACAGGCTGCGGGCGCTGACCCGCTCGCTCCCGCTCCACCCGTCCCCGGTGATCCTGGTCGACAACGGCTCATCGGACGGCACTGCGGCGTTCGTCCGGCGCCACTTCCCCGACGTCCACGTGGTCGAGGCGGGCCGGAACCTGGGGGCGCCCGCGCGCAACGTCGGCGTGCGGATGGCCGAGACGCCCTACGTGGCCTTCGCCGACGACGACTCCTGGTGGGCGCGCGGCGCGCTGGAGCGGGCGGCCGACGTGCTGGACGCGTACCCGAGGCTGGCGGTGCTGGGCGCGCGCGTGCTGGTGGGGCCCGACGAGCGGCTGGACGCGGTGTCGGAGCAGATGCGCGACTCGCCGCTCGGCGTGGAGCCGGACCTGCCGGGGCCGAGCGTGCTGGGGTTCCTGGCGTGCGGGGCGGTCGTGCGCAGGAAGGCGTTCCTGGAGGCGGGCGGGTTCGACGACGTCATCTTCTTCTTCGGCGAGGAGGAGCGGCTGGCCGTGGACCTGGCCGCGCGGGGCTGGGGGCTCGCGTACGTGGACGACGTCGTGGCGCACCACCACCCCGCTCCGGCCGGGGACCCGCATGGCAGGCGGGTGCTGGCCACGCGCAACGCGGTGCTGACCGCCGTGCTACGCCGCCCGTGGCCGGTGGTGGCGCGACGCGCGTTCGACGCGCTGCGCGTCGGTCCGGCGGGCTGGGAGGGATTGCGCGCTGCCGTACGGCGGCTGCCTCGCGCGCTGGCCGCGCGGCGCGGGCTGCCACTCCCCGTGGAGCTCGCGCGGCGCAGGCTGGAACGGCCCGGTGACTGAGCCGCGTACCGGTGTCGCGGGGCGACTCGCAGTCGGTACGTTACATTCCGCACATAAGGGGCAACATAGAGTTATGACTACTGCACCGAACCCAATCGACCTGCAGAGACACCTGAGCGGGGTCGACTACCCCGCCAGCAAGCAGGATCTGATCAAGGCCGCTCGCGAGCACAACGCGAGCAAGGAGATAGTCCGGGCCCTGGAGGCCATGCCCGACCGCCAGTACGACGGCCCGAACGCCGTGAGTGAGGCGATCACCAAGCGGTGACGTCCACGAACACGGGTGCGGCGGGCGGGGCCACGGTGGCCCCGTCCGCCGCGCTGTCCGGCCTCATCCGCGCCCGGCGGTCAGCGCGAACATCCCGACCGGCACGAGCCCGCGCTTGAGCAGCCGGAACGTCGGGAAGGGGCTGCTGGACACCGTCTCCTTGTACCTGACCGCGGCCCGCCCCTTGAGATACCACCTGCGCGGGCTGTCGTCCGGCCGGGTGAACTGGATGACCGCGTCCCCGCGCCCCAGGCTGATGGGCTGATGAACGTACCCGAACCTGAAGGGCTTCGGCTTCCTGCCGCGCAGCGTGGCGGCGAGCGAGTCGGCCGCGTGCAGGCCGGTCGGGATGCCGCCCTGGCAGGTGCCGTGCAGGACTCCGAACGGCAGGCCGACGGCGGCGGCGTCGCCGACGGCGTACACGTCGGGGTGGGACACCGAGCGCAGCGCGGAGTCCACCACGATCCTGTCGCGGGCGTCCAGTGCCAGCCCGGACCTGGCCGCCACCGGCAGGCCCCTGGTCCCCGTCGTCCAGAGCGTGACGTCGGAGTGGATCAGCTCGCCGCCGGCCAGCTCGACCGCGCCTGGAAGCACCTTGGCGATGTCCGCGCCGGTCCGGACCTCGACGCCCAGGCGGTCCAGCGCCGCGTCCAGGTACGCGCGGGCCCGGTCGCCCATCATGGCGCCTGGCCGGCCCCTGGTCAGCAGGACGACGCGCAGGCGCGGGCGGGCCTCGGCCAGCTCGGCGGCCGACTCGACGCCGGTCAGCCCGCCGCCCGCCACGATCACCGTGCCGGTGTCGAGGGCGTCGAGACGCTCGGCGAGCCGTACGGCCTGCTCGTGGTCGGCGTACGTGTAGGCGTGCTCGGTCACCCCGGGCACGGAGGCGTCGGTGAGGGTGCCGAGCGCGTAGATCAGCTTGTCGTAGCCGAGCACGCGCCCGTCGTCGAGCCGCACCTCGTGCCGCCCGGGATCGAGCTCCGCCACGCGGCCTCGCACGAACACGACGCCGGTGCCCGCCAGCACCTCGTCCAGCGAGTGGTCGGGCAGCGATTCCCCGGCCGCCGTCTGGTGCAGCCGGAGGCGCTCGGTGAACCTGGGCGAGGCGTTCACCAGCGTGACCTTCCCGCCCGTACGGCGGGTCCCGCGGGCGGTCCTGATGGCCGCCGCGACGCCGGTGTAGCCTCCGCCGAGTACTAAAATCTTGGTCATTTCTTCCTTACCTCCTGGATGTGAACCTTCAGACGCATCGAGGAGGCGCGGATGTGACATGACCTCTCAGGGAACCTGCCAGCCGCGTTCGCGGAGGGCCTCGGTGAGCGTGGTGGCGGAGCCGGGCTGCACCGACAGCTCGGCGATGCCCAGGGGCAGGCCGGGGGCGTGCTCCAGGCGTACGTCCTCGACGTTGACCCCGACCTCGTCGCACACCAGGAACAGCCGGGCGAGCTGGCCTGGGCGGTCGCCGATGACGACCTGGACGACGGCGTAGGCGGAGGCCGGGCCGCCGTGCTTGCCCGGGATGCGGTCGTGGCCTGCGACGCCGCGCTTGAGCAGCTGGGTCAGCTCGCCGGTTGCGGTGCCGTCGCCCGCGGCCAGGGCGCGCAACGCGGTCGCGGCCTCGGCCAGGTCGTGGGCCACCGCCTCCAGCACCTCGGCGACCGGGGACGCGTTGCCCGACAGGATGCCCAGCCACAGACTGGGATCGCTGCCGGCGATCCGCGTGACGTCGCGTACGCCCTGACCGGCGAGGCCGAGCGCGACGTCGGTGGCGTCGGCCAGCCGCGCGGCCACGGCGGACGCGGCGACGTGGGGCGCGTGCGAGACGACGGCGACGGCGCGGTCGTGGTCGTGGGCGCTCACCTCGACGGGGTTGGCCCCGCACAGCTCGATCAGCCGCAGCACGGCCGCCCGCGCCTCGGGGTCGGCCTCCTCGGTGGGGCACAACGCCCATGGGCGGCCCAGGAACAGGTCGGCCCGGGCCGCGCCGGGACCGGACTTCTCCCGCCCGGCCAGGGGGTGGGAGGCGACGTAGACGGACAACTCGCAGCCGAGCTGGGCGGCCCGGCTGATGGGCTCGGCCTTCACGCTCGCGACGTCGGTGTAGAACCTGGCCGCGCCGAGCATCTGCAGCTCCAGCAGCTCGGTGGCGACGTGGGCCGGGGGCACCGCGATGACCGCGAGGTCCACGCCCTCGGGCGGCGGGTTGTCCGGCTCCCACTCCTCGCCGGCGCCGAGCTCCCGCGCCAGCCGTACGACGCCCGGGTCGCGGTCGGCAAGGAGGACGCGTACGCCGCGCTTACGCAGCGCCAGCGCCGCGGAGGTGCCGATGAGACCGGTGCCGACGACCAGCACGGTGCGAAGTTCCATCTCGATGTCCTGATTTATCGGGCTACATGGGGTGCGAATGTCTCTTGGTGCGCTTACCGGATACTTACTGGGCGATATCCTGCCGCAACGCCACGGCGCCACGCAGGTAGACATGCTGGATCTGGGCTCGCGGGCGATCGGTCTCCACGTGGGCCATCAGGCGTACGACGCGGGGCAGCGCCCCAGGCACGCCGATCTCGGCGCAGCAGATCAGCGGCACCTCGTGGAAGCCCAGCTTGCGCGCCGCGAGCGCGGGGAACTCGGCTGTCAGGTCGGGCGTGGCCGTGAACACCACGCTGATCACATCGTCCGTGGTCAGCTCGTTGCGCTCCATGATCGCGCTGACCAGCTCGGTCGTCCCCGAGATGATCGAGTCACGGTCGTCGGCGTCCACCTGGATCGCCCCGCGGATCGCCCGCACCATAAGATTTCGTCCCCTTCTCTGAACGAGTGCCTATCAGCGAGAGAAGCCCGTGCGGAGTTCCGCACGGGCTCCCTGCGCTCGGTCAGATTACAGCTTCACGGCTGCGTACAGGTCGCCGACCTCCTTCAGGGACAGCGACCTGATGGTGCCGGGCTTCGTACGGCCCAGCTTCACCGGTCCGAACTCGATCCTGGCCAGATCGATCACCCGGTGCCCGGCCTCCTCCAGCATGCGCCTGACGACGTGCTTGCGGCCCTCGTGCAGCACCACCTCGACCAGCGCCTGCTGGCCGTGCTCCTGCACGACGGAGAAACCGTCCGCCTTGACGAGGCCGTCCTCCAACTCGATGCCCTGCTTGAGCCTGCGGCTCAGGTCGCGCGGGATCGGCCCGGGCACCTTGGCCCAGTACTTCTTCTGCACGCCGTAGCTGGGGTGGGTCAGCCTGTTGGCCAGCTCACCGTCGTTGGTGAGCAGCAGCAGGCCCTCGGTCTCGGTGTCGAGCCTGCCCACGTGGAACAGCCTCGGCGCCATCTCCTCGACGTAGTCCGCCAGGCACGGGCGGCCCTGCGGGTCGTCCATGGTGGACACGACGCCGATCGGCTTGTTCAGCGCGTAGTAGACCAGGTCCGGGGCGGTCGGGATGCGCTTGCCGTCCACGTGGATCACCTGCTTCGCGGGGTCCACCTTGGCACCGAACCTGCGTACGACCTGGCCGTTCACAGTGACCCGGCCCTCGCCGATCATCTCCTCGCAGGCCCGCCTGCTGGCCACGCCCGCCTGGGCGAGCACCTTCTGCAGGCGTACGCCGTCGGGGACCTCGGTGGTGTCGCGCTCGTCGGTGTAGCCCTCGGGGTAGAGGTCCCGGTCGCGGAGGGGCTGGCGGGCCGCCTTGATGCGGTCGTGCTGCGGGCTCCCGTAGCTTCCCCGCCGCCCGCCGCCGACGGTCTGCACATCGTCGCGCCTGCCGGCCGTACGGGCTGGGCGGCCGTCCCGCTGCGAACCCCGGCCGGCATCACGCTGTGGCGCGCGGTCGGAACGGCCGTCACGCTGCGGTGCCCGGTCGGAGCGGCCCTCATCGTCACGCCTGCCGTAGCGGGAACGCATGGAGCTGCCTGAGGCGAAGTCTTCCCTGCGCCCACTACGCCCGGCCCGCATCCCGGCGCGGTCGCCTTCATAGCCACCACGCTCATCACGCCGCCCGGCACCGTACCCGCCGGAACGGTCATCACGCCGCCCAGCACCGTAACCACCAGAGCGGTCATCACGCCGCCCAGCACCGAAGCCGCCGGAACGGTCATCACGCGGTGCGGCGCCATAACCACCAGAGCGGTCATCACGCCGCCCAGCACCGTAACCACCGGAACGGTCATCACGCCGCCCAGCACCGTAACCACCGGAACGGTCATCACGCCGCCCAGCACCGTAACCACCGGAACGGTCATCACGCCGCCCAGCACCGAAGCCGCCGGAACGGTCGTCACGTCGTGCGGGGCCGGAGCCGCCGCGGGTGTCGCGGCGTTCGGGACGGTAGCCGCCCCGGTCGCCTGTGGGCCGCTCATCACGCGCGAAACGGCCTTCACGGGCAGGGCGATCCTCACGGTCACCGCGGGAGTAACGCTGCTCGCGGTCACCTCGCGCGGAGCGGTCCGTGCGGTCGTCGCGAGGAAAACGATCCGCGCGGTCGTCACGTGAGTAACGGCTCGTGCGGTCGTCACGGCTCGTGTGGTCGTCGCGGCCGGGGCGGTCGCCGCGCGAGTCGCGGTCTGGGCGCTCGTCGCGGCGGCCACGGGGGTACTCATCGCGGCCGCCACGCGGGTACTCGTCACGGCCACCACGTGGGGAGCGGCCCTCGCTGCCACCGTCGCGGCCGGCACGTGGGGAGCGGCCCTCGGTGGCACCGTCGCGGCCGCCCGGCTTGCCGTACCGGGTGCGAGATCCGCTCCGGTCGGCGCGAACGGAGTCGCGGGCGGGCCTGGAGTCGCTCACGGAGTCGCGACCGTAACCCCGGTCGCGGTCGGATCCACGGTCGTCGGAACGGTAGCCACCACGGCTCCCGGAACCGCCGCCGCTGCGAAAGCCGTCGTCGGATCGGAAGGCGGGACGCCCGCCACGGCCGGAGCCGCCGGTGCGTCCACGACCGCGTCCATCACCGGACGGGGTGCTGCGCCTGTTCATCACTTTGTTGTCTCCTCGAGATTTTCCACGTCGTCGGGGAGGAAGGGCGCGAGCTCGGGGAGCTCGCTCAGATCCCGCAGTCCCAGACGTTCAAGGAAGTATGAGCTTGTCCGGTAGAGCACTGCCTGGCTCTCCGGGTCGGTGCCGGCCTCTTCGACCAGCCCCCTGGCGACGAGCGTCCGCATGACGCCGTCGCTGTTGACACCGCGCACGGCGGCGACGCGGGCCCGGCTCACCGGTTGCCGGTAAGCCACGACCGCGAGTGTTTCGAGTGCGGCCTGTGTCAGCCGCGTCTGCTGGCCGTCGCGTACGAACCGCTCGACCAGCTGCGCGCAGTCGGCACGCGTGTAGAACCGCCAGCCGCCTGCCACTTCTCGCAAGTCAAAACCCCGCCCAGAAGCGGTATATTCCGCCGCCAGCCCCCGCAACGCCGCGGCCACCTCGTGAGTGGGCCGCTCCAGCACCTGCGCCAGCGTCACTTCGGCGACCGGCTCGTCGACGACAAGAAGGATAGCCTCCAACGCCGCCTCCAGCGTCGGCCCACCCCTGC
>NZ_JADOGI010000375.1 GCF_015645445.1 Nonomuraea cypriaca | reverse complement strand
CCCGGTGCAGACGGCGGATCTCTGCCCAGTCATCCACTGTGATCACATCCCTTTCTGTCACCTGTGGTGACCAAGGGGGTCAGTTTTCACACGTTGTCTGGGGGTCAGTATTCAAGGCTCGTCGACAGCAGCCAGCGGAAGGTCTGACTGAGCCTCCTCCTGTTCGGCAGCTTCGGGCTTCCCCATCCCGTAGATCCTGAAATTCTGTGCGCGCACCTCTGCGAGATACACACATCCTCCCGCCCTGAGAACCCACTCACCGTGGGACGACAATCGTCACATGCTCACCATGGTTACCAGCGAATGGTAAGTCTGGATCGTTCCCATCGTGGGAGAAATTAGGAAACAAGTTCAGCTTCGGTCGTAGCTGCATGAGGTGGGGTTGTAGCAGGACAGTCACAAATTGGATTTATGGGCAGTCCTACTAGGACTTCAGGCTTGTATGACAATGACGCTCCACTGACCACATGCTGCGAATCGGGTGCTGATACCGGGTGGTTGCGGCAGGGGCACCACTCTCCGCGATGGTGAGCCTGTACTTAGGTTCCGCCAGCGTCTTCTCTCCATCGCCCTCGGATCGTCTCGCCGCTCGCGGTGCTGCGTTGTGAATCCAGGGACTGCCTGTCTTCCTGACCACCGCACCTGAATCGTGGCTGCCCTGAAGCTGTCCAAGTCTTGTTGCGTCGCGTTGTCCTAACTCCGGACTCTATGTCGATATTTACAGAGGTGACAGGAGCAGGTTGGCTCCTGCCCGGTGCGGTAGTCGTGACCAGCGGATATCGCTTGACGGGTGCCATGAAGGTGGGCGTCGATACGGCCGTCCGGCCTCGCACTACGCCCCGCTGGGGCGTCCTGTGGGTGGCGGGCGATGGACAGAGGCGACAGCTCGACGAGGAAGGCCGGCCACGACGATGAACGGCACGATCTACAAGACCTGTTCCTGCCGGGAGGAGGCGAGCGGGAAGAAGCTCGGCAAGAGCTGCCCGCAGCTACGCCGCGCTGGGGGCAAGGGGGAGCGGTGGAGTACCACGCACGGCACGTGGGCCTACCAGTTGGAGCTTCCCCCGCACGCGGACGGGCGGCGGCGCAATCCTCTGCGCCGCCAGGGCTTCGCCATGCTGGAGGAGGTGGAAGCGGAGTTGGAGCACGCCAGTGCGCTGCTGGCGCTGGATGAGGACCCGCAGGTCCGGCGGAAGATCACCGATCTGATGCTGGCCGTCCTCAAAGACACCAAAGCACTCCCGCCGGTGGAAGAGGTGCGGCGCAAGGTCCGTACCCACCAGGATCTGAACCCCACCATGACGGTCGCGGAATGGATGACCGAGTTCCTGCGGCGCAAGCGGAAGATTGACCAAACCACGCGCCGCTCGTATGAGGCGCACATCCGGCTCTACTTCACCCCGTACCTGGGTGACATCCGGCTGGACCGGCTGCGGGTCTCCGACATCGCGGGCATGTTCGACGCGATCGAGGAGTTTAACGACGTCATCGCCACCGCCCGCGCCAGCGGCGATCCCGACGAGCGGGCCAAGGTGCGGTACCGGCGGCCGGTCGGGCCGAGCACCATGCACCGTATCCGCGCGACCCTGCGGCACGCGCTGAACATCGCGATCAAGCAGGACCGGCTGATCGACTTCAACCCGGCAGCGGTGGTCGAACTGCCGGATGCGGACAAGCCGAAGGCGCTGGTGTGGACCGACGAGCGGGTCGCCGCCTGGAACCAGGATCTGCATCACCGACTGGCCGCCGAACAGCAGCGACGCGGCGGCCGGGTCAACCCGATCAACGTCTACATCTCCACCCCGCGACCCTCACCCGTCATGGTCTGGACCCCGGTGCACACGTCGACCTTCCTCGCCCAGGCTGCAGGCCATCGGCTGGCGGTGTTGTACCGGCTGATCGCGTTGCGCGGGCTGCGCCGGGGCGAGGCGGTCGGGCTGCGGTGGAAGGACATCGACCTGAACGCCGGGACGGCCGGGGTGCACTGGCAGATCACCCAACTGGGCTGGGAAACCATCCAAGGCAAGCCCAAGACCGAGGCGAGCGATCGGACTATCGCCCTGGACGCCGACACTGTCACCGCTCTGCGCGGTCACCGTAAGGCGCAGGCCGCCGAGCGCCTGGCCGCAGGGCAGGGGTGGGAAGACAGCGGCTTCGTCTTCACTGACGAGTTTGGTCGTCCGCTGCATCCGCAGCACGTCAGCGACCAGTCCTATCTGCTGTCTTACGAGGCGGGTCTACCACCGGTGCGGCTGCCACGACCTCCGGCATGGGGCTGCGTCCCTGATGTTGGCTGCCGGGGTCGATCTGAAGGTCGTGCAGGAGACCCTCGGTCATGTCTCCTCCGCCTTCACCCGCGACACCTACACCAGCGTTTACCCCGAAGTGGCCCGCGCCGCCGCCGAATCCACCGCCGCACTCGTCAACACCGCCGCCAGCGGAGGCCAGACCGCCCGGCTGATCACCCTGCCGACCCGTACCTGAGACACCACCACCTGAACCACCGAGCCCAGGCAGGCCCGCCGACCCTTCGGCGGGCCTGCCTTGTGTGCTCAGCGGCTGTCGCACGGGTGACGCAAGGTTGGTCGAGCCTGAACCTGTGCGATGTACGGGCGAGCGGCTCGCTGCGAGAAGCAGCGGATCTTTAATCTGCTGGTCAGAAAAGCCTGGTAAGCAAGGCGAGCCGGCTTGGGCAAGGCTTGATCTCGCCTGAGGCCACCGTTGTCCGGCGAGGCCGTGCATGCCTTCTGGCTTGATCTTCTGATGGTCGTCATTGGGGTCTGAACTGACGATGGCGGTCTAATGATCTACCGTCGTACCGGGTCCGTACACAAGAGCAACCGCCGAGCAACCAACCATGATCAACAATGAGACCCGAGGCTGGCGGAATCCGAGAAACCCCAGGTCGAACGCGGTATTGGAGAGTAGGGCGGGTGGGACTTGAACCCACGACCCACGGATTATGAGTCGGTTCCCTCGGTGTCGCTCAGTGTCGCGGAGTGACATTTTCTATGGCTGTGGACGGATTTCTCCCCGCCGTCGTGTCGGGTAGTGGTGATGGATGTCGTGCTGTATCGCGTACACGCGAGCAATCACCGAGCAACCATGGGTTCTTGACCATCACCATTTTGTGCCGTTTCTCCCCTTGCCGGCACGGCTGTGTGCCGTGATAAGGCCTCGATCCTCACGGCAGCCGAGCCCGGATGAGCAACCACCGAGCGGTCATGAGTAGGCGCGCCTGGGGTACCCGATCGCAGCGTCCACGGTATGGGATCCTGCACGCCGCCGGCATCAAGCCCGTACCCCGCCGGGCCGGGCCGACCTGGCGGCAGTTCCTGACCACCCAAGCCCACGCGATCATCGCGTGTGACTTCCTGGTGGTCGAGACGGTGCTGCTCAAGCGGTTGTATGTGCTGGTCTTCATCGAGCACGGCACCCGGAAACTGCACCTGGCCGGAGTGAGCGCACGCCCGACCGGGGCATGGACGGTGCAGCTGGCCCGCAACCTTGTCTTGGATCTGGGTGACCGCATCGCTGGGCTGCGATTCCTGATCCACGACCGGGGCCCGCTCTTCGCCTCCGCCTTTCGCGAGGTCTTCCAAGCCGAAGGGTTGCGGGACATCACTACGCTGCCGCGGACGCCGAGGATGAATGCCATCTGCGAGAGGGTCATCAGTACCCTGCGCCGCGAACTCCTGGACCGGATCCTGATCCTCGATGAACGCCATCTGACCCGTGTCCTGCAGGGGTATCTGATCCACTACAACGCGCACCGGCCGCACCAGTCCCGGTGCCAACGGCCTCCGGACATCGCAACGCAGCCCTCCCGTGACATGACCGAACTCGACGATCTGCGATCCATCCGCCGAAAACCTGTAGTTGCAGGCATGATCAACTAATACCACTACGCCGCATAACCGCAGCTCAGTCCACGTAACCCAATATTCGAACGGCACGCGCCCTGGCATCCGTCAGCTGCTTTTGCTTCGTCAAACTTCGATGTCATCGAGGTCGGGCACCACAGCGATATCTTCAGGGTCAAATAGTTGCAGGCTCTCGGTGCCGTTGTCCTCCTTGAGGTCATTCTGTACAGGCTTTCCTGTTGCGACTTCAATGAGGGTGACGAGCTTCTGCAGACGCTTGTTGAAGAATGTATCAAAATCGTCTGCTCGCAGCTCCGCGGCTTCTGCCGCATGGGTGCCAACAAGTGTGTTGAGCTGCATAGAGCTAATGTCCGCCTTTTTCTCGATCTTCGGCAGATATGCGGATGGTGCCACGCCTCCGATTGCACGGTTCGTTTCGGCGGAAAGAGGTGTTTTGTTGACGATGCTCTCTCGCCGGCTCGGGTCGATGTCGTGGTCGAGGCACCACTTGGCTGGGAAGATGTGGTGAATGTCGACGGCCAGGTCTACATACTGGATCTTGTCGAGAGCCTTGTCGTACATCCAGTCCTTAGCCCCGTGGGCAAGGACAAGGGCGTAGATTCCCTTGTACGCGGCTGCGTTACGAGTCCGTAGCGATAGGAGTCGGGACGCGGCGAAGGTGCAGTCCGCGACGGTCCGAGGCACCGCCGCCTCGGTGCTACTGCGTGCCCAGACGGGGACCTGTTCTATGTCACGCGCAAATCGAGTCTCAATGGTCGAGCCGTACAGCTCACCGATAATGCCGCACCAGAACCACTGAGCCAGCTTGGCGCGCACGCCGTGCAGGTCGGCGTGGTTTCCAAGGACAACCTTGACTGCGGCGAGCGGCACGAGCTGCTTGGGGTAAGGGAGGAACTTCACGTCGAAGATATGATGATCGGCCAGGAAGGTCGCCGTCCACGCGAAGGCATCGCGGACCGGCTGAACCCACTCCAGATAGTCGTCCAACGCGAGTTTGAGCAGATCCTCCTTGCGGGCGGACACCGCAGGCGGCCGGCCAGAGGTATCCTCCTTGGCCCGTTTGAGAGTTGCGAGCAGACTCACGGCTTGGAGGAAGTCGGTGTTCTCGACGGCTGCCAGCACGGGGTGTGCGGCGAATCCCTTCTGGGTCACCTGCCAGTCATCATTGAGTCGGAAGTCGGTGCCGTGGGTGTCGAAGTACTTCTTGTCGCCGGCGAAGGTGGCAGTGAGGAGCTCGAAGACGTTAAGGGGTAGGCCACCCGTGTTGACCTTCTCAAACACCGTGGCGACGGCCGCCTTGCTGGTCGTCTTGTCCAGCTCAATGGCGGGGATGTTGTAGGTCGAGCAGGGCTGGATGACTTCGGCGTGGAACTTGCTGGCCTGCTCCTTATTTTCGCAGGCGAAGAGCCATGTCACGGTGTCCGCTCCGCCGAAAAGAAGGCGGACGGGGAAGTAGCCGTTCGTGCGCTCAAGTTCTGGCGTGGATAGGTCGAGTTCGACGTCCTTGCCGAAGTTGCTGCGAAGGATGCCGTCGCCTGGCATCGACAGGATCGCCTCTTCGATCCGATCTTCACCGAGCAACGCGGTGGCCATATGCACGTAGTATCGCCGATCCATGAGCTTACCCCGGCTGTCCTTGGTGTGGACAACGCCACTGCCGGTGAGAGCTTGAGTGAGCGAAGTGAGCCGCTGCTGGCCGTCGAGGAGCAGCAGCTCGGGTTCGGTATCCGCTGGAAGGGCCACTCCTTCGACCGGGCGCGGCTTGAACCGAATCTGATCATTGCCTGTCTTCAGCATCATCACCACACCGAGCGGATGGCCGCGCAGGATCGTCACGAGGAGCTGGCGGATGCGCTCATCTTCCCATTTGTAGCCGCGCTGGAAGTCGGGGAGTTGGATGCGACCGCTAGCGGTCCACTTCAGGTATTCGGCCAACTCATATAGAGGAGTCTGGAAGCCCATAAGTACTTATCCTCGCCGGTGTTGAAGGATGACTTCCATGGTAATGGGAAGGTAACGGACTGTCAGGCCTTCTGGCCTCTGCGGGTACGCGGTGCTCAGCTATGGATGCCGGAGGTTGTTCACCGAGGCAGAAGTTCCTGCGAGTATGCGGCCTCCTCTATTGGCCGGCGACACCGACTCCCCGCACTGCCGCGCCTGGGCTGGGCGGCGATGGCCCGTTTAGTCGCTGGCGGGAATCTGGGAGAGGGCCTCGGCGTCGGCGGTGCTGATCCCTGCGTACGTCACTTGGGGCTCCTTGTCTGCGCGCTTGCAGTATCGGCCATAGGTTCTCCTGCATGACCATCGACTGGAGCGACCCTGCGTGGGTTGCAATCGTCGTCGCCGTTGTAGCCGGCATCGTGTCCGTTGGTGCGCTGCTGGTCTCATGGCGAGGGCTGAAGTGGCAGAAGAAGGCGGCCTTAGCCGCTGATCGGTCGGCGAACGAAGCCGAGAAGGCGACCTCGATTCTGGCGTTGGAAGCTGAGCACCGAACCTCCAGCACGGCGTCGGCTGCGAGCGTCACGTGGACGCTGGAGCGGAGCAAAGATCGGTACACGCTCCGCAACACGGGGGCTGGCGTCGCCACGGGGGTGAAGGTTGACGGCCGCGGGGTTGCCGAAGTCGGAATCCAGGTTCCGCACGATGCCGCGGTACGTCCCGGCGGGTCGGTGAGTTTCATGATGGCGGGAAGCATGGCTCACGCTGTTCCAGACGAGATCGAGGTGACGTGGGACGGTCACCCGGACCCCGTCGTCGTGCCTGTGCCGCGGCGCCGTTGACGGCATTTCACCCTGCCACGTCGGCATACAGCTCGGGCAGGTCGTGGAGGTAGCGATCGAGGGCGGCTTGGCAGCGCGCACAGGTTGAGCCTGTCAGCGGCGTGCAGGGGCCGAACGGGGTCGTGGCGGTGGTGGTTTGGCAGAGGGCGGGGTCGATGCGGTGGCGGGAATCTAACCTGCCATCTCTGAGCGCTGTAACAGGGGCGCGGATATGCTGTAAATAGCTACAGCACATCGGAGAGAGGAACAGGCATGGCACCCTAC
>NZ_JADOGI010000374.1 GCF_015645445.1 Nonomuraea cypriaca | reverse complement strand
ACACATCACCTCCGCCCGCTCTAACCGCCTCACCGTCTCGGCCCACGTCACCACCCAGCCCCCGAACCCCGTCACCATCACCGCCGCGACCCACGTCACCACCCAGCCCCCGAACCTCCTCAACACCGCCGTCTCTGCCTACCTCGCTGTCACCCTTCAGGACCTGCTCACCGTGTCCGATCCGGATGTCGGCCTGCACCTCGACCCCCGCCAACCGCGCCTGACGCACCAAGGCTGCAATCCCCGCGAGGCCGGGCGCGGGCAACAGATCGGGCACATCGGTGGATCTGAGCACGCCGAGCAGATGCCGCATCTCGACCAGCGCGCTTCGGCTGGCCGTCTCGATCACGCGGAGAGCGTCATGCGCCTCTTCGGGCCTGGTCGCCATGACGTGGTTGGCCACCCCGGCCTTGACCGCGATCAGCCCGACGCTGTGCGTGACGACGTCGTGCAGCTCGCGCGCAATGCGTAACCGCTCCTCCGTCACCGCCTGCGCCGCCAGCCGTTCGGCGTCACGTGCCGCATATGTCCTGCGTTCTCGCACGGCCCGTCCGATCGTCCAGGCGCCGCCCAGCGCCGCGACGCCCATGAGCGGCTGGTCCAGGTGAGCCAGCCAGGTCGTCGCATGCTGGCGCGGCACCCCGGCCACGACCATCCCGGACACTGTGAACAGGCTCACCACTCCGATGGCGGTCGTCGGGAGCACGACGCCGAGCCTGTCTGACAAGGCGACGATGTAAAGCGCGTACGCGGGCGCGACGTACGCGGGCCCCACGGTGCGGGCCACCGTCGCCAGGATTGCGAGCGCCAGCGTGAAGCAGAACACGGGCAGTGGCGCCATTCTCCGCAGAGCCAGCGGCACTCCCAACGCGAACGGGAGTGCGATCCTCGCCCAAGGCGGCAGCCCCGTCGCGCTGGCCGTCGACGTGAAGAACACGAAGGTGAAGACCAACCCCGCCGCCAGATCGAGCATGATCAACTGGTGGCGGCTCAGCCGTCTGGCGAAGAGAGGGTGGGTGTCGTCCACGCGTTGAACCGTAGCCGTTGCGGCCGCGTGCGCACGTCAACCCAGGGTCTGACCTTGAGATTCGAACCGTGGTCCGACGCGCCGGCGACCCGCCCTACCGCATGCTTTACGGCGTGATCGAACTCCACCGCCTCACCAAGCGCTACGGCGGCACGCTCGCCGTGGACGAGTTGTCCTTCAAGGTCGAGCCCGGCCACGTGACCGGCTTCCTCGGCCCCAACGGCGCAGGTAAGTCCACCACCATGCGCCTGATCCTGGGCCTTGACGCCCCGACCTCAGGCGAAGCGCTGGTCAACGGGCGAAGATACACCTCGCTCGACAGGCCGATGCACGAGGTGGGCGCGTTGCTGGATGCCGGCGCCGTCCACGGCGGCCGCAGCGCGTACAACCACCTGCTCTGCCTGGCCCGGGCCAATGGCATCGGCCCTCTGCGCGTGGCGGAGGTCCTGGAGCAGGTCGGGTTGTCAGGGGTGGCACGCAAACGCGTGGGCGGATTCTCCCTCGGGATGAAACAGCGGCTGGGCATCGCGTCCGCGCTACTCGGAGACCCGGGGGTGCTGATGTTCGACGAGCCGGTCAACGGCCTCGATCCCGACGGCGTGCGCTGGATCCGCGACCTCATGCGCTCGCTGGCCGCGGAAGGCAGGACGATCCTGCTCTCCAGCCACCTGATGAGCGAGATGGCACTCACCGCCGAGCGCATCGTCATCGTCGGCCGCGGCAAGCTGATCGCAGAGGCCACCGTCGCTGAGCTGACGGCGCGTTACCCGTCGCTCGAAGACGCCTACATGGCCCTGACCGCCGACAGCGTGCAGTATGGAGCGGCCCGATGAAGGCAGCCTTTTCGTCCGAGTGGCTGAAGCTACGCTCGGTGACGTCGACCTACCACGCGATCGGCTCAGCCGCCCTCATGGTGGCCCTCGGTGTGGTCTGGACGGTTTACGTGAGCAGCCTCGCCGTCGAGCGCGGATCGTTGCGGGCGGCTGCTCCGGAGGAGGGGTTCCTCCCGCTCGTCCAAATCAGTCTGGCGGTCCTCGGAGTGCTCGCGATCACTTCGGAGTACACCACGGGCATGATCCGCACCAGCCTCACGGTCGTCCCGAAACGCAGCGCCTTACTCCTGGCCAAGGCAGGGACTGTCGGCGCGACCACGTTCGTGGCCGCCCAATCGATCCTCCTGGTCACCTATGCGACGAGCCGCCTGATCGCCGGCGGCCGGCACCTGGGCTTCAACGATGACTCCTTCGCCGACCATCTGCCCATGCTGATCGCCTCCGGCCTGTCGGTGGCCGCGCTGGCGCTGGTCGGCCTCGGCCTCGGCGCCGCCATCCGGTCGACGGCAGGGGCGATCGTCTCGGTCGTGGCGCTGCTGTTCGTGCTACCCGGTCTCGTCAACTACCTGCCCCCTCCGTGGAACACCCGCACGGCCACGCTCCTCCTGCCCAACCTGGTTCCGCAGATGGCAGACAGCCGGCTCTCGTCACGACTGGGGGACGGCTTCCTGCCTCCATGGGCCGCGCTACTCGTGCTCCTCGCATACCCGATCGTCGCCCTCGCCATCGGCTACTACCTGCTCAAACGGAGAGACGCATGACCGCCCTCGCATCAGCGGGGACACGCCCGTGAGCGTGCTCGCCTCGGAATGGCTGAAGGTCCGCTCGATCCGCTCCACCTATCTGATGCTCAGCCTCAGCCTCAGCGCCATCCTCCTGGGTCTCGGACTCGCGTTGATGGCCGCCGGCATGTACGACAGCGCTCCGCCGGACCAGCGCCCGATCGCCCGCATCGCGGATCTGGAGGAAGTGTTCGTGATCGTGCCACAGCTCTGCATGGGCATCCTGGGCACGCTGGCCATGACGTCCGAATATGTAACCGGCCTGATCAGGGCCACGTTTACCATCGTCCCCAGGCGCTGGCCCGTCCTGGCCGCCAAGGCCACGGTCGTGGGCGCCCTGGGGCTGTTCGTCGGCCCCGCAACGGTGTTCGGCACCTACTTCGTCTCTCGCTGGGTGCTGGGTGACCGCTTCTCAGGCGCATACTCCGCCTCTTTCGTGGACCGGCTCCCGCTCCTGACCGCCACCAGCCTCACCGTGGCGATATTCGCCTTGCTCGGCCTCGCGCTGGGCGCGCTCCTGCGCTCCACCGCCGGCGCGATCGCGATCACGGTCGGGCTCGTCTACGTGATCCCCATCGTCATCGGCAACATCCCCGACCCCTGGAGCGAACATCTCGGCTCGGTGATGATCGGAGCTCTCCCCCGCGAGATCACCGGCGACATCATCACCGCCACGGTGTACGGCTCGCTCCTGCCTCCCGCAGCGGCCGCCACGGTCCTGATCGCCTATGCGGCACTGCCCCTGGCAGCCGCAGCCTGCCTGCTATGCAAGCGAGACGTCTGAAATTCCGCCCCGGAGCCCGCGATGCCATGAGCTCTCGCCACCCTCATCAAGCGAGGCGTCACCACCTCGCCTCGAAATGGCCCAGGACACCGGACCGGACACCCCACAGACGTCCTCATCCGCAAACGCATGAGCCGGCCCGCAGCTGGATATCCAACGGGCCGGCAGACCACCGGGCATCCAGGGGTACGGCAGACCGCAACGTCTGCCGTACCGTCAGGAGGCTCAGACCTCGAGCACCACGGGGATGATCATGGGTCGGCGGCGGTAGGTGTCACTCACCCAGCGCCCCACCGTACGGCGGACGACCCGGCGGATCTCCTGCATGTCGACCACGCCGTCCGCGGCCTTCTCCTCAAGGACCCTTTCGATCTGCGGGAGAAACTCGTCGAACCGCAGAGGGTCGATGCCGGACCCCCGCGCGTGGATCTCCGGACCGGCGGTGAGCTTACCGGTGTTGGAGTCCACCACGATGACCACGGAGATGAAGCCCTCGTCGCCCAGGATCCTGCGGTCCTTCAACGAGGTGTCGGTGATCTCGCCCACCGAGGAGCCGTCGACGTAGACGTACCCGGCGTGCACCGCGCCGACGATCTTCGCCCGGCCGTCGACCAGGTCCACCACCACGCCGTCCTCGGCGATCACGATGTGGTCGTCGGGCACGCCGGTGAGGGCGGCCAGCTTGGCGTGCGCGCGCAGGTGCCGCCACTCGCCATGCACGGGCATGAAGTTCGAAGGACGTGTCAGGTTCAGGACGTAGAGGAGCTCGCCCGCGGCCGCGTGGCCGGAGACGTGCACCTTCGCGTTGCCCTTGTGGACGACGCGAGCGCCCCACCTGGTCAGTCCGTTGATCACCTTGTTGACCGCGGTCTCGTTCCCTGGCACCAGCGACGATGCCAGCAGCACGGTGTCGCCCGCGGCGATGCGGATGGCGTGATCGCGATTGGCCATCCTGGACAGCGCCGCCATCGGCTCGCCCTGGGACCCGGTGCAGACCAGCACCACGTCCTCCGGCGGCCATGCCTCGATGTCGCGCGCGTCGACGATGAGCTCCGGCGGCACCTTGAGGTAGCCGAGATCCCGTGCCACACCCATGTTGCGCACCATGGAGCGGCCGACCAGGGCCACCTTGCGACCGTGCCTGGCGGCGGAGTCCATGACCTGCTGGATGCGGTGCACGTGCGAGGCGAAGCTGGCCACGATGACCCGCTGTTCGGAGGTGCGGATCACCTCGTCGATGACCGGCGCGATCTCCCGCTCGCTGGTGACGAACCCCGGCACCTCGGAGTTGGTCGAGTCGGACATCAACAAGTCGACGCCCTCGGTGCCGAGCCTGGCGAAGCCGCCGAGGTCGGTGAGGCGGCCGTCGCTCGGCAGCTGGTCCATGCGGAAGTCGCCGGTGTGCAGGACTATGCCCGCCGGCGTCCTGATCGCCACGGCCAGGGCGTCGGGGATCGAGTGGTTGACCGCGAGGAATTCGCAGTCGAAGGGTCCAAATACGTGCCGTTCGCCTTCGATGACCTCGTGTTTGGTTGGCTGGATCCTGTGCTCGGTGAGCTTGGCCTCGATCAGGGCAAGGGTGAGCTTGGATCCGACGAGAGGGATATCGCGGCGCTCGCGCAGCAGGTAGGGCACTGCGCCGATGTGGTCTTCGTGGGCGTGCGTCAGCAGCACGGCTTCGATGTCGTCGAGCCGATCCCTGACGTACTCGAAATCGGGCAGGATCAGGTCGACACCCGGCTGGTCGGGCTCGGGGAACAAAACCCCGCAGTCGACGACGAGCAGGCGGCCGTCGTATTCGAAGACCGCCATGTTTCTGCCGATCTCCCCCAATCCGCCGAGCGCAACGATGCGCAGGCCGCCGTCAGGCAGCCTCGGTGGGGGGCCAAGCTCAGGATGCGGATGGCTCATGCCCGACCCCCACGGTCAGATCGTGTAAACAAAACTTCTGGTTCCTCCCCGTTCCTATGCGTCTGTCAACTTCACCCCGCCGGCTACCAGGCAAGTACGCAGCTCGGCGATTTGCTTTTCTGTCGCGTCCACGAGCGGCAGCCGTACCGGACCGACCGGCACTCCCACCATGCTCAGTGCCGCCTTTGCCATGATCGCGCCGCCCGCGCGCAGCATGATCCCGTCCACCACCGGCGCCACCTGGCTGTTAACGGCCTGGGCCTGGGCGACGTCGCCGTTCTTGTACAGGTGGATCATTTGCGCGAGCTGGGCGCCCACCACATGCCCGACGACGCTGACGAACCCGGCCGCGCCGAGGGAGAGCCAGGAGAGATTGAGCAGGTCGTCGCCGGAGTAGAAGGCCAGGTCCGTCGCCGTCATCACCTGACTGCCGGCGAACAGATCGCCCTTGGCATCCTTCACGGCGACGATGTGCTCGTGCTGCGCCAGCCGGATCAGGGTCTCGGTCTTGATCGGTACGCCGCTGCGCCCCGGAATGTCGTACAGCATCACAGGAAGGCTCGTGGCGTCGGCAACAGCGGTGAAGTGCCGATACAGCCCCTCTTGCGGAGGCTTGTTGTAGTACGGCGTCACTACGAGCAGCCCATGCGCTCCGGCACGTGCCGCCTGCTTCGCGAGCTCGACACTATGGCGGGTGTCGTTGGTGCCGGCACCAGCCACCACGGTGGCGCGATCGCCGACCGCGTCGAGGACGGCGCTGACGATGCGCTGCTTCTCCTCGTCGGACGTGGTGGGCGACTCACCGGTCGTCCCATTGACGATCAAGCCATCGTTGCGCTGCTCATCCACCAGATAAGTGGCAAGCGCTCGCACAGCCGCATAGTCGACCTCGCCGTCGGAAGTGAACGGCGTGACCATCGCGGTCAGCATGCGGCCGAAGGGTGCGTCAGTGGTTCCAGTTGGCGATGCCATAGTGCGAACGCTACCCGGATTCAGAAATCCATTGGACGCCGCCACCCCGCTTTGCCAGCCTGGAGCCGCTTTTTGCCCCCTTTCGCCGGTATCTCGAAGCCTGGTGTCACACCGGCAAGCACCTCGCCTCCACCACCAGGTCAAGGCCGCCCCCACGCCGGTGATAGCTGGCCACGGCCGGTCGGCGTTGCCGGGAAGTCCTATCGCTGGAGCTCGGATGCGATATCTGATGCACTTGCGGTTATTGGTAATCCCAGCCAACACAGCCCGCGGAATGTCCCGCCGATCTCCTGCCCTGGGGCCCGGGCGGGGTGAGGCGGTCCGGGAAGGGGAGCGGCACTGCCCGGAGCAACTCAGTCTGAGTCTGGCCAGTTGGACGCCGCCGCACACCTACGCGCCCGACTCAGCGGCGGCGGTGTCGACGTCCGGCTGCGGTGCCCTTCCTGGGGCAAGAGAACGGGCATGTCGGCCTCGGTGCTACGGGCATGCACGTACTGCGGGCGGTCTTGGCGGCGGCGGTCGGCCTGGTGTGGTCATACATGAGGAACCGAAGATGTCGATCAGGGCCACCGGCCTCGTGAATTCTCGTGCTTCGGGGAACTCGTAACGTAGTGTCACATCATGCGAGAGGTGCCGTCCTGACCTGGCATGATCTGGATTTGCGAGATCAAGTCCATGCAGGAGAACGGCACCTCGGA
>NZ_JADOGI010000373.1 GCF_015645445.1 Nonomuraea cypriaca | reverse complement strand
GCCCCCTCCCACCGCCTCGAGACCTCCCACCAGTTCGCCGCCGCGGCCCGATCCCACTGCCACCCGGCAGGGCGGCGATTCCGTGCCGCGTCCCGCCGTCCAGGCGGCCGGCATCCTCCAGTGGAGCGGTACGTCCGGCGCGATCAGGGTCTCAGCCGACGGTACGGGCCCGGTGCGGTTGCGGATCACGTACACGCGGCGTGAGGGCGAGGACGGGGCGGCCAGGCAGGTACGGCGGGAGACCCGCACCCTGAGCGGCGACACCTCCTACACCAGCGCCATCACGAACGATCCCGGAACCGTCGCGTGCGACAAGAGAGCATATTTCGGGATCCTGGTCATGACCGAGCCGGCGGCGGGCAACGGGCCGCAGGTGAGAGAGGTGGGCGTGGACGGGCCCGCCTGCCCCACGACGCCCCAGCCGAGCCACTCGGCCACGCCCACCCCGACGCAGGAACAGACCACCTCGGCCTTCGGTACGCCCACGCCGTCGCACTCCACGTCCGCCCCCCTCGCACGCTCCTCCGGCCAACCCTCGGACCTGCCGCTCGCCAGCCCCTCGACGCACCCGCTCGCGACCCCTTCCGTCGAACCCGGCGGGCTCGACGAGCCTGACGAGGCCGAGGGGGCCGACGGGGCCGATGCCATGCGGAGTCCCTTCCACGAAAGAGGTACTCCTCGATGATCAATGCCCGACCCGTGGCGTACAAGCGCTGATCGTCCTCTCGGCCGGCGAGGAGGTCGACGACGCGCGAGGCGAGGGGGCCGGCGCTGGCCGGGTTCTGGCCGGTGGCGAGGCGGCCGTCGACGACCACGCGAGGCTGCCAGTCCGGCGCCCTGGCCAGACCGGCCGTGGCCCGGGTGCGGGCCCACCTGATCGAGGCGTTCCGCGCCGCCCCGCCGTATTAGACCTGCGGGTGGCGTTCGCGATCAGCCGTACGCGAACACGCCGAAGCCGCTACTCGAAGTAGCTGGATAGGTCGGGACGACTTGGGCATGTTGGGATCATGTGCCATTCCACCGACAGCAGGCCACCCGCTCCGCCCATCCAGGGCGAGGTGGCCTCTCACGAGCAAATAGAGCTGACCTCGGCAGACGGCAACCGGTTCCTGGCGTACCGGGCCGAGCCCGCCGAGCCGAACGGGCGCTCCGTGGTGATCCTGCCCGACGTACGCGGCCTGCATCCGTTCTACCGGGACCTCGCCGTGCGCTTCGCCGAGGCGGGCTTCCGTACGATCGCGATCGACTACTTCGGCCGTACGGCGGGTCTCAGCGACCGCGGCGACGACTTCGACTTCATGACGCACGTCAACCAGCTGACGAACGACCAGGTCAGAGCCGACGCGAAGGCGGCCACCGAGACGCTGGACGGCCCCGTCTTCACGGTCGGCTTCTGCATGGGCGGCGGCCAGTCGTGGCGGCAGGCCGCCGAGGGCAACGGACTGGCCGGCGGCATCGGCTTCTACGGCGCCCTCCGCTTCATCGACGAGCCGAAGTCAGGCCCAGGAGCGCCGCTCCTCCTGCTGAGGGGCGGGGCTGACACGGTGTCCACGCCGGAGGACTTCGACGCGTACACGGCCGCGCTCGACCGGGTCGGCACCGAGCACGAGACGTACATCTACGAGGGCGCGCCGCACTCCTTCTTCGACCGCTCGTACGGCGAGTGGGCGGATGCGTGCCAGGACGCCTGGCGCCGCATCCTGTCCTTCACAGAACGCCACGCCCAGCCGAAGTAGCCCTCCCTCCACCCTGATCCATGGTCGGCACGACCCTGGATCAGGGGGTGCCGCGGAAAACCATTGGAACTTTCCGTATCCGACCTCTTACTGTGAGCGACGAAACGCTCGCCACACGACAGAGGGAGGCACCCCCGGTGCACGTCAGACGAGAAAGCATGGCAGGCATGGCCGGCCTGCTCACGGCCCTGGCCATGAGCGGACTGGTCCACGCCCAGGCAGCCGACGCCAGACGCCTGTACGACTTCGGCGCCCAAGGCGTGGTCATCTGGAGCGAACCCAGGGCCGGATCCACCCGCAGGGGTCTCGGCTACTCCGGCCAGGGGTTCGAGTCCAACCGGTCCGAGGAGCACGGGCTCTACAGGTGCGACAACTTCGAGAGCACCCTGTGGCACCACGGACGCAACGTGACCACAGGCGTCGTCGGCTGGGTGCCGGCCTGCAACCTCGGCGACCCCGACTAACCCCGTGGAGGTCTCAGTGATCCGTCTCTTCCCCGCCGCGGCCGCCGTCGCCCTGGCCACCGCCGCGCTACCCCCGCTCACCGCCCAGGCGGCCACCGCCGCGCTCTCCCCGCTCGCCGCCCAGGCGGCCCCCGTCCCCGTCTACACCTGCGACACCGTACGCGGCGACCCAGGCGTCACCGTGCTGTTCGGCGGCTGCCAGGCCACGCCTGGCGCGGTGACCAACGGTGACTTCACCGGCCAGGCCATCGGTCAGACCCGCCAGACCACGCTCAGGATCAAGTGCACCGGTGGCGGCCGGGCCAGTCTTCCCGCCGAGGTCCTGCTGAAGGACTGCACGCAGATCGGTTGACCATGGCGCGCCGGGCCGTCATGGTCCGGCGACGCCCAGCATGACCGGCTCGGCCGGCCGGGGCGCGGGGTCGTCCTCCTCGTGGGCCCTCCACGGACAGGTTCGGCAGGAGCCGGTCCAGTAACCGCGTCATCGCTCAGCTCCCACTCGACACCCGTCCTGTACGGTCGTACAGGACATACGATAAGGCGGGAGATATCCGGAAGGCCGTCTCCTGCAGGGAAATGAGACGATGACCACAGCCGACGACACCCGTACCAGGATCCTGGCGGCCGCGAGGGAGCTGTTCGCCGAGCGCGGCTACGCGGCCACGTCCCTGGCCGACATCGCCGCCGCCGTCGGCCTGACCAAGACCGCCGTCGCCTACCACTTCCACCCGAAGGACCGCCTGGCCGCGGAGTTGCTCTCCCCGGCGGCGGGCGACATGCTCGCGCTCCTCGACGCGGACTACGCGAGCAGGCAGGACTTCGTCGCGGCCCTGGCGGGGTTCGCGGTGCGCTACCGCTCGGTGATCCGGCTGTTCATGGAGGACCTGGCGGCCGACGACGTCGTCTCACCCGACTCGGAGCGGGCGGCGATCAGGACGTTCAGGGACGAGATCTTCGCCAAGCTGGCCGGCGCGGATCCCGCCCCCGAGACCAGGATCAGGTGCTGGGCGCTGCTCGGGGCGCTGCAGTGGGGCGTGGTGAAGACGATGGACCTGCCTGAGGAGCAGGTCCACGCCGCTCTGCTGGAATGCGTACGAGGGTTCTAGACCCTGGACGGCCGTGCGGGCCGGTTGCGCCGCGTGGGCCGGTTGTGCCCCACAGGCCGGTAGTGCCGCCCGCTCCGCTCGCCGGGGTGCTGGTCGCGTCGCTGTCTGCGCCGCCGGCCGAGAAGCAAGCCCAGGCCGAGAACGATCAGACCGATCGGGGTGGCGGCGAGCCGGCGCGCGATCAGGAGCTTGATGAATTTCTTCATGACCTCCCCACTGCCCCACGACACGCCCGGCACGCCCTGGAACGCCCCGGAACGCCCCGGAACGCCTGGCATGAGACCCCCCACCCCCGACAGGCACGGCACGCCCGCATGGAGATTCCCACCCCTTCGGAAGGCAGGGCATACGCCACACAGATGCCCACGCCCCACGAAGGCAGGGCACACGCTTCCTTACCAGCCCTCGGCAGACAGGGGCACACACCACATGGGCTCCCGCCCCCGGCGTGCGGGGGCACACGCCGCATGGGCTCCCACCCCCGGCGTACGGGGACACACGCCGCATGGGCTCCCATCCACGGCGTACGGGGACACACGCCGCATGGGCTCCCACCCCCGGCGTACGGGGGCACATGCCGCATGAGATCCGTACCGCTTTCGGCGGGTGGGGCGGGCGTCGTAAGGGTGTGGGGGGTGGTCAGTGGCCCGCGATCGCGCTGGTCGGGGTGCCCGAGGGCTCGCCTGGGTCCGGGCCCTGCTGTCCTTCGAGGCCGACCACGATCACGATCGTGGCGCCCGGCTTGGCACAGTTGCCCGGCTGGATGCTCTGGCTGAGGATCGTGCCCACCCGCGACTCGTCCGCCACGACCTGGCCGCGGGACCGTACCGTGAAGCCGGCCTCGGTCAGGGCCGCCCGTCCCTCCTGCGTGGGCCGGTCGACGACCGACGGCACCGTGGCGCCGTTGCGTGCCACGGTCAGGGCCACCGGGGAGCCGCCCGTAACCCGGCTGCCCGCCTTCGGCTGGGTGGAGAGCACCTCACCGGCGGGCTGGTCCGCGCACGATCGGGTGACCTCGCCGACCGTGAGGCCCGCGCCGGTCACGGCGGCCTCCGCGGCCTGGCGCTGCATGCCCGTGACCGACGGCACGGCCACTCCCGCCGACACCTGGAGTGAGACCGTGCTGCCCTTGGCCACGGCCGTGCCCGAGGCGGGGCTGCTGCTGAGCACCTGGCCCACCTCCTGCGGCGAGTCGAGCCGGCTGACGGTCCCCGCCGCCAGCCCGGCCCGCTTGATCGCCTTGATCGCCGCCGCCCTGTCCATGCCTTCCAGTGCCGGGACCGGGACCGTGACCGGCTGGACGACCGGGGGATCGGTGGTGGGTTCGCGCTCTTCCCGCGTCTCCTCGGCCTTGGTCGGGGAGGGCTTCTGCTCCTGGGGTTCGGTCTGCGGGGGCTCTGACCGTACGGGCGGTGTGGCCGACTGCCCGGCGGCCCGCGACGCCGGCTCGTTCCTGTTCAAGATGGGAACGAGCACGGTGAGCAGGACGGCCGCGGTCACCAGCAGGGCCGCGCAGACCGCGATCGCCGCCCCTGGCCAGCGCTTCCGCGACCGCTCCCGCGGCTCCGGCGAGTCCGGGCCCGCCCCCCGGTCGCCTCCCGCACCCGGCGCAGGACCGCTGTCCCCCGAAGAATGACCGCCCGCCGCACCCATCCGACCGTCATCAGACCCAGCACCCATCCGACCGTCTTCGGACCCGAACCGGCCCGCGTCGGACCCGGCGCCGAACCAGCCTGCGTCCGGCCCGGACCCCAACCGGACAGGAGCGGCCGAGCCGCCCGTCCAGCCGGGTTCGGACGGGTGACCGTCACCACCCGCACCGAGCACCGACCCACCACTTGCCGACCCACCGCCGCTAACCGACTCGCCGCTTGCCGGCCCGCCACCGCTTGCCGACTCGCCGGACACCGGCCCGCCGCCCGTTGCCGGCCCGCCGCTTGCCGGCCCACCTACGCTTGCCGACCCATCGCCGCTTGCCGACCCATCGCTCGTCGACGGCTGGGACCCAGGCAGTACGTACGCGCCCGGCATCCCCGTCGACTCGGGTTCGGCGATCGGCGAGCGGGGCTCGGCGACCAGGATCGGCGGGACCCGCAGGATGTGCGCCGGGGGCGAGCTGAGCACCTCGCCAGGCACCTCACCCTGCTCCCCCAGCAGCTCGAACAGCAACTCCCTGCTACTGGGCCGGTTCCGCACATCCTTGTCCAGGCACGCCTCCACCAGCGTCCGCAGCCGCCCGTCCAGACGGCCCAGCTCGGGCGGCGCGGTCAGGATCCGGTGCAGCACCGGCGCCACCGAGTCCTGCCCGAACGGCGCCGTGGCGTTGGCCGCGAAGCACATCGTGGCGCCCCACGAGAACACGTCCGCCGCCCCCGTGACCGCCGAGGCCGTGATCTGCTCGGGCGCCATGTACGCGGGCGTGCCCACTCCCCGCCCGCTCACCGTGGCGGCCGCATCCAGCGCCCTGGCCAACCCGAAGTCGATCACGCGTGGCCCGTCGGAGCCGAGGAGCACGTTCTGGGGCTTGAAGTCCCTGTGCACGATCCCCGCGCGGTGGATCGCCGTCAGCGCGGTGGCGGTGCCGACCGCGAGCCGTTCCAGCGTGCCGCCCCGCCTCGGCCCGGTGAGCGCGACCTCCCGCTGCAGGGAGGGGCCGTCGACGTATTCGCTCACGATGTACGGGCGGCCCTCGTCGAACCCGGCATCGATCACCTGGGCCGTACAGAACCTCGCCACATGTTTGGCCAGCTCCACTTCCCGCAGGAACGCCGCCCGTTCGTCCCCCACGGGCCCATGCAGGAGCTTGACCGCAAATGTCTCTCCGCCCCTCGAACCGAGGAACACCGCGCCTTGCCCGCCTTCACCCAGGCGCCCGGAAAGCTCGTACTCACCGAGTCGATGCGGATCCCCCGTTCTGAGCGGCTGCGCCGTTGGCACGGGCGCCTCCCCTCGCCGCCTTTCCTGTTTTCTACTGAAGGCAACGGGCCGCGTTCAGTCAACGGTGCTCAGGCCAATCGCTGCCTGACCGTAACACTGCCGGTCAGGAGGTACGAGCGACCTTGCCCGAATACGTGACCTCGTCCTCACCTTCACGTGTCACCTCGATGGCCATCTGGTTCGCATCGGATGTCGGGAACATCTGCAACGAACCCGGATAGCACTCCTCACCAACGACCTGTACGAGCACGAACTCCATCACGCTCGGCGTCGACCCGAGCCGCCCGGAGCAGCGTAGATCCGCCCCCCATCGCATGGCCCCGCCGCCTGACTTGAACCGTACCTCGATGGGGAAAATCCGCTTCGCGGTGAAGTGCTCGGCCGAGCCCGTCCACGTACCCTCCAGCCCCGGCCCCTGCGCACCGCGCGCCCAGAACGCGAACCCGGCCACCGCCACGACCACCACGGCCACCGCCACGACCACGTGCCAGGCCCGCACCCGCCACCGGCCCGCCTTCACCGGGACCGGCGTGTCACCATGCCCCTGCCGTCGGACGGCCGGAAAACTCGCCGTCGGATCCGGATCGGTGATAAGCCCGGACCCCGCACTGGAGCCGGAAGCCCGGCCAAGAGCGGACCCAGACCCCTGGCCAAAAGCCGACCCCCAAACCGGAACCTGTGCCGAAGCCGGGGCCGAGTCCGAAGCTGGAGCCGGGTCCGAAGCTGGAGCCGAGGCAGAGGCCGGGGATGGCGCTGGGGCGGAGGCTGAGCCTGAGACGGGGGC
>NZ_JADOGI010000372.1 GCF_015645445.1 Nonomuraea cypriaca | reverse complement strand
GCCCACCCGTGATCACGACCGAGGGCGACGCGGTGCACTTCCACCTGCCCGCCGAGACCCGTCACGCCCTCGCCGAGATGGCCCTGCGGGGTGGCGCGACGATGTTCATGGTGGTGCACGCGGCGGTGGCGGCGTTGCTGAGCAGGCTGGGCGCGGGCACCGATGTCCCCATCGGGACGCCGGTCGCGGGGCGTCCTGACGAGGCGCTGGCCGGCCTGGTCGGCTTCTTCGTCAACACCGTCGTCCTGCGTACCGACACCGGCGGTGACCCCACCTTCACCGAACTGCTCGACCGCGTCCGCCAATCCGACCTGGCCGCGTTCGACCACGCCGGCGCGCCCTTCGACCAGGTCGTGCAGGCCGTGGCCCCGATCAGGTCCCCCGCCTGGCACCCGCTGTTCCAGGTCATGATCGCCTACCATCCGGCCGCGCGGCCGCTCGACCCGCTGGGAGGGGTGACCGCGCTGCAGGAGGAGGTGGACACGGGCACCGCCAAGTTCGATCTCGCCGTGGCCGTGTCGGAGGAAGGCGACGGGGCGATCGAGTACCGCACGGACCTGTTCACCAGGGGCACGGCCGAGAAGATCGCCGCTTCCCTGGCGGACCTGCTGGGCCGGGTGGCCCGCGATCCGGACACCCGGCTCAGCCGGCTGTCCGTCGACCCGATCGAACACCCGGCGTGGGAGCCGCTCCCCACGGCTCCACGGCCGCCGGGAGCCGCCGGGATCGAGGCCAGGCTGTGCGAGCTCTTCGCCGACGTGCTCGGCATCCCCCGCCCTCGCCCCGACGAGAGCTTCTTCGAGCTGGGCGGTCACTCGCTGCTCGCCGGGAAGCTGATCAACAGGGTCAGAACCGAGTTCGCCGTCCAACTGCCGATCATGACCCTGTTCGAGGCGCCGACCGCCACCGCGCTCGCCGAGCGCGTCACCTCCCCGCACCGCGCAGGGCACGGACTCGACGTGCTGCTGCCCATCAGGACCGGCGGCGACGGCGCGCCGCTGTTCTGTGTGCACCCCCTGTTCGGGCTGGCCTGGTGTTTCTCCGGCCTGGCCGGGCTGCTGGACTCGCCGGTCTACGGCCTGCAGGCGCGCGGCCTGAACCGGCCGGCCGCGCTCCCCGGCAGCCTGGACGAGATGGCCGCCGACTACCTCGCGGCCGTCCGCACCGTACAGCCCGCGGGGCCGTACCGGCTGCTCGGCTGGTCCTTCGGCGGAGTCGTCGCGCACGCCATGGCCGCCAGGCTCCGCGAGGAAGGGGAGCAGGTCGGCCTGCTGGCCATGCTCGACTCCTACCCGCTCCTGCCCGGCGAGGAGCCCGAGACCGGCGACGACGAGCAGGACGCCCTGCGCTTCCTGCTGCGCCTGGCCGGACACGCCGCGCGGGGACCACTCGACCGGCGCGGCGTGGTCCGCTACCTGCGCGCGGCCGGGGGAGTGCCGGCCGAACTCGAGGAACCGACGATCTCCGCGATGATCGATACCGCGATCAACGCCGAACGCCTGATCCAGACCGACCGGCATCCCCACTTCGACGGCGACCTGCTGTTCTTCACCGCCGGCGTGGACAAGAGCGGCTCGGAGCTCGACCCTTCCCGATGGCGTCCCTACGTCGGCGGCGCCATCGAGGACCACACCATCGACTGCGAGCACCACGAGCTGGCCGACCCGGAACCACTCGCCCGCATCGCCCGCGTACTCAAGGAGAGACTGAGATGACCAACCCGTTCGAAGATTCGGAGACCGACTACCTCGTCGTCGTCAACGACGAGGCCCAGCACGCCCTGTGGCCCGCATGGATACCGCTGCCCGAGGGCTGGCGCGACGTGCACGGCCCGGCCGCGCGCGAGCTGTGCCTCCAGTACGTCGAGACGCACTGGACGGACATGCGCCCAGCCGGCCTGGCCCGCGCCATGGACGAGACCTGATCCGTCCGATGAGGCCGTGAGGCCCCTGAGGTCGCGCCCCTGACGGGCGCGGCTTCGGCTTTCACGCTGGTTTTGTGCGGCGCGGCTTCATGCTGCGGCGTCGGTGAGAGGCCGCGCGCGGCGCAGCTCCGGTACGGCCAGCGCCAGCCAGGCGACACCCGCCAGGCAGGCCAGGCCACCCGCGACCACCGCCCCGGCCGGAGACAGCACCCGCGCCAGCCCACCGGCGATCACGTTGCCCACCGCCGGGCCCACCGTGGCCTCGGTCAGCCACAGGCTGCTCACCCGCCCGAGCAGGTGGTCGGGTGTGTTGCCCTGCAGCAGCGCCCCGGCCAGCACCTCCGAGATCACCTGGCCGACCCCCGAGGCCGCCAGGAACAGCAGCGCGAGCCAGAGCTCGCCGCTCACCCCGAAGCACACCATCGCCAGACCCCACAGCGCGACGGCTCCGATCAGCCAGCGCCCCGGCCTGCGCACGCCCGCCACCCATCCGCTGGTCAGCGCCGCGAGCAGCGCGCCCGTCGCGGGCGCGCTGTAGAGCAGGCCCACCACCGTCGCGCCGCCCTCGAACCGGCCGGCGGCCAACTCGGGGAAGACGGCGTACGGCATGGCGAAGAGCGTGCCGCACAGGTCGAGCAGGATCAGCCCCGAGATCAGCCGGTTGCGCATGGCATGGCGCGCCCCTTCGACGAGCGCACGCAGCGGGCGACGGTCCGCCGCCGCCACGTCCCGCGCGGGAACCAGCGGCCGGACATGGCAGAGCAGGACGATCGTGACGACTGTGGTGAGCGTCGTCAGCCCGAAGCACGCCGCCAGCCCCGGACCCGCGATGAGCAGGCCGCCGGCCGACGGACCTGCCACCGTGCCGAGTTGCGTCGTCGTCGAGGTGAGCGCCTCGGCCGCCGCCAGCCGTTCCCGGCCCACCAGCGCGGGAACGGCCGCCATCAACGCGGTCTCGCTGAGTCCGTCGGCCAGCCCGATCAGGGCCGCGCAGCCGTACAGCGTCAAGAGCCCTGGTTCCGGCAGCATCGCGTTGAGCCACAGACCCGCGAACCCCACCGCGGCGGTCGCACGCGACCAGATGATCAGCCGCCGCCTGTCCAGCCGGTCGGCGAGCACACCACCGGCCAGCGTGCCGGCCAGCAGCGGCCCGCCGAGCGCCAGGCTCACCAGGGCCACGTGAAAGGAGGAGCCGGTCAGCTCGAACACCTGCAGGGACAGCGCGACTCCCGTCACACCGATGCCGAGGAGGGAGACCAGACGGGCGGCGAAGACGAATCTGAAGTCGCGGCTGGCGCGAAGCGGAGCAACGTCGACGACGAACTGTCCCAGGCGCATACGCGGCCTTCCTGGAGGGGGCAGGCTACGGCAACATTAACCCAATTTAGGTAAGCCTTGCCTAATGTAGGGTAATCCGTCCCATGCGGTGACTCCCAGACGGTTCGTGGAGCCCAGGTCGAACACGCCGGCGACGCGCCGGCCGGCACCGACGACCAGGGTGGTGCCGACCTCGGGCGGCCGCCGGGCTGCCGACGGTGGAGGACTGCGCCGCACAGCCCGCGAGACAGAGCACGGCGGTCAGGAAGGCCCGAACAGCGGAAATGACAGTCATCGGGCTCATCCTGCCGCAGAACTCGCCGGTGTCAGGACGCGCTGGACCGCGGGGACAACAGCGGCGAGCCTCAGAATTCCAGCAGGTAGAAAACGGCCGTCCGCTTCATCGCCGGGATCAGCCTGGCGATCACGGCTGCGACGCGGTGCTGCGCCGTCAGCCGGTCGAACCCTTCCATGTCGAACGCGCTCAGCGTGCTCACGCAGCGCAGCCTCGGATGGATCACCAGCAGATCGTCGGGGCCGTCGATGCCCCACTGCATCGTGGCCCCGGCCTTCTGAACCGGCTTGTTGCGCCACTGCAGCCGCACCCCGCGCGTGCTCAGGGCGTCGAAGACGAGCCGGCCGCCGGCGAACCGGTCGACGATGGCCCGCAGGAGCGCCGCGCCCCGCATCGGGTCGAGGTAGTAGAGCAGGCCCTCGGCGACGACCAGCACGTCGGTGTCGCGGGGGACCTGCTCCAGCCAGGCCAGGTCGGTGACCGAGGAACCGATCGTGGTGTAGCCGGTGCGCGCGGGGAACAGCCGGCCGCGCAGGTCGATCACATCGGGGTAGTCGACGTCGTACCAGCGGACGGTGGGCGGCGGTGCCATCCGGTGGTAGCGGGTGTCGAGCCCGCAGCCCAGGTGGAGCACGGTCGCCTGGGGATGCTCCGTGAGGTATTCGGCCGCCCACGTGTCGATGAAACGGGCCCTCAGCGCGACGGCGCGGCCGGTGCCGGCGTTCATGCCCGTCTTGGCGAAGTCGTGATCGATGCGGTCGATCACCTCTGAGGCCAGCTCGTCGCCGAGGATCGGTTGCGGGGATCGGGCGTCGAGCGCCCGGCCGTGCAGGGTGGCGAGGAGCGTGGCCTTCTCCTCGGTCAGGTGCACTTTCTCGGGGGGCATGCCCTCACCGTACAGAGCGGAGGCGTTCTCATGTTGTAGGACCGAGTAGCTGAAGGCCGTCGGCGGGATGGCTGCGGAACAACAAGAAGCCCCAGTCTCCCGGCATGAGCCGTGAGCTGGGGCTACAACTCCTGTTCGACCAGATCGGACCTGGTCTGCTATGGAGCCTGGTGGACGATACTGGGATTGAACCAGTGACCTCTTCCGTGTCAGGGAAGCGCTCTCCCGCTGAGCTAATCGTCCTTATTGAGTTGAAACTCAGAGCGGAAGACGGGATTCGAACCCGCGACCCTCACCTTGGCAAGGTGATGCTCTACCACTGAGCCACTTCCGCATGGCGTTGTCCTTACTTTAGCGGATCCCGAGGGGTCCGCCGGTCCCGAGGTGGAGACGGGATTTGAACCCGTGTAGACGGCTTTGCAGGCCGCTGCCTCGCCTCTCGGCCACTCCACCAGGAGTTTTACTCCGAGCGGAAGACGGGATTCGAACCCGCGACCCTCACCTTGGCAAGGTGATGCTCTACCACTGAGCCACTTCCGCGTGAATCCCCGGCGACATGTGCCGGGCCACGGGAAAACCATATCGTCTCCGTGGAGTGCCTGCGTGCAGCGAGAGGTCGCGGGCCCGAAATTCAGTGGATCATGCGGACGTCCTTCGCCATGACGAACATCACCCGGTGCCCGAGCTGGATCTGGTGGTAGCGGACCGCTCCTGTGGTGGTCACGTGCCTGGCCGGGTCGAACGCGTTGGCGGAATAGTACGAACCCGTGATCGTGTCGCCCACCGTGTACGCCTGACCCGGGGAGATCCTGTACTGCAGCGGTGCCAGCGGCTGGTACGAGGCGCTCTTGTAGGCGGACCTCTCCGGATACGCGCGGCCGTACACCTTCGTGTCAGGCCGCAGCGGCGTGACGAGCGGGCCCTTGGCGGGGACGGCGGTGGGCTTCGAGTGCGGGTTGTGGAACCAGGCCTTCTGGCCCAGGTACCAGATGGCCGTCCAGTCGCCCTGCCGGCCCGCGACCGCGTAGCGCTGGCCGGTCGAGGCGCGGGCGCTGTGGTCGTACACGCTGTACGTGCTGGGCTTGCCCGGATGCTTGCCGATGTCCGCCACCAGCGGGGACGAATGGCTCGGCTGCTTGTGCAGCCACACGGTGGCGGCGCCGTGCGGCGGGCAGGCGTGGCCGGCCTTGGTGGTCGTGCAGCCGGTGAAGCGCGGCCGGTTGGCGTTGTACGACGGGCGGATCATGATGGAGTCGCCCTTCTTGGCCGCTCTGAGCGGCTTGTTCATGAGCTCGAAATAGTGCGCCCAGTCCCAGTACGGGCCCGGGTCCTCATGCATGCCGGCGACCGTCTTCTGCGTCGTGCCCGGTACGTTGTCGTGGCCGAGGATGTGGGCGCGGTTGAGCGGGATGTCGTGCTTCGCGGCCAGGTATTTGACGAGCTTGGCCGACGACCGGTACATCGCCTCCGTGTACCAGGTGCCTCCCTTGGCCAGGTAGCCCTCGTGCTCGATGCCGATCGAGCGGGTGTTGACGTCCCAGTTGCCCGCGTGCCAGGCGATGTCACGCGTCGGCACGTGCTGGGCGACATGTCCGTCGCGGGAGCGGATGGTGTAGTGCCAGCTCACGTACTTCGGGTTGCGGATCATGGAGGGGATGCCCTGGTACGTTCCCTCGGTGTCGTGGATGACGATGTAGTCGACGGCCCGGTCCCGGCTCAGCCGGTCATGGTTGCCGTAGTCCCTGTTGTTCCTCTTGCCGAAGCGCTTGTGGGCGGCGGGCATCCACTCGCAGGCCAGGGACGCCGGGCACTCGGCCCGCCCCGACGCCCGTTTCCGCCCGTCGTCCCCGTCGTGCCCGTCGTCCCCGTCACGCCGGTCACGTTTGTCGTGCCCGTCGTCCCCGTCGTCCCCGTCGTTTCTGGACTGTGCGGCGTGCCCGGTGTGTTCGGGGAACTGGGAGAGCGGGGCCTCCTTCGGCTGCCAGTCGGGAACGGACTGGCCGTCGATCCCCGGCTGAGTGTCGTATTCCGGCCCGGCGTCCATCTCCGGCTGCGTGTCGAATTCCGGTGGAGTGTTGATCTGGGTGTCGGTGTACCCCTCCATGGGATCCTGCTCGTCGGTGTCGGTCCGGTCGTCGGTGGGGTTCTCCGAGGCGCGGCCGGACTTGGGGAGGGTCTGTACGGGATCGAGCCGTACCAGGTGACCGTCGTCGGTGCGGCGCTCCACGCCCTGCCGCATCACCGAGAACACCTCGTCGGCGAACCGCCTGGCGGCGACCGGATCGTCGGTGCCCGAATAGCGTTCGATCGCGTCGTGCCAGTCGGCGGGGTCGGCGCTCGGCCGGTCCTGGTAGGAGGCGAGGAGGGCGGCGCCGCCCCTGATGTTCGCGGCCGGGTCCTCGCGCAGCCGGGCGGCGGAGACGCCGATCAGGCGGCTCGCCTCGGGCAACGTCGTCCGCTGCGGCGGCAGGGCCGTTCTGAGCGCGGACGAAGCGGAGAGCTCGCTCTCCGTTTCGGGCAAGGGCCTCTTCCATGCTTTTTGGGGGGGACGCGGGGGGCTTGCCCCCTGCGGGACGGAGAGCTCGCTCTCCGTTTCGGGCAAGGGCCTCTTCCATGCTTTTTGGGGGG
>NZ_JADOGI010000371.1 GCF_015645445.1 Nonomuraea cypriaca | reverse complement strand
CTGTACGTGGACGGCGGTCCAGCCGCCGTCCACGTACAGCACGGAGCCGGTGACGAAGCTCGCCGCGTCGCCGGCCAGGAAGACCACCGCCCCCGCCAGCTCCTCCGCCGCCGCCCACCGGCCGAGGGCGCTCTTGGCGGCGTATGCGGCGTACCAGGCGGGATCGTCCTTGATCTGCCGGGTCAGCGGCGTCTCGACGACCCCGGGCGCGATCGCGTTCACCCGCACCCCGTGCGGCCCGAACTCGGCCGCCGCCGTCCGCAACAGCTGCACCAGCCCCGCCTTGGTGGCCGAGTAGACGCCCTGCCCCGGCTCGGTGACGGACGCCCGGATGGACGCGAACCCGATGATCGACCCGCGCCCTCGCGCCACCATCCCCGCCCCGAAGGCCCGCACCACGTCGAACGAGGCCCGCAGGTTCAGCCCCACCACCCGGTCGAACTCCTCGTCCGAGTAGTCGAGCAGCCGCTTGCGCACGTTCGTGGCCGCGGTGAACACCAGCACGTCGGCCGGCTCCGCCGCGGCGGCCCGCCGCACCGCCTCCGCGTCCAGCACGTCCAGCGGCAGGGCCCTCCCGCCGCAGGCGGCGGCGGTCTCCTCCGCCGCGGCGAGATCCCGGTCCGCGCACACCACCGAAGCCCCGTGCGCGGCCAGCGCGAGCGCCGACTCCCTGCCGATCCCGCTCCCGGCCCCGATCACCACGGCCTGCCGCCCGTCCAGGCGGAACAGCGCGTCATATCCCATGAGAGGCACCCTAGCGACTGGTCAGACCAGTGCACCAGGTCAACGCGCGGCCCACTCGGAGCGCAGGAGCTCGTACTCCACCTCGCCCTGGTCCGAGCCGTCGATCAGGTCGGGCCAGTCCTCGAAGAACGTACGGACGAACCGCAGGCCGCACTTCTCCATGACCCGCCGCGAGCCGGCGTTCACGCTCATCGTCCTGGCGTACACGCGGCGCGCGCCCATCTCGCCGAACGCCTTGCCGATCAGCGCGAGCGACCCCTCGGTCGCGTACCCCTTGCCCCAGGCCGGCCTGTGCAGCCGGTAGCCCAGCTCGGGCTCGTCGGCGGGCCCGTCCCGGCCCGGCCGCAGGTGGAACCAGCCGAGGAAGGCCCCCGACGACTTCTCGATCGCCGCGAAGAAGCCGCCGGCGATGAACCTGGGCAGCGTCTCACCGGTGATCGTGTCGCGCGGGGTGGGCTTGCCGCCGTTGAGGTAGCGCATCACCTCAGGGTCGTTGTGCAGCGCGAACAGGTCGTCGGCGTCGGACTCGGTGAAGCGGCGCAGGATCAGCCGGTCGGTCTCCAGATAGATGTGCACCGGGAAACGGTAGCCAGGCGCCAGACGCCGACACGACCCGTTTTCAGCAGGCACGCGGCCAGGGCACGCGGGCAGGGCGCGGCCAGGCGCGCGGCCAGGGAACGCGGGCAGGGCGCGGCCAGGGCGCGCGGGCAGGGCGCGCGGGCGCGCGGTCAGGGCAGGCGGGGGTCGATGAGGATCTTCGGGGCGGCGCCCCACTCCGGCCTGCGCCGCCCGGCCAGCACCGCGGCCGCCTCGTCCAGGGACACCGTGGCCGCGACGAGGGGCCGGGGATCGACCCGGCCGGAGGCGTACAGCTCGGTGGTCCCCGCGAGGCCCCCCGAGGCGCTGAGCACGCCGACGGCGGTGACGTCGGCGAGCACCAGCCGGCGCGTGTCGACGAGGCTGGGCTCGGCGGACAGCCCGATGAACACCACGCGACCGCCTGGCTCGACGAGGTCGAGGGCGAGCGCCGGCGAGCCGGGGCCGGTCGAGGCGTCGATCACGGCGTCGAAGCGCGTCCCGGCCAGGCCGCCGTCCACCGTCCACGTACGGGTGAAGCCCAGCGAGCGGGCGAACTCCAGCGACCGCCCGGTGACCCCAGCCAGGTGCACCTCGGCCCCCCGCGCCGCCGCCGTCATGGCCGCAAGCAGCCCGATCGTCCCCGGCCCGATGACCAGGAGCCGCTGCCCGGGCTCAAGAGCGGCGGCGTGGACGGCCCTGAACGCGTTCCCGCCCGGCTCCACCAGGGCGCCGAGCGCGGGATCGACCGAGCCGGGCAGCGGCTGGAGCGCCCGCGCGGGCACCGCGAGCCGCTCGGCCAGCGCGCCGGGCCGGCCGTTGCGGATGCCGATCTCGTGCCGGTCCGCGCATAGGTGCTGCCGGCCCCCGGTGCAGCGCGCGCAGGAGCCGCAGCCCAGCATGGTGTCGCCCGTGACCCGCCGCCCCAGCCAGGCGGGGTCGGCGCCGGGCCCGGTCTCGCGCACGACGCCGGCCCATTCGTGGCCGATCCGCACGGGATAGCGGGCCTCGCCGGTGCGCAGGTACGTCATCGCGCCCGAGTAGAACTCCATGTCCGTGCCGCACACCCCGGCCCGCTCGACCTCGACGACCACCTCGCCCTCGCCTGCCACGGGTGGCTCGACCTCCTGGACCTCCGCACGTCCAGGCCCGGTGATGACGAAGGCACGCATGCGGCCAGACGTTACCGCAGTGCATGATGTCCGGATGACCCGGATCGAGACGCCCTGGGGGTCGCGCCTGCGCGCCCGGTGACGGGCCCCGTGAGCCCTACTTCGCGCGGCGTACCCGGGGGCGGCGGCGGTTCAGCCGGGCGTGGATCTCCCTGGCCTCCGCGTGCCGCATCTGGATCTCGGTGAAGATGGCCAGCGCGTCCCGCCAGGCGCGGTCGGCGGCCGCGGCGTCGCCCATCGCCTCGTGCGCGTCGCCCAGCCGGGTCAGCGTGGCGGCCTGATTGTAGCGGTCGCCCGTCTCACGGAAGAGCTGCAGCGCCTGCTCGTAGCAGCCGATGGCCTGCCGCTGGTCGCCGAGCCGGTGGTGGGCGAGCCCGAGGCTGTCCCACGTCTGCGCCCGCCCGCCCACGTCGTCCAGCTTCTCGTACAGGGCGAGCGCCTCCTGGCAGCACGTGAGGCCCTGTTCGTGGTCGCCGACCCGGATGTGGAACCAGCCCACGGCGTTGAGGCAGTCGGCGGCCCCCGCCACGTGGCCGACCGCCCTGTACAGCTCCAGCGCCCGCTGCGCGTGGCCCAGGGCCTCCACGTCACGGCTCTGCGGTTCGAGCATCGCGGCCAGGCTCCGGTGGGTGTAGGCCTGCCCGGCCTCGTCGCCGAGCTCCTCGAACAGCCGCAGCGCCGACCGCAGATGCAGGTCGGCGTCGTCGTAGCGGGCCAGCCGGGAGTGCGCGCGGGCCACGCCGCGGTGCGACAGCGCCTCGCCCAGACGATCGCCCGCCCGCTCGGCCGAGAACAGCGCCGCGTCCTGCACGACCTCGAGATCGTGCCAGAACCCCCGCCGGTCGAGGTACGTCGCCACCGCCCACGCCAGCTGCCAGCCGCACACGTCCAGCTCGTGCGCGGTGGCCTGCTGGACCACGGCCACCAGCACCGCGTGCTCGGCGGTGAACCAGGCCATCGCCTCCTCGGGGGTGGTGACGTCCAGCGGAAAGACGCCCGGACGCGGCGGCCCCACCTCGGGCGCGTCGCGGAACGGGTTGATCAGCCGGTCGGCCGGATAGGCGGTCTGCAGGTAGTGGTCGCAGGACCGGAAGATCGCCGCCCGCCGCGGCGCGTCGCCCTCCACCTCGTACGCCAGCTCAGCCGCGTACGCCTTCAGCAGGTCGTGCAGGGCGTAGCGGCCCGCCGCGGGCTCGGTCAGCAGGTTGGCCCTGGACAGCTCGCCCAGCGCGGCCCGCGCGTCGGCCGGTCGTACGCCGGCCAGGCTCGCGGCGGCGTACAGCGTGATGGCGGGGCCGGGGTGGAGGCCGAGCAGGCGGAACATCCGCTGTGTGGAGCGATCCAGACGCTGCAGCGACCAGGAGAAGACCGAGCGGATGTCGGTGGAGCGGTCGGCGACGTGGAACGCGTCCAGCCGCCCGCTCGCCACCCGCAGCTCCCCGGCCAGCACCGACAGCGCGAAGTCCGGGTGGGTGGCGGCCCGCGCCGCGACGACGGCCAGGGCCAGCGGCAACCGCCCGCACAGATCGATGATCTCGTCGACCGCCTCGGGCTCGGCGCGTACCCGCTCCTCGCCCAGGCGGCGGGCCAGCAGCTCCCTGGACTCCTCCGGCGACAGCATGTCGACCACGAGCGGCTGCGCGCCCTCCCCGGCGACCAGGCCGGAGAGCTGGTCGCGGCTGGTCACCAGCACCAGGCACTCGGGCGAGCCGGGTAGCAGGGGGCGTACCTGCTCGGCGCTCTCCGCGTTGTCCAGGATGAGCAGGACCCGCTGGTCGGCCAGCAGGCTGCGGTAGAGCGCCGCCTGTGCCTCCAGGCTGATCGGGATCTGCTGCGGGGGCACCGCGAACGCGTCGAGGAAGCCGCGGATGGCCTCTGCGGGCTTCATCGCGGGGCCGGTCGGGTCGAAGCCGCGCAGGTTCACGTACAGCTGGCCGTCGGGGAAGCGGTGGCGTACCCGATGAGCCCAGTTCACAGCGAGGGCCGTCTTGCCGACGCCCGCCATCCCGCCGAGCGCGCTGATCACCACCGGGCGGCTGGAGCCGCCCGCCCCGGCGGCGCACAGGGCGTCCAGCCGGCGCAGCTCGGCGTCGCGCCCGATGAAGTCCGGCATCCCGTACGGGAGCTGCGCCGGCGTCGGCAACCGCGGCGCGTGCACGGCTGCGGCCTGCGCGGGGACGGCCAGGTGCGGGTCGGCGGCCAGGATCTGCTCGTGTACGCGCCTGAGCTGCGGCCCCGGCTCGATGCCGAGCTCGTCGATGAGGTGCCTGCGAGCCTCGTGGAAGGCGGCCAGCGCCTCGACCTGGCGGCCCGAGCGGTAGAGGGCGAGCATGAGCAGCACGCGTAGGCGCTCCCGCCAGGGGTGGCGGACCACGAGCAGCCGCAGCTCGTTGACCAGCTCAAGGTCGCGGCCCAGCGCCAGATCGAGGTCGATGCGGTCCTCGATGACGTCGACGCGGCGTTCGCCGATGCGTTCGCGCTCGGTGTCGAGCAGCGGGCCGGCCAGGCCCGCGCACACCGGGCCGCGCCACAGCTCCAGCGCGCCGCGCAGAATCTCCGCCGCGAGCGGCAGGTTGCCCTCGGCCCGCGCCACCCGCGCCCGCTCCACCTCCGACTCGAACACCAGCAGGTCCAGCCGCGCGGCCGGCACGGCCAGCAGGTAGCCGGTGTCGGTCCACAGCAGCAGCCTGGACGGCGCGCGCGGCGACCGGTCCGGCTCCAGCACCCGGCGCAGCGCGGAGACGTGCTTCTGGACCAGGTTGACCGCGTACGCCGGAGGGCTCGCCCCCCAGACGGCGTCGATGAGCTGCTCGCGGCTCATCGGCCTGTTGGCGTGCAGCAGCAGCACCGCCAGCACCGCGCGCTGCTGCACCGGGCCCAGCGCCGGTTCGGTGTCTCCGAGCCAGGCCCGAAGCGTCCCGAGAACCTCGAACCGGACAGCCGGGTCCCCCTGATCGCCCATCCGGTCTCCTGCCATTTCGAGCAATCTCCGCAACGCTCCAGAAAAAGATAGACCGCTTCACCGCACCGGCACAGGGCCGACGGCGGATGCACTCCAGTCGGCACTCCAGCGCCCCCTCCAACCCCGGAGTCGATGCTGGACGCACCGAACTCCGACCAGCCCGAAGGTGGTGACCGCGGTGTCCGTCAGCGATCGCGTCCATGGCGCCGGCCGGCCTCGTCGCGTCGTGCTCGCCAACCTCGACGTCGACTCCCCGGCCCCACCCGCGCCGGCCGGCCGGGCTTCGTTGGATGGGCCCGTGACCGACGGCCGGGCTCCGTTGGACGGGCTGAACGACGGCCGGGCTCCGTTGGACGCGTTGGACGACGTGGTCAACGGCCCGGCAGATCTCGCGGAGCTGCTGCGCCTGCCGGTTCCGGCCGGTGAGTCCGGTGATCTGCTCCTGACGATCAGCCCGGAGGACGCCAGGCGGGTCCGGTTCTTCCACCGGGACCACGACGGCCACTGGGTACGCGCGTTCGGCGCCTCCAATGGGACGCCCTCCAGCGGGACGCCCGACACGGAGTACCGCCTGCCCGGCGGGCCGGGCACCGTCGAACTGCGGGTGGAGGCGGTCACCCTGCCGGGCGCACCGGGCTTCCCCGCGCCGGAGGGCCGCCCGGCCGGTGAGATCCAGCTCGAGCTCGTACGCGAGGGGGGCGGGGTCAGGACCGCGGCCGGCACGATCCTGCTGACGATCGCGCCGTTCCTGCTGATCTCGAACCTGCGGCCGGCCGAGGAGATCTACGTCACCTACAACGGCCGTGTCCCCAGCGGCAACCAGCACACGATCCAGGACCTCGTCGACGCCGTCCGCGAGGCCCACGGCGACGACGCGGTCCCCGCGGGGAACGCCGCCACCGGGTTCGAGACGGGGCCCGGACGGCTCCTGCACGTCATCGACGTCACCGACGCCCTGAACCCGGACTACTTCCCGCAGGACCAGTTCGAGATGGGCTACTGCCGTGCGCCGCACGCGTGGATGCACATGGCGCTGCACAACCCGAGGGAGAGGGCACTGAATCAGTGGGTCCCCCGGGAGCTGCCGGGACCGGACGTGGGCCTGTTCAACGCCCTGGCCGGCTCGCCGAGCCGCGACTCCACGGACTACGGCGGCAACCTGGAGCTGTCCCCGCCGGTCCCGGTGCCCACCGGCCGCCTGCCGGAGGGGCTCGCGGGACCCGAGGTCCCGCCGCATCCCGCCGCCCCGCTCGGCAAGATGATCATCGGCGAGGCGCGGTTCCGGATCTTCACGCTGCCGCGCGCACTGGCGTCCACCCTCGACGGCGGGGACCTGGGCACGGTGGGGGACGAGTTCGCGGCCCGCGACTTCCCGTTGGGGGAGACGCGGCGGGTCACCACCGTGCGGGAGGGCCACGAGTGGTGGGTGGAGGACCGGCCCCCCATCCCGCGCTTGGCCGCCTGGCGGACCTTCCACGTCCTCGCCGGCCGGTCGGAGCTCACCGTCCACTACGTCCGCTCGGTACGCCCCGACCTCCGCTCCTTCCTGGAGGCCCAGGGCGCACAGCCGATCCTGCCTGTCGACACCTCCTGGCTGAACGTCGGCCACGTGGACGAAC
>NZ_JADOGI010000370.1 GCF_015645445.1 Nonomuraea cypriaca | reverse complement strand
GGGGTGGCCAGGGTGTGTCGGCCGCCTGCCGGGCGGCGGTTGCGGAGGGCCTCGTCGTAGCGGTGCCAGATGAGCGCCGCCACGTCCGGGTCCGCGCCGAGCGGCTCGCTGACCAGGCCCGCGCCCGCCGTGGACAGGCGGTCGTGGAAGAAGCCGGGCGCGAGCACGTACGAGGCGACGGCGACGCGGGCGGCCGGGGTCGAACTGAGGCATTCCATGGCCTCCTCCAGCGACGGCCATCCCGCCGAGGCGAAGGCGGCCGTGACCGGGCGCGCGAGGCGTACGGCGAGCTGGTGGGCGGCGGCGCGGACGTCGGCGAGCGCGGCGGGGTCGGAGGAGCCGGCCGCGCCCAGCACGACCGCGTCCGTGGCGCGCAACCCCGCCCTGGCCAGCTTGCGGGCCAGGGCGGAGGTCAGGAGCCTGTGCGGGCCGAGCCAGCCGGCCACCACGGCGTCCGGGCGGTGCTCAGCGATCACCTCGGGCAGGTCGATGTGGGCGTGGTAGCCGCCCGCCAGGAGCAGCGGCAGCACGACCACCGGGCCGCGGACCACGGGCAGCACCTCGGCGAGCAGCGGCGAGCTGATCTCCAGGTAGCTCAGCTCGACGCGGCGGCCTGGCCGGGCGTTCCTGACGGTTTCCGCCAGGGCCGCCAGGGTCCGCTCCCCCGCGGCGCTGCGCGTGCCGTGTGCGGCCAGGACGAGTGCGGGCGTCATCGATCTCCTCCAGGAGGGACCCCACGTCGTGAAGTCCTGATCGTCTAGCGTGCGGCCGGGGACACCGGGGGTCATCAGCGCTGGGGGGTCAAAGGCCTGCCTCGTACAGGCAGGCGAGGCGGTAGCCGCGCTTGACGACCGTCTCGACGATCCCGCTGGGGCCGAGGGCGCGGCGCAGCCGGGTGATGGCCATCTCCACCGCGTGCTCGGCCGAGTCGCGGGCGATGCTGCCCGGCAGCACGGTACGCAGGTCGGCCCGCGACACCACGTGACCCGGCTTGTCGGCCAGGCGTTTGAGCACCGCCATGGGAGCGGGCGGCAGGGGCCGCAGCTCGCCGTCCACGACCACGGCGTGCCCGCGGATCTCCAGCCGGTGCTCCCCCGTCACGAGCCGGGTGACACCGTGCTCCGGCAGGTGCCTGGCCAGCGCGCGGGCCAGCGCGCCGAGCCGCGAGCGGTCCGGCTGCAGCGTACGCACACCGCGCGCGGTCAGCGGACCGGCGGTGACCGGCCCCACGCAGGCGGCCACGACCGACCCGCCGAACGCCGCCAGCAGCGCGTCCTCCAACCCCTCGGAACGCGCCATGCCGAGCATGGCGTGCACGGCGGGCGCGCTGGTGAAGGCCACCGCGTCGACCGAGCCTGAGAGGGTCTGGTTGATCAGGCGGCGCAGCGGCGAGACGTCGCGGTACGGCAGCCACCGGTAGACCGGGATCTCGATCACCTCGGCACCGGCCCGGCGCAACTCGGCCACGAACTCGTCGAGCGGCTCGCCGTGCTGCTGCACCGCGATGCGCCGGCCGCGCAGGTCCTGGGCGAGGAGGTGCTGCTTGACCTCCTCGCACGACTCGGTGGCGGGAGTCCAGTGGTCGTTGAGCCCGGCGGCGCGTACCGCTCCCCTGGCCTTGGGCCCGCGGGTCAGCAGGCGCGCCTTGGACAGGTGCTCGCCCAGGTCGGTGGACAGCCCCCAGCCCTCTGCGGCGGCCATCCAGCCGCGGAAGCCGACGCCGGTGGTGACCACCACGTCGTCGACCGGGGCTTCGAGGGCACGCCGGGTCGCGTCGAGCAGGTCGGCGTCCTCGGCCAGGGGAACGAGCCGGATCGCGGGGGCGCTGACCACGCGCGCGCCGCGCCGCTCCAGCAGCGCGCCGAACTCCTCCCGCCGCCGGGTCGCGGTCACGCCTACGGTGAAACCCGACAGGGCGTCGGGAGCCGTCTCCGGGGAAGAGCCGCTCTCTAGGGGTAGCGCGCTCATGCCGTCACCTCCAGGTGGTCGGGGAAGCCTGGCCGGGCCCCGAGCACCCGGCCAGGCATCACAGGCACGTGTGACGCAAGTGAGATCACCCTCCGATACTCCTTTCGGGTGGTTTCACCCCTGGGTCCCTTCTGTTACCGCTGTGCTACAAGGCAGGGACTTCGGGATTGGCGCGGGTGATCGCGGGAAACGTTCACGGTGACGGCGCGGCCTATCGGGGAGTTGCGGGTGACGGTCCGGCATATTCGCATGTTCGATGATCCGGTGCTCCGCTCGGTGGCGGAGCCGGTCCACGACTTCGACCGGGAGTTGCGGCGACTGGTGAAGTCGCTGACCGCCACGATGCGGGCGGGAGCCGGCCGAGCCGGTCTGGCGGCCCCGCAGGTGGGCGAGCCGGTACGGGTGGTGGTCTACGACTACGACGGCAAGTCCGGCCATCTGGTCAACCCGCGGCTGGAGCTGTCGGAGCGGCGCGTGGTGGCCGACGAGGCGTGCCTGTCGGCGCCGGGCGTGTGGTGGCCGCTGGAACGTTCCTATCTGGTCACGGCGCGTGGCCGCGACATGTTCGGCAAGTCCGTGACCGTGCGGGCGCTGGGCGTGCTGGCCAGGGTGCTCCAGCACGAGGCCGACCACCTCGACGGCGTGCTGTTCAGCGACCACCTCGAAGCGGCCGAGCGGGAACGGTTTCTCGCGGCGGCGCTCCCGAGCCGAGCTTCCCGCGCTGGTCCGGTGAGCTGATCTCCCGGCCCTGGTCCGGCGAGCTGAGCTCTCGGCGCTGGTCCGGGTCGGTGCCGCCCCAGACGCCGTACGCCTGTCGGGTGGCGAGCGCGTACTCCAGGCACGGCTGCCGCACGGGGCAACCCGCGCACACGTTCTTGGCCCGCTCGACCTGCGACTGGCCCGGACCTTCCATGGAGATCGGGAAGAACAGTTCCGGGTCCAGGTCGAGGCAGGCCGCCCTGCGTGTCCAGTCGAGCATCATCATGACGTTCGCGCCTACCCACGAGTACAGGCGTCATACCTCGGACAGCAACCGGTCCCAGTCCGCCAGGAACCTGGCGAGGCCGTACCTGGCCAGCGCGGCGGTCCTCGCGGCCTTGCCGGCCTGGGCGGCCCGCTCCGGCTCGGCCACGAACGCGTGCAGCGCGTCGGCGAGCACGCTCACCCTGGTGGACAGCACGCCGGCCTCCGGCGGGACCGCCTCGACGGCCTCGGTGGCGGCCAGCGCGACCACGGGCAGGCCCAGCGTCATGGCCTCGACGAGGGCCAGGCCGAGCGAGGTCCAGCGGTAGGGGTGCAGATAGACGCGGCGCCGGGCGAGCTCGGCGTGCATGACGTGCTGGGGCAGGTCCTCGTGGACGCCGTACGGCAGCCCGGCCACCTTCATCCCGAACACGTCGAGCGGCACCCGCTCGGCGAAGCGCGGCAGCAGGTCGGTCCCTGCGACCCTGGTGCGGCGTACCGGCTCGTTGACCACGACGCCCGCCCTGGGCAGCTCGCCCGTGTAGAGGTGGCCGGGGTCGGGGACGCCGTGCTCGATGACGCGCGTGGGCGCCCGGCCGTTGTCCCAGTAGAGCTCGTTGAAGTGGGTGACGTGCACCAGCATGAGGCGGGTCTGGCCGGCCAGCGGATGCCTGGTGCGGGGGACGTCGCCGGCCGGGGTGTTGTGCTCGACGTACACGCCGGGCACGTCGCGGCCGAGCCACTCGCGGGCCAGGCCGGGCTCGTGCGGGCGCTGGTAGACGGCCACGTCCACGTCCTCGTGGCGCAGCAGGTCCCATGGCACCTCGCGGGCGTTCGCCGGCCAGTCGTAGGTGTGGGCGCGTCCCCGTCCGTCGGGGCCGCGGCCGGGAACGAGCGGAAGCACGTACTCGTGATCACCCTTGATGAAGGAGCCGGTCCACGAGCCGTGCACGTGCCAGACCAGGATCCTCACCAGCGGCTCCAGCCCATCGCGCGGGCCCAGGGTGCCGAGACGGCCGCCATGGGGCCTTCGGCGTCGCTGAGCACGCGGTCCACGACGTCGGACAGGTCGTCGGCGACCTCGGAGGCCTCTTCGATCTCCTCGGGCAGCGTCACCCCGGTCGGGACCAGGATGCCCCTGGCGCCGGCGGCCCTGGCCGCCTCCATGTCCCTGCCGATGTCGCCCACGACCACGCAGTCGCGGGGGCTGACGTCGAGCACGGCCGCCGCCCTGATGACCAGCCCCGGCGCGGGTTTGCGGCAGGTGCAGCCGTCGGCGTCGTCGTGTACGCAGATCGCCCACGCGTCGAACGGCCCGAGCAGCTCCTCCACCCTGGCGTTGACCTGATCCATGTCGTCCGGGGACAGCAGGCCCTTGGCCACGCCCGACTGGTTCGTGACCACGGCCACCGGCACCTCGGCCATGCGCAGCCGGCCCAGCGCCTCCAGCGCGCCGGGCATGGGCTCGACGCGGTCCGGGTCGCCGTTGTACGGCACGTCCCTGATCAAGGTCCCGTCCCGGTCGAAAAGTACAGCGCTGGGACGTCGCTTTTCGAACACCATTCACCTCCGTCGCGTGTCCGGCAGCTACCCGGCGCCTTACCCGGCAAACAACTACTTAGAGCGACCAAGCGCAGGCGGCCACGCCTGTTCTGGCACGTCCTGGAGTCGCCCAAGGTTTGAGCACCGCTTCTCTCGGTAGCGGTTCTCGACATCCTGCGGGGGAGGACAGATGAGGTTTCTCGGCATCAACGCCGTCTTCCATGACCCGGCCGCGGCGCTGGTGGTCGACGGGAGGATCGTCGCCGCGGCGGAGGAGGAGCGGTTCAGCCGCCGCAAGCACGGCAAGCGGCCGCTGGCGTTCTCCGCGTGGGAGCTGCCCGAGCAGGCCGCCGCGTGGTGCCTGCGGCAGGCCGGGCTCTCCCCCGAGGACATCGACGCCGTCGCCTACTCCTACGACCCGGCCCTGGTGGTCCAGCGGCCGGAGGGCGACTGGGAGGATCTGCGGACGAAGTACGCGGTGCGCGCCCCTGCGTTCCTCTCCACCGCGCTGCCCGGCCTGGACCCGGGCCAGGTCGGCTACGTACCGCACCACGTGGCGCACGCCGCCTCGGCGGGGCTGGCCGGGCCGTGGCGCGACTGCGCGGTGCTGGTGTGCGACGGCCGGGGCGAGAACGTCTCGCACCTGGCGGGCCGCTACCGCGACGGCGAGCTGGAGGTGCTGGCCGCCCAGGAACTGCCGCACTCCCTCGGCCTCATGTACGAGGACGTCACCGAGCACCTCGGTTTCCTGCGTTCCAGCGACGAGTACAAGGTGATGGCGCTGGCCTCGTACGGCCGGCCGCGGCACCTGGACGCGCTGCGCGAGCTGATCTACACGACGGGCGACGGCGGGTTCCGCGTCGAGCCGATCGACTGGGGCGGCTACGCCAAGGCCCTGCGGAAGAACGCGCCGTGGACGTCCGACCACGCCGACCTGGCCGCCAGCGTGCAGACGCGGCTGGAGGAGGTGCTGCTTGAGCTGGTGCGCTGGCTGCACGAGAGGACAGGGGAGCGGCGGCTCGCGCTGGCCGGCGGGGTGGCGCTGAACTGCGTGGCCAACACGCGACTGCTGGACGAGGGGCCGTTCGAGGAGATGTGGGTGCAGCCCGCGGCGGGCGACTCCGGGACGGCGCTGGGCGGGGCGCTGCACCTCGCGCACGTCCACGGCGAGCCGGCCGCGCCCATGCCTGGCGCGATGCTCGGGCGCGGCTTCACCGACGAGGAGCTGGGAGCCTGGCTGGACGTGGCCCGGGTTCCGTACACCCGCCCGGCCGACCTGGGGGCGGCGGTGGCCGCCGAGCTGGCGGCCGACCGCATCGTGGCCTGGTTCCAGGGCCGTTCGGAGTACGGGCCGCGGGCGCTCGGGCACCGGTCGCTGCTGGCCCATCCCGGGCACGCGCGCAACACCGAGCGGCTGAACGACGTCAAGGGGCGCGAACAGTTCCGGCCCATCGCGCCGATGGTCCTGGAGTCGCGGGCCGCGGAGATCTTCGGGCGGGGGCCGGTGCCTTCGCCGTACATGCTGTTCGTGCACGACGTGCACCCGGACTGGGCGCCGCGGATCCCCGCGGTGGTGCACGTGGACGGGACGGCGCGCATCCAGACGGTCTCGCACGCCGGCGATCCGCTGATGGCGCGGGTGCTGACCGAGTTCGAGGCGCGCACGGGGCTGCCGGTGGTGGTCAACACCAGCCTGAACACGGCGGGGCGGCCCATGGTCGACGATCCCAGGGACGCGCTCGAGTGCTTCGGGTCCTCGCCGGTGGACGTGCTGGCGCTGGGGCCGTACCTGGTGCGGCGCGGTGAGGTGTTCGCCTCATGATCACGGTGGTGATCCCCACCGTCGGGCGGGCCACGCTCGGGGACACGGTGGCGGCCGTGGGCCCGGACGTGCCGGTCATCGTGGTGGACGACCGCAGGGGCGGCCCTCCGCTCGGCGTGCCCCGGCATGTACGGGTCGTACGCTCCGGCGGGAAGGGGCCCGCGGCGGCGCGCAACGCCGGATGGCGGGCGGCGGACACGCCGTGGGTGGCGTTCCTCGACGACGACGTGGTCCCCGAGCCCGGGTGGGCGGAGGCGGTCTGGAAGGACCTCGTCGACCTGCCCGGGGACGTGGCGGGCAGCCAGGGGCGGCTCGTGGTGCCGCTGCCGTCCTGGCGCCGGCCCACCGACGCCGAACGGCACACGGCCGGGCTGTCGGGGGCGCTGTGGGCGACGGCCGACATGGCCTACCGGCGTACGGCGCTGGAGGCGGCCGGCGGGTTCGACGAGCGGTTTCCCCGGGCGTACCGGGAGGACGCGGACCTCGCCCTGCGGGTGACGGCGGCCGGGGGCCGGCTGGTCAAGGGGTCGCGGCGGACCGTGCACCCGGTGCGCGCGGACGGCTTCTGGGCCAGCGTGCGCTTCCAGCGGGGCAACGCGGACGACGCGCTGATGCGGCGCCTGCACGGGCCGGGATGGCGGCACGCCATCGGCGGCGCGCCCGGCCGCCTGCGCATCCACGCCCTGACCACGACCGCCGGCCTCGCGTCCGCGGCCCTGGCCACGGCCGCCACCCTGGCCCGGCGCCGGGCCCCGGGCATGCTGGGGGCGCGGAGCTGGGAACGGCGGATGCCGGGTTCGATGCCGGCGCGGGGCAGGGGAGGGCGAGTGCCGGGCCTGATCCGGGTGCCGGGCCGGGGACTGCGGCTGCGCTGGGGACGGCCGGGGCCGGGCCTGGTGGAGGCGGCGCGCGTTGCGGCGGGGGGCGCGGCCGC
>NZ_JADOGI010000037.1 GCF_015645445.1 Nonomuraea cypriaca | reverse complement strand
GTTCAAGGTCCTGGCCATCGAACGCCCCCTGTCACTCCAGGTTCACCCCACCACCGCACAGGCCCAGGCCGGCTACGCCGGCGAGACCGCCCGCGGCATCCCACTCGACGACCCCACCCGCACCTACAAGGACGCCTCGCATAAACCCGAGATGGTCTGCGCGATCACCCCGTTCCACGGGCTGTGCGGCTTCCGCTCCCCCACCGCCACCGCCGGCCTGCTCGACCGCCTCGGCCTGCCCGGCCTCCGGCCCTGGATCCACACCCTCAGGACCGAACCCCCCGCCCAGGCCCTGCGCACCGTCTTCGCCGCCATGCTCGACGACGCCGCCGGGCCGCTGCGCGCCCAGATCGAGCAGGCCCTGCCCGGCCACGACGACCTCAGCCCGTACGCCGCCCTCGCCCGCGCCTGCCCCGGCGACCCAGGCGTCACCGCCGCCCTGCTGCTCAACCACGTCACCCTGCGGCCCGGTCAGGCCCTCTACCTCGGTGCCGGCGTTCCCCACGCCTACCTCGGCGGGCTCGGCGCCGAGATCATGGCCAACTCCGACAACGTGCTGCGCTGCGGGCTCACCAGCAAGCACGTCGACGTGCCCGAACTCATGCGCGTCGTCGACTTCGCACCGTCCGGCCCGCACCTCGTCCGGCCGGAGCAGGACACGCCGGGCGAGCATCGCTACCGGCCGCCAGCCCCCGAGTTCGCCCTCACCCGCTACGAACTCACCGGCGGCACCACGCACTCCCTGCCCGGCGGCCTGCCGCAGATCGTGCTCTGCCTCGAAGGCGAAGCCCTGCTCGGCGACGGGCCGGCGCTGCGCCCAGGACAGTCGGCGTTCGTCCCGGCCGCCGTTCCGCTGGTGCGGGTTTCCGGTAAGGGCGTCCTGTACCACGCCCAGCCCAGCGCCTTTACGTTGTAGATTTCTAAGCTGGTTGACTCGGGCGATGGCCGGGTCAGGGTAGGCGGCGGAGCTTGAGTATGTTGTCCGTGCGGGTGCCAGGCCGGCCGCTGGGGCCGTTCTGGGTCCGCTCGTACTCCTCGCTCCGCAGCACCTCCCACTCCCCCTCCGGCAGTTCGAGCGAGTCGAGGACCTCCTGCGTCGTGGGGAAGTGCACGCCGGGGTGGGGGTTCTCCTCCCACGACGCCCAGCCCCCGTGGCCCGCCACGAGCAGCACCCCGCCGGGGGCGACGGCCGCGGCGGCGGCGCGCAGGATCTTCTCGCGCGGCATCTCCACGAAGGAGTGCAGGAACTGGGCCGAGACCAGGTCGAACTCCCCTTCGGGGAAGGACGCGGCCAAATCGCGCCGCTGCCAGTCGACGCGGTCCGCGACCCCGGCGGTTTTGGCCTGCTCGGCGGCGCGGGCCAGCGCCACGCCGGAGACGTCGGTCGCGGTCACCCGCCAGCCCTGCTCCGCGAGCCAGATGGCGTCCGCCCCCTCGCCACACCCCAGGTCCAGCGCCGTGCCGGGTTCCAGGCCCGCGACCTCGCGGACCAGCGGGGCGTTGGGCTTGCCGCTCCAGACCTGCGACCTCTCGGCGTACCTGGCGTCCCAGTGCTCCTCCGCCGAGGCGGCGGGCGCGTGGCCGTGCGCGCGGTGGGCGGCGACGGCGCGGCGGGTCTCCTCGGCGATCAGGTCGGCGTTGATCGCCGCCGCCGCCTTGACCCCGGCCGCGGCGGAGGAGATGACCTGCTCCTGCACGTTGGCGACGTTCCCTGCCACCCACACCCCTGACACGCTCGTCGCACCCGACGCGTCGGCCGGGATGTGGGTGCCGACCACGTGCCCGCCCATCTCCTGCTCCACCGGCTCGAGCCCCAGCCCGGCGAGCACCCCCGTACGGGCGCTCATCCGCCCCCCGACGACGACCGCCCGGACCGGGACCACGCGGCCGTCGGCCAGGCGGACGCCGCTCAGCGCGTCGCCGCTCACCTCCAGACCCGTCACCCGCCCGGTCACCACGGCGATGCCCCTGGCGGCGAGCCGCTCACGCTCCTCCTCGTCCGGCTCGGGAGCGGTGTGCTGGAAGAGGGTCACGTCGTCGCTCCACTGCCGCCACATCTGCGCTTGGTGCACGGCGAGCGGGCTGGTGGCCACGACGCCGATCGGCTGGTCGCGGACCTCCCAGCCATGGCAGTACGGGCAGTGCAGCGCGTCGCGCCCCCACCGCTCGGCCAGCCCTGGCACGTCGGGCAGCTCGTCCACCAGGCCCGTGGTCACCAGCAGCCGGTCCGCGGCCACCGTTCTCCCGTCGCCGAGCACGACGCGGAAGCCCTCGCCGGCCCGCTCCGCCGTCACGACGGTGCCCGTCACGATCTCCCCGCCGTATCCGGCCACCTCTTCGCGGCCCGCCGCCAGCAGTTCCCGCGGGGGCGTCCCCTCACGCGTCAGGAAGCCGTGCACTCCCGACGCGGGCGCGTTGCGCGGCTCCCCCGCATCGATCACCAGGACCTTCCTGCGCGCCCTGCCCAGTATGAGCGCCCCGCTCAGCCCGGCGGCGCCGCCGCCCACCACCACCACGTCGTACTTCGCGTCCACCACGGATCTCCTCTCGATCAGCCGATCTCCTCTCGATCAGCCGATGGCGCCACTGTCCGCCATCGGCGGCGAATTTGACAAACATCGTTGCCGAAATGGCAAAGTAGCTGGATGGAACTCGACGACGTGCTGCAAGCGGTCGGCCCGCGGCTGCGGGCGCTGCGCATGGAGCGCGGCGTGACGCTGACGCAGCTGTCCGCCGGCACCGGCATCTCGGTCAGCACCCTGTCGCGGCTGGAGTCCGGCCGGCGCAAGCCCACCCTGGAGCTGCTCCTGCTGCTGGCCCGCGTCCACCAGGTCCAGCTCGACGAGCTCATCGACGCGCCCGTGACCGGCGATCCGCGCGTGCACATGCGCCCGGTCAAACGGCACGGCATGACGTACATCCCGCTGAGCCGCCGGGCCGGCGGAATACAGGCGTTCAAGCAGATCTATCCGGGCGACTGGCCGGGATACCTGCCCGAGCAGCAGGTCCACGAGGGCTACGAGTGGCTGTACGTCCTGTCGGGCCGGCTGCGCCTGCTGCTCGGGAAGAACGACGTGACCCTCACGGCCGGGGAGGCGGCCGAGTTCGACACGCGTACGCCGCACGCCTTCATCAACCCGTCCCCCCAGCCCACCGAGGTCCTCGCCCTGTTCGGCTACCAGGGCGAGCGCATGCACGTCCGCGCCAAACCGGCCGCCGCCGGATAGGGCACCTCCCCACATCGATTCGGCGGCTCAGCCGCGGCCGTACCGGTCCTCGGCGCGCCAGAAGTACCAGAAGCCGGCGGCCAGCGTGCCCGCCGCCCAGCACGCGCACGACACCCACACCATCCCCGGCGGGGTGTGGCCGCTGATGAGGATGCCGCGCATCCATTCGATGTAGGACGCGGCCGGGTTCAGGTACATGGCGGTGGCCAGCCACTCGGGCAGGCCGGCGCTGTTGACGACCTTGTCGTGGATGGCGAAGAAGACGCCCGAGGCGTACAGCCAGGTCCGCATGATGAAGGGCAGCAACTGGTTGAGGTCGCGCATCGAGGTGCCGAGCCGGCCCAGGACCAGCCCCGCCCCGACGTTGAACATCGTCTGCAGCAGCAGCACCACCGGCATCATGAGCCAGAACCAGGTCGGCGACTCGCCGGTGAGGATCACGGTCACGAGCAGCACGCCCATGGAGATGACCAGTTGCTGCAACTCCTGGATCGTGTAGGCCAGCGGCAACGAGGCACGCGGGAAGTGCAGGGCCCGGATCAGCGACAGGTTGCCGGAGATCGACTTGGCCCCGGCCGTGACGGTCCGCTGCGTGTACGTGAACACGAACATCCCGGTCAGCAGGAACGCCGGATAGTTGTCGATGTTCTTGCTGCCGCCCAGGATGAGGCCGAACATCACGTAGTAGATCGCCGCGTTCAGCAGCGGTGTGAGGACCTGCCACAGCTGGCCCAGGGCCGAACCAGAGTATTTCGAGACGTTCCGCGAGGTGGCGTAGGTCAGGATGAAGTGCCGTCGTTCCCAGAGCTGAAGCAGGTAGACCGGCAATCTGGGCCGCCCGATGGCGGGGCGGAGCCCGTACTTCTCGGCGAGCTTCGCCAGTGACTCCGGTTGGCTCATGAGCACCTCGATGCGTCGCGGTCACCGCCCGGTGACCGGTGGGACGTACGAACTCCGATCATCCCCCGCCCAGGGGCGCACCGGTCCGGTTTTCCGCCGGAGCGTCGCGGGGCAGGTAGGGCCGCAGCGCCTCGTCCACCGCGGCGCGCATGGCGGCGGCGAGCGGGCCGTCGCCGGTCAGCGCCCACAGGATGAGCGTGCCGTTGTACGTCACCTGGACCGCGCGGGCCAGCCTGGGCACCTCCACGTCACCCGTCAGCTCCCCCGCCGCGACCGCCTCGGTCAGCAGCCCGGCGATCTCGTCGCGGGTGCGGCGGGCGTGGCCGGCCGCGTACGCGCGGAAGTCGGGGTCGGTCAGGTCGAGCCGCAGGAAGCCGAGGCTGCCGGCCAGCTCCTCGGGTGTGGAGACGCCCGCGGAGAGGGCGACGAGCGCGGCGCGCAGCCCGTCCAGCGGTGACCGGTGGTGCTCGCGGGCCTGCTCGAACGGCAGGTGTACCGTCTCCGCGGCGTGGCCCGCGTACGCCAGCAGCAGCCCGCGCTTCGACCCGAACCGCTGCACCAGCGTGGCCGGCGACAGCCCGGCCTCGCGGGCGACCGCGGCCAGCGTGAGGCCCTCAGGACCGTGGCACGCGATGGCACGGCCGGTGGCCCGCAGGATCGCCTCGTCACTCGTCGTGCGCGGTCTGCCCATGATCGTCTCCCGGCGGTTAGTGAACCCTGGTTCATAAACTAGCCGAGGTCGGGCAGGTGACGGCGGGCGTGGGCGATGAACGCCCGCGCCGCCGGGCTCACCGCCCCGGACGCCCGCCAGACCAGCCCCATCCTGGCGCGGATGCCCGGCCCGGTGAGCTCCAGCACGTGCAGCTCTGACCTGGCCGAGGCGACGGCCGACTCGGGCAGGATGGCCGTGCCCAGGCCGCGCGCGGCCAGGTGGCCCAGCACGTGCGGCTCACTCGCCTCGAACGCGACCCGCGGCGCGAACCCCGCCCCCGCGCACGCCTCCTCCAGCGCCGCCCGCAGCCCCGTGCCCATGGGCAGGCAGATCAGCGACCGCCCCTTCAGCTCGGGAACGATGATCGACCGCTGACCGGCCAGCGCGTGATCGTGGGGTACGGCGGCCACGAGCGCCTGGTCTATGACCACCTGCACCTCCACCTCGGGCGGCAGCGGCCGGCCGAGCCCGAGGAGGCCGAGGTCGAGCCGGCCGCTCTGGACGCCGTCGACCATCGCCTCGGGGGCGGTCTCCTGAGCGAGATCTCCACGGCCGGGTGCCGCTCGTGGAAGCCGGCCAGCATGCCGGGCAGGTCGAGCACCGTGGGCGCGGCCACGCCGCCCATCACGACGTGGCCCCGCAGCAGCCCGGTGTGCTCGTCCACGACCTGCCGCATCCCGTCCACCGCCGCCAGCGCGGCCCGCGCGTAAGGCAGCACGGCCTCCCCCACCGCGGTCAGGCGTACCGTACGGCCCGAGCGGTCGAACAGCGTCTCGCCGAGCTCCCGTTCGAGCTGGCGGACCTGGGCGCTCACCCCGGGCTGCGCCACGTGCAGGCGGGCCGCCGCCCTGGTGAAACCGGCCTCCTCGGCGACGGCCACGAAGTATTCGAGCTGCCGCAGTTCCATAACCGGCGATGCTACTCACTTGCCGCCGAGGGAGCCTTCCAGCTCACGTCTCCGGAGCCGGGCAGTCGCCTTGCTGAGCCTTTCACGAGTGGGCAGGCACGCTTCCTGAGCGTCAGGAGCCGGTGTTCACGCCCGTCACCGTGAAGCGCTCCACGTCCGCGACGTGACCGCCGGTGGAGGCCACGATGGTCAGCGTCGTGTCCGCCGGGGCCGCGAACGTGACCTCGGCCGACCACGGGGAGTCCTCTCCGCCCCCGGGCACGCAGCACCGCTCCCCCAGCGGGGCGGCCGCGCCGGGCCGGCGTACCTGGATCTTGATGTTCTCGTCGACGCCCGAGAGGCGCCCGCCCACGGTCAGGGGCGACCCGGCCACCGCCTTGCCGTAGCCGGGCTTGGTCAGCGAGAACGACGTGTCGTCCGTGCCGACCACCTCCCAGGGGGCGTCCGTGCCCGCGCCGTACCTCACGAGGTGGACGACGGCCGCCACCAGTGTGCCCTCCTGGCCGTGGAAGCCGACGTGCACCCGCGCGTGCCGGCCGTCCCGCACGGTCTTGACCGCCCGGTCGATCTCGGTGAAGCCGAGGTGGTCACGGGTGAAGGCCAGCGCGGTGCGGCCCGGGTCGAGGTGCCACGCGTCGTCGCCGTTCTCGCGGTGGGCGCGCTGCCAGGCGGCCGCCTCCGCCTGCGTGGCGAACGGCCACAGCGGCTGGTAACGCCCGGCGACCAGCGCCTCCCGGCTCCCGGGTGTCGCGGCCGGATCGGGGGTGGCGGAGCTCGGCGGAGGTGCCGTGGTCGGCCCGGCCGCCGGGGACGAGGCCGACCCGGTCGCGGTCGCCGCCGGAGTGTCCGCCGCCTCCGGGCGCCTCGCGTCGCCGCAGCCCACGACACCCGGTCCGAGCAGCCCCAGCACGACCAACCCGGTCACAGCGCGCCGGAACACCGTCCGCCCCGGCATCTCGGCCGGGCCGGGCACCGTAGGCGACGGGGAGCGCTTGGTAAGGGGTGTCATGCGGGATCTCCTGACAGAGAGTAAGACGACACGCTTGAGGAGACCGTACCCACTCAGGCGACGCTCGCCGCCAGGATCGAGCGCCTCGGTTCCTGCAGACGACGGAAAAGGGTGCCCGAATATCCGTCATCTGCCCGGTGCTGTCCGGATACATCCTGGCTAGCGTCCCTGCGGGGGGCCGACGCTCGCACTCCGCGCGGCTGGCCGTCTCCCGCAAGCGAGGGTGAGGTGACCATGGCCAAGCGGAAGATCGCGGCCGCCGTGGCGGCGGCCGGTCTGGTGGGCACGCTGCTGACGGGAGCAGTCCCGGCGGTCGCGTCGTCGGCGGAGGTCGGTTCGGCGACGGTGGTGCCGCTGCAGGTGACCGGCCCGCCGGAGGACCGGCTGAACCTGATCATCTTAGGCGACGGCTACACGGCCGAGGAGATGCAGCAGTTCCGCGACGACGTCGACAAGCACCTCAACGTGCAGTGGAGCATCGAGCCGTTCCGCAGCTACCGCGACTACTTCAACGTGTACATGATCGAGGTCGTGTCGGGGGTGTCCGGCATCAGCTGCGACCCCGACGACGGCAACGTCCGCCGGGACACGCCGCTGAAGCTCCAGTACGCGTCGACCTGCCCGGCCGAGCCGAACGCCCGCGGCGTCACGTTCGGCCCCGGCGGCCAGCAGGCGCTGGAGCAGTACGTCTCGATGATCCCGGGGGTGACGGCCGAGAACCGGCAGACCCTGAGCATCGCCAACACCAGCACGTACGGCGGCATCGGCGGCCGCAACGCCACGACGACCGGGCAGGCGCCGCAGGGCCCGCTGGTCAGCCCGCACGAGCTGGGCCACTCGCTGGGCGGCCTCCAGGACGAATATCCGTACAGCGCCCGCAACGTCCCCGGCGGCGCACACCCGGACACCGAGCCGACGTCGATCCACCACACCAGGCTGACCACGAAGGAGATGCGGAAGCAGCAGAGCAAGTGGTACCGCTGGCTGGGCGAGGAGAGCCTGTCCGGCGGCGCCATCGACCGGTACGAGAGCGGCCTGACCCGCTCGTCCAACGTGTGGCGGCCGAGCGAGCACTCGATCATGCGCTGGATCGGCTTCCACTTCGACCAGGTCGGCCGCGAGCGGATGATCGAGCGGATCTCCGGCCGGCGCGACGTCGCGCAGCTGGCCCTGCACTCCACGCCCACCGACGAGCCGGTGTATCCGGAGGACGTGCTCTGGGTCGAGACGATGCACCCGCTGTACCACGAGCTCACCGTCACCTGGGCGGTCAACGGCAAGACCGTCAAGAAGACCGGGAACAGCCGGAACCTCGACCTCGAGGCGCACGGCGTGCGGGCCGGCGACACCGTCACCGTCACGGTGTCCGACGACACCGAGGACGTGCGCGACCCAGCCGTGGCCGACGGCGGCGCGCTCACCCAGACCCGCGAGTGGACGATCTCCGAATCCACGTCGCCGGCGCCGTCCACCTCGTCCGCGGTCGAGTTCACGTCGTCGACGGCGACCACCCACCCCGTCGGCGGTCAGGACGTCGTCTACGTCGAGACCACCCACCCGCGCGACCGCGTTCTGGACGTCACCTGGACCCTCGACGGCAAGGCGCTGCCGAACCCGCACAACAGCCGCAACCTCGACCTCGGCAAGCTCCGCCTGGCACCCCGCACCTACGAACTCAAGGCGACGGTGTCCGACCCCGAGGCGCCCGGCGCCCCGGCCGGCACGCTCACCTGGACCGTCGACAACGTCGTGCCCGAGGCGACCTTCGAGCTGTCCGAGCCCGCCTCGGCGACCGCAGGCACCCGTGCCCGCCCGCCGCACTACGTGTTCCCCGAGTGGTTCGAGATGGGGCTGGAGGCGACCGACGACCAGGAGGGCTACGTCGTCATCGAGTTCCGGCTCGACGGCGACGGCTGGTTCAACTATCACGGCTGGCCGGACGCGCCCGAGGGCACGCCGTACCGGTTCACCCCGTCAGGCACGGTCATCAAGGAGATCGCGTACGGCAGCCTCGGCACCGGCGGTCTGACCAAGGCGCCGTTCGAACAGTCGTACCCGGACTTCGAGCCAGGCTACGGCCGCCACGAGATCGAGTACCGGGCCATCGACGCCGCCGGCAACATCAGCGCGCCGAAGAAGTTCACGGTGACGGTCACCGACACCAACGGCGCGACACCGCTGCCTCCTGGCGCGATCGTCGCCGACTGACACCCGTTCGCCCTCATCGGCGAGCACACCGGCGTTTCGCGGTGTGCTCGCCGCTTCACGCGGGCCGGACCGGGTAGGGGCATGGCCATGGCCACACTCATAGATCGGGTACGCGCGTACCTGCACAGCCCCAAAGGCAAAGAGAACATCGAGAAGGCGAAGCGGATGGCCCGAGACCCGCACACGCAGCAGAGGGTCCGGCGTTTCCTGGACAGGTTCCGGTCCCGGCGCCGATGATCAGCGGTCAGGCGCCCGCCTGAAAGCCCGTCGACGGTGATGCGCCTGAATCTCGACGGCGTGTTCAAGGAAAAGGCCCCCGGCGCGTCCGTAGCCGAGAGCCTTCAATCCCACAATCACCACCGTTCATAACTCGTTACTCCTGCTTGTGAACCGTGACAGCTTGAACCGCCGACAGCAGAATCGTGTGCACAGGCGATTCGTGTCTCGTCACAGCGGAACCCTGCGCGAACTCATCGAGCACGACGCTCTTGCGGGCACGGTCCAACTCGACGACGACTCCCTTCAGGGACTGGCCGCCGTACAGGTGAACCGTGACCCGCTGCTGGCCGCCTTCCACGCTGGACAGCACGTCCATCCATATATCCACAATTTCCATCTGGTCCTCCGCGCGAATTTCGCGGCCATTCGGCCGTAGTCATGTCACACTTCTCCTCCGGAACGTGAATAGGCAGCACGTACGGCACGATGTCGGCGCCTCCCTCGCGCGAAAAGCAGCGGGCTGAACCGGAGGGGATAGACATCTCCCCTCCATTCTCGCATGTTGGACGCATCACAGCTCAGTCCCGGCGGATTCAGTCAGGCTCGTCACTGGGGCTGGCGGCCGTCGGAGCGTCTTCGCCGGGTGGTGGCTCAGCGGGGCGGGCGACGGGTTCCAGCCAGCCGAGCCGCTGGGCGACTTGTCCGGCGCTGTTGATGACGGTGGCGATGTGGGTTGAGGGGTTGGCGTCGTGCCACAGCAGTGACCATGGGTAGTGCGTGGTGGGCTCGGTAATGGGCAGCCAGGTGGTGCCAGCGGGGTTGGAGGTGCGGAAGGAGGAGGGGATGCAGTGCACACAGCGGCGCTGCAGTACGAGGCCGGCGGCGGCGTGGGTGCTCTCGACGGTTCCCTCGTAGATGGTGGGCGTGAATCCGGCCGAGCGGCACAGCGCGATGACGAACTGGTTGAGTTCCGGTGTCTGTGCCTCTTCGCCGAGCAGCAGGATTTCGTCGGCGAGGGCGGCGACGGGTACGCCGACGAGGTCGGCGAAGCGGTGGTCGTCGGGCACCAGCACGCCGAGCGGATCGAGTCTGATGAGCTTGGAGGTCACCTCGACCGGGGTCCGGGAGGCGTGCCCGATGGCGATGTCCAGGCGCCCGTCGGCCAGCTGCCGATACTGCTCGGGGGTGCCCGCTTCGACCTGATGGATCGTGATGTCCGGATGGCTGCGATGGAGCTCGCGCAGGATCTGCGGCATGGTGTCGTAGCCGGCGTCGATGATGCCGACACGGAGCGTGGGCGCTGAGGTGACGGCGTTGCGCGCGGCCTGCGCGGCCCGTCCCACGTGGTCGAGGATCTGGCGCGCCTCGATGAGGAAAGCGGCGCCCGCCGCGGTCAGATCGACGTGGTGGGTACTGCGATCCAGCAGCCGCACCCCCAGCTCGCGCTCCAGCCGCTGGATCTGCTGGCTCAGCGCGGACTGCACGATGTGCTCGCGGGCCGCCGCCCGGCCGAAGTGCAACTCTTCGGCCAGCGTCACGAAGTAGCGCAGCTGACGTAACTCCATGCCCGCCCACCTCCTCAACCGGGCGGCGCCGATCCGAACCGTCGTCCACCACTCTAGGTGCCTCGTGGAGGGCGGCGCGGTGGGCGGCAGGGGCCGGCCGGGGTCGGCCATGGCGAGAGGGCGGGCTGTCGGGCTGCGAGATCAGTGGCAGTGGGCCGGGCGTACCGGCGATGCCGCGATCCGTCCCGGACGCCGGCGCCGCCGCCCGCCACGGCGTGCGCGCGACGGAAACAGGCGGCTCGCCGCGCAGCAGGACCTGACGGCGATGGGATGAGGGCATCGGTCAGTCTCCGGCTGGGGCGCGGGATCGTGACAGGGGGACGGTGCGGCGGCGTTGGACGCGGTCGGCGTCGGGCCAGCGTACGTCGCTCGCCCAGCCCAGCCGTTCGAACAGGCGGATCATGCCGCCGGACGGGTCGATCTGGCCGCGATCGAGTCCGTGACGAGCGCAGGTGGGATCACTGTGATGGCCGTTGTGCCAGCTTTCGCCGAAGGACAGCAGCGCCAGCGGCCACAGGTTCGTCGCCCGGTCGTGGCGGCGGGTCTTGAAGGGCCTGCTGCCGATGACGTGACACAGGGAGTTGACGCTCCAGGTGACGTGCTGGAGCAGCGCGACACGGATCAACCCGGCCCACAGGAAGGCGGTCAGACCGCCGTAAAGGGTGCCGGTGATCGCCCACCCGGCCAGGAACGGCAGCGCCAGCGACAGCGCGCACAGTGCGGGGAAGGCGCGCATCACGCGGGTCATGGCCGGATCGGCCAGCAGGTCCGGGGCATAGCGCTCGGCGGGGGTTTGATCGTCGGTGAACAGCCAGCCCAGGTGGGCGTGGGCAAGCCCCCGAAGCTGCCCGCGCAGGCCGGTGCCGTACCGATAGGGAGAGTGCGGATCGCCCGGCTCGTCGGTGAAGGCATGATGGCGGCGGTGCACCGCCACCCAGTCGATCACGTTGCCCTGGAAGCCCATCGACCCGGCGATCGCCAGGGCCACACGCAGCCATGGCCGCGCGGTGAAGGACCCGTGAGTCAGCAGCCGGTGGAACCCGACCGTCACGCCGAGACCGGTCACCACATAGAAGGCCGTGGCCAAGAGCAGATCGGCGAGCGCGACTCCCTGCCCCCATGCCAGGACGATCATCGCACCGAGGGCTACGAACGGCAGGATCACTATCGCAGCCGTCAGGGCCACCTGGGCGCGGCGAGCCGGAGCGTGCTCTTCTGCTCCGGGGAACGGTGAGGTGCCGTCGTAGTCCTGACGGCGTTTCACCGGTTGTTCGGAAATAGTCATGAAATCTCTTTCGGCTCGCTCATACAGTTCGCCGGTGCACGTAGCACCAGCGCCAGGTCGACCCGGGCTCCATGGACGCGACCACCGGATGGTCGGTCTCCCAGTAGTGCGCCCTGGCATGGCCGCCCTCCGCATCGGAACAGGCCACCCAGCCGCAGCTCAGGCACACCAGCAACCGCGCCCACGCCCGGCCGGCGGCCAGGCACTCCTGGCATTCGCGTTTCCCGGGTTCCACGGCAGAAAGCAGGTCGATGTGATCGCATCGCGGTGCCTGACCGTTCAGGCCGGCCCCCGCTGCTACCTTCGTTGCCTCCGCGTCCAGGGACATCGCCAACCGCCTCACGGTGACAGCGGCGCACGATGCGCCGGCTGTCCCACCAGTCAATGTGCTCGGCGGCTCGGCGGAAACGTCCAATCCCAGCTAGCCCCATCACCAAGCGCGATAGCAGGCGTCGTCACCGTCGGCGAAAGGTGTTCTCGGCTCCTGCAAAATGCCAAGACTCTCGTGCTCGAAGAGTCTCGCGCCAGCATGGGGCAGTTGGCCTTCAAGGCAGAGAGTCCCTCTTCTGGAGGCGGTAGTGAGCGATCGTGACAGTGGGCGGCCCATCGTGGTCGGCTACGACGAATCATCTGGCAGCGAACAGGCGCTGCGCTGGGCGGTCGAAGAGGCGCGGCTGCGTGAGCTGCCCGTGCTGGTCTGCCACGCCTGGCAGTGGCCGTACCACTTCCGCCCCACCAGCGACCAGCTCCTGGCGGAGGTCGAGCGCATCGCCACCGCCGTCGTGCGCGACGGCGTCCGCAAGGCACGCGATCTGGCCGCCGATGTGACCGTCCGGCCGCTGCTGGCCAGGGGCCCGGCCTCGGCGGTCCTGCTGGAGGCCGCGCGCGAAGCCGAGATGGCGGTGCTGGGCTCCCGGGGAATGGGCGGGTTCGAGGACCTGGGGGTGGGGTCGGCGGCCGTGCAGGTCCCCGCGCACAGTGCGAGGCCGGTCATCGTCGTACGGCCCGCGGCCCCGCCCATGGGTGCGGACGGCGCCCGGATGGTGGTCGGTGTCGACGGCTCTCTCGCGAGCCAGGCCGCGTTCGCCTTCGCCATGAAGGAGGCGATGTTGCGCGGCGGGACGGTGACGGCCGTCTGCGGCTGGTGGGATCCGGGAGCTCTGCCAGAACCTGATCGGCCTCCCTTCATGGACGCCACGACGATGCGTGAGGAGGCCGAGGCCCGATTCCAGGACGTGGTGTCACGGCTGACCGGTCAGCACCCGGACGTGCCGGTGACGACCGAATTCGTGGCCGAACGACCCCCGAGGGCGGTCGTCGAATCCGCAAAGGGTGCGACGTTGCTCGTCCTGGGCGGCCGCGGGCTCAGCCCGAGGACAGGCGCCCTGCTGGGAGCGGTCGCTCGGGCCGCGCTCACCGAAGCCCAGTGTCCGGTGGCCGTGATCCCGGCACCGAGCTGAACTCGCGCGGCCACCGTTCCAGGTGTCCCGGGAGCCCTACTTCTTCGGATGTGGGTAGCTGGGCGAACGGTGCTGGAAGGAGAGGATGGCGGGGTTCTGGATGACGCCGTCGCGGATCTCGATGGCCCGCCGGACGGTGTCACCCTCGTCCCACGTCTTGGGTCCGCTGAGCACCGTGCGCAGGTGCGGCAGCAGGGCCTCGCTGATCTCCCAGGTGGCCGAGTTCCACAGGTATGACGGGCTGTGGTCGACGCCGTAGTAGTCGATGTTGTCGCCCACCTTGAGCATCGGCTCGGTGAACGACGTGGGCCGCGCCCAGCTGAAACCCATCCCCTCATCGCAGGACACGTCGATGATCAGCGTGCCAGGCGCGAAGGCGGCCAGATCGTCCTCGGTGACGAACATCAGCGGGCTGTCGGTGTTCTGCAGCACGCAGTTGACGACGATGTCGTGGTCGGCGATGAAGGACGCCAGCGGCACCCGGCCGTCGTCGGTGAGCGCGTAACTGCGGTTGGGGTCGTCGGCTTCGTGCTCGAAACGTACGATGCGCGCCGAGTGGATCGGCGAGGCGACCGCGGTGACGTCGCGGAAGGTGAGCAGATCGATGTCGTTCACGCCGTGCGCGCTGAGAGCCGTGACCGCGCCCCGCCCGGTCGCCCCGAAACAGATGACGACCGCGCGTAGCCGCCGGCCGTAGTCTCCCGTGGTCCCGGTGAGCGCCATGGCGTGCAGAACCGAGCAGTAGCCCGCCAGTTCGTTGTTCTTGTGCAGGACGTGCAGGTTGAACGTGCCGTCGCTGTTCCAGTGGTTCATCGCTTCGAAAGCGATCAGGGTGAGCCGCCGGTCGATCGCCAGCTGCGTCACCTCCTCATCCTGGACGCAGTGCGGCCACCCCCACAGGATCTGTCCCTCGCGCAGTTCCTTGAGGTCCTGGGCCAGCGGCTTGGGGAGCAGGATGACGTCGCACTCCGCCACCATCCGCTCCCGCGAAACGAAGCCCGCGACGTACGGTGCCAGCTGCTCGTCGGAGATGCCGAATCGCCGGCCATAGCCGTGTTCGAGGTAGATACGGTCCCGGAGATCGGCCTCGATCCGCTCAAGGTGCAGCGGATGGATCGCCAGCCGGTGCTCGTTCTCCTTGCGAGACTGTGACACGACTCCGAGACTGAGCTGATCCATGTGGGGCTCCCTCTATCGCCTCCCTGCGTGGCACCAGGAACATCAGGCGATGTTCCATCACGTGCTCACGTATAGGAGGTCTCACCTGGGAGCGAAGCGCCCAGTCATTCGGCGGATGCGACGCGGGTGTCGCTCGCCCCGTACGGGAGTCACACGGCGTCATCGTGGAGCAGGCCGCCGCGGAGTACACGACGACGGGCACGTAGCCGTCGCGTGCGGGAACCAGCTGTCAGGTCTCCTCACCGGGATCGCCGCCCTCAGCGGCGTCCAGGAGGTGCGCTCCGGCATCGTGCAGGGTGATGCCGGAGCCGCCCGGCGAGCCGGGGGGCATCCACTCGTTGACGGCGGCGATCGCCCTGAAGCGGGTGTCGCGGGTCAGGCCGTCGTCGACGAGGTGGCCGCGTAGATGGCCGGCACGGTCGTACACGGCCCAACGCCCCGCGCCCACCTGCGGCATCGCGGCCGGGTTGTCCTTGAGCCACTGCGCCTTGGCCGTGTGCACGGCCCGCTCGTCGATCTCACTCCGCTGGGCGGGCGCCTCGCCCGCATGGTCATCGGTCTTGCGAGCACTACTCATGTTGTGTCTCGCTCTCAATAGTGCGCCGACCGGCACGCGCCGCTGGAAGGCGGCGCCCCGAAGAACGCGTGGAGCCTGAATGGCCCGGGTTCTCGAATCCTACCGGCATCCCCCGGCCACACCTCCATATGCCGATGGGCTAAAATAAACCGGCAGTCGGTTAATTTTTAGGAGAGTCGTGGCACGCACGGTCAACGAGGAGGAGCACGCCGCCCGGCGTGAGACCATCCTGCGCGAGGCCCATCGTCTGATACGCACCAAGGGCTACCAGCAGATGACCATCCAGGACGTGCTGGCCGGGGTCGGCATGTCCAAGGGCGCCCTGTACCACTACTTCGACTCCAAGCCGGCGCTGCTCGAAGCGCTGGTGGAGCGGATGATGGCGCGCTGGGAGCGGGCACTGGCGGCGGCCACGGGCGAGGGTCCGGCGCTGGAGAGGCTGCAGCGGTTCCTGGCGGCGTTCGACCGGGTGAAGGTCGAGGACCAGGAGTTCCTGACCTCGGTCCTGCCGGTGATGTACTCCGACGACAACGCCTTGGTACGGCAGAAGTCGCGGGCGGCGGGCACCGCGAGGTTCGTCCCGCTCGTCGACGACATCGTGCGCGGCGGGGTGGCGGAGGGCGTCTTCGACACGCCGTACCCCGACCGAGCCGGGCTGGTGGTCCTCACCCTGATCCAGGACCTCACCGAGGCCGCCGGGCTCATGGTGCTGGAAGGGGCGGGCGCGGAGGAGATCGCGCGGACCTTCGCCGCGTACGGCGACGTGCTGGAACGCGCGCTCGGCGCCCCGGCCGGATCCCTGCGGCTGATGGACGGCGCGATCCTCGCGGACTGGCTCTCCGTGCTCGAGGTTCGATGACGCTCGAGGAAGTTCGATGACGTTGGAGGAGAATGTGATGACACTGCCCACGACCCGCACCGATCCCTTCGACCCGCCCGACGGGCTCGGAGCGCTGCCCCCCTTGAGCAGGCTCGCGTACCCGGATGGGCACCTCGGCTGGCTCGCCACCGGCCACGCGGCGGTCCGGGCCGTGCTGTCCGACCCCCGGTTCAGCTCGCGGACGGAGCTGAAGCACGCGCCCGTGCTCTCGGGGCAGGGCGATCTGGGAGCGGACCTGGTGCGGCCTGGGATGTTCGTCCACATGGACCCGCCGGACCACACGCGCTACCGGCGGCTGCTCACCGGGCGGTTCACGGTGCAGCGGATGCGGTGGCTCGAGCCGAGGATCGAGAAGCTCACCGAGGCCCACCTCGACGCCCTGGAGCGGCACGGGCCGCCGGCGGACCTGGTGACCGAGTTCGCGTTGCCGATCCCGTCGCTGGTCATCTGCGAGCTGCTCGGCGTGCCGTACGCGGATCGCGAGCGGTTCCAGCGGGCCTCGGCGCTCGTGATGCGCAACGAGTCGACGGGCGGCGAGGTGATGGAGGCGTACGTCTCCCTGTACGCCTTCCTCGGCGAACTGGTGGCCGCCAAGCGCGAAGAGCCGGCGGACGACCTCGTCAGCGGCCTGCTGGCCGCCGACGACCTGACCGATGAGGAGCTGATCAACATCTCGCTCCTGCTCCTCATCGCCGGTCACGAGACGACCGCGAACATGATCTCGCTCGGCGCGTACCGCCTGCTGACCGACCCCGGCCAGGTGGGCAGGCTGCACGCCGACCCTGCGGCGGCGGTCGAGGAACTGCTGCGGTACCTGTCGATCGCCCACATCGGCCCGATCCGCGTGGCGCTGGAGGACGTCGAACTGGAGGGCGAGATCATCGGAGCGGGCGAGTCGGTGACCGTCTCGCTGCCCGCGGCCAACCGCGATCCGGCCAGGTTCGACGACCCGGACCGGCTCGACCTCGGACGGCACGCGTCCGGCCAGCTCGCCTTCGGTCACGGCATCCACCAGTGCCTGGGGCAGCAGCTCGCCAGGATCGAGCTGCGACTGGCGTACACCGCGCTGTTCAGGCGCTTCCCCGGGCTGCGGCTGGCGGTCCCGCCCGAGGAGGTGACGATGCGCACCGACATGCTCGTGTACGGCGTCCACCGGCTGCCGGTCGCCTGGTAGCCGCACGTGATGCCATCCGGGGGCGCCGCCCCCGGATGGCATGTTGCAGTTCAGTGGCCGGTGTCCTTGGTCTTCACCTTGCAGGTGGAGGTGGCCGTCTTCCCCGGGTCGCTCACCGAGGTCGCGGTCAGCTCCACGGTGGCGGCGTGGGAGCTGCCCGGCGTACGGGTCACATGGACCGGGACGTCGGCCGACTGGCCGAACGCGGCCGTGGCCAGGTCGTTGGGGAGTTGCGCCGACCAGCCCGCGCCCGTGGCCGAGGCCGACAACCGGTAGATGTCGTTGCGCAGGTGGGCCCGCTCGTCCTGCGGGTGCAGCGCCGGGTCTGTGGCCGCGTCCCTGCCGGTGTTGGCCAACCGGAACGAGCAGGTGGTGGCATATGCGGGAGCCTTGCCGCCCGGCCTCCCCTTGTCCAGCGCCACGCCGCGCCGCTGCGGTCCGGCGCCCTTCGGGTTCTGCACGCCGATGACGTAGTGCAGGAGGCCCTTGGCGTCCTGGTACCTGTCCAGGATGTAGAAGCGCAGGCCGTTGGCGGCGTCGGCGTACTCGTTCTTCGAGCCCGAGTTCGTTCCTGCATGGAACAGCGCGTCGTTGAGCTGCCGGTAGTCGCCGATCGTGCGCATCACCTTGGTGCCGTCGGGCCGCTCGTAGTCGAGCATGCCGATGTCCTCGGGATGCGCGTCCACCACCCACGTGAAGCAGTTGTAGCCGCAGGTCGCGCCCTCCTCGCCGTCGCCTCCCGGCTCGTAGGGCTTGTTCTTGGCGATCAGCACGCCGTTGTCCGGCTGGAAGGAGCCGTACCCGATCCGCTGGACCGTCTCAAGCGTGTAGTTGCTCCACTCACCGGCGGGGCCGCCGCCGTCGCACAGCGGGTCGGTGCCGACGTCACAGGCCGGCGAGCGGTCGACCGGCGCGTCTCCGTCCAGCAGCACCTGAACGCCCGCCCGGGTGCCCTTCGGCAGCGGGCCGGTGTTCACCGCCCTGGCGATAACGTCCACGACCGCGAGCCCGGACTGGGCGAGCCCGTCACGGTTGAGCCGCAACACCGAGGAGTAGGGGACGAAGCCCATCCCGATCTTGTTGCGCAGCGTCTGCTCGGCGCCCATCGAGGCGCCCTGTTGCGCGGGCACCTGCCAGCGGTTGTGCGGACCGCCCGGCCCGTTGAACGAGCCCCGGTCCATCATGTCCCACGGACCCGAACCCACCCGGTGATAGGGCTGCGCGTACGGATTGTTGTTGTTGTCGCCGATGCTGAAGAAGAAGTGACTCAGCTCGTGCGTGATCGTGCCCGAGCTCTCGCCCTGCCGGACCGTCGACTGACCCCACAGTTGCGAGCCGGCCAGCCAGGAGGTCCAGGGGACGTACCGGCTCTGCACGCTGTTGGGCAGCGCCGGGTTCGGGTTGCCCCAGATCTCCCGCGGCACGTCCTCCGGCGAGTCGAACATCATCTCGCCGAACTCCTGCCACACCGAGGTCTCGTCGTAGCCGGCGTAGATCCGCAGGACCACGTCGTAGCCGCAGTTGCGGGTGCAGTCCGCGTCCTCGTGCCAGAGCTGGTCGGCGTCGGTCTCCAGGCGGGTCCCCGCGCAGTTGTTGATGCCGGCCTGGTCGGTGACCGTCACCGTCGCGTCGAGGGTGAGGTGGGTGCCGTCCGGGATGCCGGTGACGACCCGCTGCCCCGACGGGGAGACTCCGGCGATCGTGATGAGGTCGCCGACCTTGAGGAACTCGGTCGACGCCACCGCGATGGTGGTCGCGCCGGCCTGGTCGCCCGTCACCGTGGTCTGCCCGGGGCAGCCCTGCTGCTGGGGCTGGCCGATGTCGTTGAGGCCGTACTGGGAGGAGTTCTTCGGCATCTGGTACGGCCCGAAGGCGGTCACCGAGGTGACGCCTATCTTGCCGCCACTCTGCTCCATCCAGTACCCGTTGATGGTCTGGTAGTGGTTCACCGGGCTCGGCTTGTTGAAGAAGTCGGCGTAGAACCGCGGGACCTCGTCCCGGGAGACGGGGTCGATCTGCGGGTTGCCGAACGGGTCGGACTGCTTCGGCTTGGTGATCACGAACGGTTGGTCGGGGAAGTCGACCGCGACGAGCGCCACCCGGAGCGCGCGGTCGGTCGGGACCGCGCCGTTGGTGGCCCAGCTCACGCCGGGAATCGGCTTGTAGTCCTGCCAGGTCATGTCCTGCTGGTCCTGCACGCGCTGCGGGTCGATCGGCTTCAGCGCCGGAGGGGCCCACGCCGTGGTGGTGGCCTGGCCGGCCTGCGTCATGTTCAGCGACAGGCCGAGCACGAGGGTGCAGAACACCACCAGGGTCTTGGTCGGCAATCGTCGTGATAAGCGGCGGCCGCGGTTCAAGAGCACAAAGAACACCTTCCTAAACGAACCTGCCGAAGCGGCACCCTACGGTCCGGGGGCGTCCTCGTCACCGTGCAGATGCCGAAACCGCGCCGCCGACCACCCCGACATCTGTCGGGACTCCTCGAACACGCCGTTTGGATGGAGGCACAATCCGGCAAATAACGGGAGAAAGTTTCTACTTCTGTCGAAAGTGGTCTGATGCTCTCGGAGCTGCAATCAATCGTGGAATCCGTGGCGAGCCGCGTCGGCCGTCCGGCGGTGATCGAGGATCATCGCCAGCGGGTGGTCGCGTACAGCGAGCAACTCGAGCCGATGGACGAGGTACGCCGGCTGTCGATCCTGCGCAGGCAGACCACGCCGGAGGTGATCGCGTTCTTCAGGAAGGTCGGCATCATGCAGGCCAGGGGCCCGATCCGCACCCCGGCCTGCGACGAGCTGCGGATGCTGCCCAGGGTCTGCGTACCGATCCGCCACGGTGACATGCTGCTCGGGTTCGTCTGGGTCATCGACGCCGACCAGTCGATGACCGACGACGAGATCGCGGCGGTGTCCACGACGACCACCGACCTGGCGCTCGCCCTGTACCGCGAGAACCTCGCCGGCGAGCTGGCCTCGCAACGGGAGACGGAGGCGATCCGGCTGCTGCTCGCCGACGAGCGGGACGCCCGGCGGCACGGCGCGATGACGTTGCTCGAAGGCGGCCTGCTCGCCGGGGACGACGTCCCCACGACGGCGGTCGTCGCCCGGCTGATCCTGCGGCCGAACGTACGGCTCGACGACCTGGCCCGCATCGCCCTGGAGCAGGCCCTCATCGCGAGCCGCCGGTGGACCGGTCCCCGGGAGGCCGTGCATCTGGTGCGCTACGACCACGGTGTGCTGCTCGTCCATGACAGGCTCGGCGCCGCCGCCTCGCGTGCCGTCGCCGAGCATCTGAACGACGTCCTGCAGACGACCATCCGCGGGCTGTCCTCGGTGGCCGGCGCGGTGGTCGGCGTGGGGCGCCCGCGCGCGGACTTATCCGAGATCCGCGCCTCCTACGACGAGGCGGCGCTGGCCGCCCAGGTCGCCGTGCAGCTTCCGGCTGCCGGGCCGGTGGCGAGCTGGTCGCAGCTCGGGATCTACCGCGTGCTGTCGCAGCTGTCCAGCGAGGTGCTGAGCCACGCCGGCGTCCATCCCGGGCTGGAGAAGCTGATCGAGGATCCGGCGAGCCGGCCGCTGCTGGAGACCCTGGAGACGTATCTCGACCTGGCGGGCAACGCGCACGCCACCGCGGTCCAGATGAATCTGCACCGCACCTCGGTCTACTACCGGCTCCAGCGGGTCGAACAGCTCGCCGGCACCAACCTGAGAAACGGGAACGAACGGCTGTCCCTGCACATGGCGCTGAAACTGGCGCGGCTGGCAGGGCCGGTGTAGCCCTGCCAGCCCGTCCGTCAGCGGTTCGTGAAGGACAGCGACCGGATCTTCTCCTGGTTTCCGTTGGCGTCCGCGGAGCGGAAGGCGAGCGTGTGCTCACCCTTGCGCAGCACACGGAACGGCTCGCTGTAGGTCTTCCACTTCCCGCCGTCGAGCCGGTACTGGGTCCCGGTCACGCCGGAGCCCCAGCCGTCGCCCGCCGTGAGCGTCACGACGGGGTTGACGTACGCGTCACCGTCGCGAGGAGGACGCTGGGTCAGCCGCGCCTCGGTGGTGGGCGGGTCCACCTCGATCGCCTTCAGCGCCGCCGCGACGTTGGGCAGAGGGCCGATGTGCGCGGCCGCGGTGGCGGAGCCCTGCGGGGTGCCCGTGCGCTTCAGCAGGTCGGCGAGCTTCGCGGCGCTCCACGGAGCCTGGCCGGTGGCCTTCAGGTACGACTGGACGGCGACGACCGCGCCGGTGACGATCGGCCCGGCACCGGACGTGCCGCCGAACGTCCTGGTGTAGCGGACGTTGAGGTTCGCCGGATCGGTCCCGCCCTGCAGGTTGCCGTTGCCGCCCGAGGTCACGATGTTGTGTCCCCAGCCCTGCAGGTCGAACCTGGCGCCGTGGTTGGAGAAGTCCAGCCGCTCATGGTCGGTGCTGCTGCCGGCTCCTACCAGGATCGCGCCGGAGTCCTGGACGCTCCGGTCGAACCACTTGATCCCGTTCTGGACGTAGATGTCGGAGTCGACGTTCTGGTTGCCGTTGCCGCCGGTCTCCACCACCGTGACCCCGAGGCCGTCGAGCAGCTGGATCGCGTCGAAGACCGACGGGATCCACTCCAGCGGCGCGTAGTTGCTGCCGCCGAGGGGGCCGGACGTCTGCTGTTCGAGCAGCACCGCGTCTCCGGGCGCGAGCACGCCGAGGCCGGCGAGGTACGCCAGCGCCGCGCCAGGACTCCATCGGGTGCCCCCGCTGGGGAGCGCCTGGCTCGGTGAGATGCCGTACATCGTCGCCTCCGGCACACTGCCGATCACGCCGTACTCGTTGTCCTCGGCGACCAGCTCGCCGAAGACCGCCGTCCCGTGCTCGTCCGCGAAGCCCGTGTAGCGCGGGAACACCGAGCCGCCGAGGTCGCTGGAGGAGTCGAGCGGGAGGTCCTCGTGGGACATGTTCCAGTCGTACTCCAGGTCGACGATCTTGATGCCGGCGCCGCGGGTACGCGGATCCCGGTGGGAGAAGTCGGCGTCGATCCCCTGCGGCGCGGGCCGCTGGTAGCCCTGCATCCCGGTGAAGTCCGGGGTCGGCGCCGAGGGCGGCGGGACGAGGTCGGGGGCCGGATAGGCGAAGACCACCTCGGGGAGCGACCGGAGGTCCTCGACCACCTGGTCCACGTCCGCGTCGGCGGGCAGCACGACGCTGTACCAGGAGGCCATGTCGGGGGCCGCCGCGCCGGTGCGCGCCCTCGCCTTGGCGCTCTGGTCGTCCAGCCTGGCCACCGAGGCGCTCGGCACCAGCGGCGCGACCGAACGGGCGCGATGACGGTCGAGGACGGTCTGGACGGGATCCAGGTTCTCGCCACGGGTGCTGCGCAGGCTCTGATTCGTCCCGCGGACCCCAAGTGTCTCCCTGAACTTGACCTCGAGGGCGACCTCAGGCGTGACCGCCCCCGACGCCTCGAAGGCCCGGCCGTCGTGCAGGGACCCGGTCACGGTCAGCGCCTTGGTGTCCGGGCCGAGCCCGCCCTGGATCAGCTGCTCCTTGCCGGCGTGCAGAACGAGGTCGGCCCGGCCGTCGCCATCGGCGTCGGCGGTGGTCGCGAGATATCCGCCGTCGCCGCGGGCGACCGGCGAGCCGCCCAGCCGGACGGTGGCCGGATCCACCGCGGTGGCGTCCGCGCCTTCCGTGCTCAGCAGCGTGACCGGGACGTATCCCGCCCCGGCGAGATTGACCTGGGCCGGGAGGACGACGGTGATCGGGAGTGGGGATGGTGTCGCGGCTTGTGCGGGAGGAGCTCCGATCGCACTGACGGTCGCGAATAAGGTTCCGAGGGTAGCCAGGACTGCCGGACGCTTGGCCATGACGAATCCGTTCCACGCATGAGGGGGCTGGCGGGTCGGTGCCGATGGAAGGGGTCGGCAGAATCTAATCCCGATCAGGCCCGTCGCGCACTGGCCAAGCTGACGGAAGAATTGACGCCGGAGACCTACCGTTGTCGAAGGGCGCGGGGCCGGAGCCGCCCGTGGTCGTCATTCAGGGCCGGTCGTGGGAGAGGGCCGTGTGGCCGGGCGCGGGTGAGGACGGGTCGTCGGTGAGGTACGACATCGATCTGGCCATCCTGGACATCGCCATGCCGCGGATGACGGGGATCCAGGCGGCCCGCGAGATCTCCCGGTGCGCGCCCGGCATCCGCCTGCTCATGCTCTCGATGTACGACAACGAGCAGTACTTCTTCGAATCGCTCAAGGCGGGCGCCTGCGGATATGTGCTCAAGTCGGTGGCCGACCGGGACCTGCTCGAGGCCTGCCGGGCGGCCATGCGCGGGGAGCCGTTCTTCTACCCGGGCGCGATCACCGCCCTCATCCGCGACTACCTGCAACGCCACCAGCAGGGCCGACGCGTCCCTGACACGCTGCTGTCGCCCCGCGAGGAGGAGATCGTCAAGCTCATCGCGGAAGGCCGCTCCTCCAAGGAGATCGCCGACATGCTCGTGATCAGCGTCAAGACCGTCGAACGGCATCGGGCCAACATCCTGAGCAAACTCGGCCGGCGCGACCGCTTGGAGCTGACCCGCCACGCCATTCGCGCCGGCCTGATCGAACCCTGACGCCCCCTCGCCGCGGTGGCGAGGGGCGTCAGCCGGCGCGGCCGACCAGCGCCTGGCCGGCAGGCTCAGGCTCGTTTGGCGATCGCGGTGACCAGCGGCTGTACCAGGCGGGCGGCCAGCGGGCCGAACGCCGCCAGGATCAGCACATAGGCGGCCGCCAGCGGGCCCAGCTCCGGATGGGCTCCGGCGGCCACCGCCAGCCCGGCGATGACGATGTTGAACTCCCCGCGCGGGATCAGCGCGATCCCGGCCCTGGCCTGCCCCGCCTTGGCGATCCCCGCCCGGCGGGCGGCGTAGACGCCGGTGAGCAGCTTCGTGATCATGCTGACCACGGCCAGCAGCACCGCCAGCCCGGCCACCGGGCCGATCTTCGTGGGATCGGTCTGCAGCCCGAAGAAGACGAAGAACACCGCCGCGAACAGATCCCGCAACGGCGCCAGCAACGCCTGGGCGTCCTCGGCCAGCTCGCCCGACAGGGCGATGCCGACCAGGAACGCCCCCACCGCCGCCGACACCTGCAACTGCTGGGCCACCCCGGCCACCAGCAGCGCCAGCCCGACCACCTTCAGCAGCAGCACCTCGGAGTTGGGGCTTCTCACGAACGCCTCGATGAACCGGCCGTACCGCAGCGCCACCACCAGCACGACGCTGACCGTACCCAGCGCGATCGCCACCGTCACCGCGCCGCCCAGCAGGCTCAGCCCGGCCAGCATCGCGGTCAGCACCGGCAGGTAGATCGCCATCGTCAGGTCCTCGAAGACCAGCAGCGACAACACCACCGGTGTCTCCCGGTTACCGATCCACCCCAGATCCGACAGCACCTTGGCGGTGATGCCGGAGGAGGTGGCGTAGGTGACGCCGGCCATCGCCACCGCCGCCACCGGACCCCAGCCCAGCAGCAGCGCGCAGATCGCCCCTGGCGCCGCATTGAGCACCAGATCCACGATCCCGGCTCGGGCGTTGCCCTTCAGGCTGGTCACCAGCTCGTCGGCGTTGTACTCCAATCCGAGCGTGAGCAGCAGCAGGATCACGCCGAGCTCGGCGCCGACGGCCGTGAACTCCTCGCTGGTGGCCAGCGGCAGGATCCCGCCGGTGCCGAACGCCAGTCCGGCGATCAGATAGAGAGGGATCGGCGAGATGCCGACGCGCAGGGCCAGCGCCCCCAGGATGCCGAGTCCGAGCACGACCGCGCCGAACTCCAGAAACAAAATCGCAGTGTGGTGCAAGCCGGGCCTACCCTCGGGCCAGGATGTCGGCGACGGCGCTGGTGCTGTCGGCGCTGCCCACCACGACCACGACATCGCCCGCGTCGAAGATGAAGTCCGGGCCCGGACTGGCGGCCACCTGGCCGCCGCGTACCACTGCCACGATGGAGGCGCCGGTGCGGGTCCGTACCCGCGCGTCCCCCATCGGCCGGCCCGCGTACGGCGAGCCGTCTGCGATCGGCAACTGCAGGCTGACCAGCCCTTCGACCTCGCGATGCAGGTCATTGAGTCGCTGAACGACGCGTGGCGCTCCGAGCAGTTCGGCCAGCGCGTCCGCTTCCTCGTCGTTCATCACGACGGTCTCGCAGGCGCGGTCCGGGTCGTCTGGATCGTAGACCACGAGGTCCCGGCGGCCGGTGCGGTGAGAGACGATGCCGACCCGCCGTCCAGACCGCGTCGTGAACTCATGCCGCAGTCCGATTCCCGGCAACGCCGTCTGCTCGATCTCCACCGTCTACCTCACCTCTGCACGATCGGCCGTCAGTTGGTCGACATACCGTATCAATAGGTGACATAGCCACCGACTTGGCCGAAGTGGGCCTATCGAAGCGGCAGGCGATGGTAGGTCAGCAGCGAGAACGCGGCCAGGGCGCAGGTGGCGGCGACGCCGCTCTACCACGAGATCGTGTGCCGGGCCCGCCGCGCCGGTTTGGCGGGGGCCGGCGTGCTGCACGGCATCGAAGGCTACGGCGCCTCCCGGCGCGTCCACACCACCCGGATCCTGTCGCCGGCCGACAGCGTCCCACTGATGATCGTCATCATCGACACCGAGGAAGCCATCCGTGACTTCCTGCCCCAGCTTGATGAGTTCCTCGCCGAAGCACTGGTCGTCGTCGACCCGGTCGAGGTGATTCGCGACGCCGACCGGCCGCACAAGCCGGCGCGGCAGGGTGATGCGGGGGTGAGCAGCTGAGGCCCAGGAAGTCCCCCCGACATAACCGGCACGCGTTCCCGCGCCGTGCGCACCTCGTGCACACGGCGCGTGCCACGACCGGGCGTTACCGGGCCGGATAGTCCGAGATGTACACCGGCGCGCCGACCCTGGTCGTGTCGGCGGGGTCGCCGATGCCGTTGACGACGTGGTCGATCGTTCCCGCGTCGAGGTTGACCGTCATGATGTGGTGCAGTCGGACGCCTCGGGTCTCGGGGACCTCGAAGCCGTTCTCGGTGTGGATTGACGGGTTGTTCTGGTTGAAGACGTAGACGCCGCCGGCGTACAGGGTGTGGCCCTTCACGTGGTCGGCGACCTTGTAGCCCGCCCAGCCTTCCACGTCGCCGTTCATCCAGTCGGCCTGGGTCGGCGGGTCGTACGGCAGCTCGTTCTGGTAGAGGATCGTCGTGCCGCCCTCGCCGTTCCAGACGGTGTTGTGCTGCTGGAAGTGCTCGACGAACAGCCCCGTGGCGGTCACGTTGTCGCCGTTGACGACGACGCCGTTGCGGCCGGTGTTGGTGTTCCAGCGTTCGGTGTCGGTGAAGCCCTCGACGCCGTGGTCGGCACGCCACACCCAGGTGTGGTCGATGAGCACGTTGTCGCTGTTGACCTGGAGCGCGATGCCGGTCTTGCCGACGTGCGGCCCGCCGACGCGGAAGTACACGTCGGCCAGGGTCGTCGGGTCGTCCGCCCGGCTCGGGCGGTTGCCGTGCTCCTTGCCGACGCGGAGCAGCACCGGCGATTCCTCGAGACCCGCGTCGATCGTGACGCCCGCGATGACGGCGCCGGGGACGTCGGCGACCTCCAGCGGGGTCGAGCCGTCGACCGCGGTGAGCGTGGCGTGGCCCAGGCCGAGGACCACCGTGCCGGGGCGCTTGACCTCGATGCTCCGCGCGATGTCGTACACGCCGGGTGTGAGCAGCAGGTGTTTGCCGCGCGCGAGCTGGTTGTTGATGACCTGCACCGAGTCCGACGGCTTGGCGACGAAGAAGTCGCTGATCGGTACCGTGCGGCCCGGTGTCATGCCATCGGCCCACGAGACGCCGCGCGTGTTCCTCCGCGCGGCCGGCACGCGAACCTTGTACGCGCCCTTGTCGTCGACGAACAGGTACGGCTTCTCACGGCTCACCGGAGTCGTGCCGAGAGTCGTGTACGGCGGGACCGGGAACTCCGCGTCGTCCGGGGCGCCGACGACGCCCGTGAACACCTGGTTCCACACCCCGTTGGACCATCCCGCGACCTCGCTGTTGCGGGTCAGCCACTGCTGCTGCGACCCGTTGGTGACCGACGGCAGCCTGGAGTCGGCGATGAAGCCGCCGCTGGCGAACTGCGGGCCGGCGGTGCAGAAGTCCATCAGCGACAGGTCGCCGCCGCTGATGTCGAGACGGCGCATCGACACGGCCTGGGAGACGGCCCAGAAGTTCGCCGACGCCCGGCAGCCGTCCTGGCCGGACGCGTTGATGCTGATCGACAGGTTGGACAGGGTGCGCCAGAAGTTGACGAGCGCCAGGCAGTTGCTCGTCCCCCCGTCGGCCAGGCAGCGGTTGTAGACCTCCACCTTGCCGTTGATGACCACGTCCGTGGGCGAGGCCCCCAGGCCGGCGATCTCCGTGTAGTAGCCGACCTTGATGTGCAGCGGATCCTGCGCCGTACCGTAGGTCCCCGGCCTGAAGAGGTACGCGTGGCGCTCGGCACCCATCTCGGCGTCGACCTGCGCGGCGTGCGCCGCGTCGAGGACCGCCTCGATCTCGCCGACCGGCATGCTCGGATCGAAGACGGTGACGTTCGTCCCCAAGCCCGGGTTGCCGGGCTTCGGCGCGGCGGCGTCCGCCGTGCCCGTCATCACCACGGCGCTGGTCAGCACAAGGCTGAGCGCTAACGTCAGGCGGCGCGAGCGCCACCCCCGGCGACCGCCAGGCTGGGTCGTCATCTGGGTCATCCCTTCCGCTGCGCGGCGTTGGACGGAGGACGGGCATGAGGGCATGGCGCATCGACCTGTCAGAGGACAGAAGACTGGAAAGCAGGCAGGACCGGGCAGGGCGCCAACTTGGAATGTTTCTACCGTGTGAACCGATCCAGGACCAGAGCACACGACCCTTGACTTTTGAGGCGGGGTGTCCTTGATCGGCCCCGGGCCTGCCGCCATGCCACGCAGGGACCTTCGGCCTCAAGCCAGGGGACGTCCGGCACTCCTGTCGCGCCGGCCGGTCGGACGGCCTCGGTGGTGAGAGGTACGCGGATTCGCCTGCGCGACGAACAGGAGCTCCGGTATGTCTGAGGGTTACGACGTCCTGCTGCGCGACGGCGTGATCGCCCACGGCGCCAACGACAGGCCATCGGACGACCAAACACCGCTGGACATGTCGCTTTTGGGACCTTGGCCTCTTTTGAGACCTGAGTCTTGTGGCTACCGTCGGAGGCATGATTCGTGTGTTCCTGCTTGACGACCATGAGGTCGTACGGCGTGGGGTGGCCGCCCTGCTGGGGTCCGAAGACGACATCGAGGTCGTCGGCGAGGCGGGAACCGCCGAATCGGCGATCGCCCGCATCCCCGCGCTCCAACCGGACGTGGCGGTGCTCGACGTACGCCTGCCCGACGGCAACGGGGTCGACGTGTGCCGGGAGGTCCGCTCCCGGCTGCCCGAGCTGGCCTGTCTGATGCTCACCTCGTTCGCCGACGACGACGCCCTGTTCGACGCGGTCATGGCCGGCGCGTCCGGATACGTGCTCAAGCAGATCCACGGCTCCGACCTGGTCGGCGCGGTCCGCACGGTCGCCTCCGGGCAGTCGCTGCTCGACCCGCAGACCACCGCCGCCATGCTGCAACGACTGCGCGACCAGGCCGCCAGGAAGGACCCGCTGGCCGCACTCACCGAACAAGAACGCCACATCCTGGACCTGATCGGCGAGGGCCTGACCAACCGGCAGATCGGCGAACGACTGTTCCTGGCCGAGAAGACCGTCAAGAACTACGTGTCGAACCTGCTGTCCAAGCTCAACATGCAACGCCGCACCCAGGCCGCCGCGCTGTCCGCCCGGCTCCGGGCGGACAAGCGCGGCTGACGGCCGCATGCCTCTTCACCGGCTGAGCTGTCACCGCTTCCTGCCTGCCACTGCCACCCCCGCCGCCGATGCGGGCGACCGGGATGACGGTGACGCCGTCCTGAACGGTCGGCTCGCCGAAGACCCGTTCGACCCTGGCGACGTCCTTGACGGTCCCGCGCTTCGCGGCGTCCACGGCAGGGACCAAAGTCCCTTGCCGCACGTCCGATGGACACTCAGGCCCTGCCGTCATGGGCTGATGACCGCTGGGACAGCCCTCCTTGGAGCACGGAGGGCTGTCCTTTGGTCAGACCGGATCAGGGCGTGGTGTTGATCGCTCCCACGTAGACGTTGCGCAGCACGTCGTCACCGCCGCACCGTGTGTGGATATCGGCGTAGATCCGCACTCTCGACCCGACTTCGGTGAAGTCCCACTTGAACACATTATCCTCTTGGCGGACGATGCCGTTATTGTCGGACACCGTGCTTTCGTAGGGCTTCACGACGGCGTCGTCCTGGTTTTTGAACGTGAATTTGATGGTGCGGCGCGGCCGGTGGATGCCGGCCGCGAAGACGTAGGAATCAGCGCTCTTGCTGATGTTGAACTCGCCCGGGTTGAACCGGCTGTCGACGTTCGGGCCGACACTCCTGCCGAGGCCCGTCGACTGGTGGACGTAGGCGCGCTCCTCGCCGCACACAGGCGGCGCAGCCAGGGCCGGGCTCGCCCCAACCAGCGCGGTGCCGGCGGTCAGTGCGGCGGCCAGCCCCATCACCAGGCCGGTGCGACGCGAGAGCGCGGCAGCCCGCCTAGGCATGCCTGCGGAGGTGGCGGATGTACTCCGGTCGGTCGATGTGCGCACAGTCGATTCCTTTCAGTGAGCATGTCGCTGGAAATTGATGGAAACGCCACGGCGGCGAGCTGACCAAGCGATGACTTCGCGACATCCGCGATCATCATCTGAATTCCGATGCGAAGCAAGCGCTGGTGAACCGGTTCACAATGATGATGTCAGGGATGTTCTTGCGAATGCCGGCTGATTCTCGCTGCTGGCGGCTCATGGCCGGGCGATTGATCGGGGTGGCGCAGTTGACGCTTTTCTGGTTTTTCCGAGCGCCATGAACATATGCGGCGCGGCGCTACGACCGATAGATCAGTCCGGCTAATCTATTTCACGGCGAGCTGGGCGTGATCTTACCTGTCGGCGGCGTTGAGGCAGCGTCCGGGCGGGCCGAACACGCCGGACAGCACCGTGACCGGATGCCCGGCCACGACCGATTCGACCACCTCCACGTCCGGGTACTTCCGCCGCCACGGCGACAGCCTCGTGAAGGCGGCATCGCGGCGGAGGAGGAGGGAGTCCCCCATCACGGTGCCATTGGCCCCTGATCCAGGCGTCCTCCTGCCCGCCTGCCAGGGCCTTCCTCGATTGTGGCCCTGTTGTGTCACGACCATGGTCGCTCTACCTGGACCGCGGATGGTGGTGGGCGTCCCAGAGCGCGGCGAACCGGTGATGGTCGAGGCCCCTACAATCTTCACAAAGGCTGCGATGATGGCCCTGGCACATTCCGAAGACGCCCAGTGGGGACCCGTACCAACGCGCATGGAGGAGCTCATGCCCCCTGTCCCGCTGGAGCCTGGAGACCCGCGCATGCTGGGGGCGTTCCAGATCTTGGGGCGCTTGGGAGAGGGTGGGCAGGGGATCGTCTACGAGGGGCGTAGCACGTCCGGTGACCGCGTCGCGATCAAGGTCCTCAAAGGTGGCACCGATCCTGACACCCGCCGCCGGCTGGCCAGAGAACTCGACTCCGCCCGCCGGGTGGCTCCCTTCTGCACGGCCCGCGTGCTGGGAGCCGATCTCGACCGGCCGGCTCCGTATGTGGTGAGTGAGTTCGTCGCGGGCCCCTCTCTCCAGGAACGCGTGCGCGGCGGCGGCCCACTGCGGGACGGTGATCTCGAACGGCTGGCGGTCGGTACGGCTTCCGCCCTCGCGGCCATCCACGGCGCCGGGGTCGTTCATCGGGACTTCAAGCCGGCCAACGTGCTGCTCGGTCCCGACGGGCCGCGCGTGGTCGACTTCGGCATCGCCCGGCCGCTCGACGCCGGCACGGCGCCTTCGGCCCTGTCGGGCACTCCCCCGTACATGGCCCCCGAGCAGCTCAAGGGCGAACACGGGTCGCCCGCGGCCGACGTGTTCGGCTGGGCCGCGACCATGGTCTACGCCGCGACCGGCCGGGCGCCGTTCGGCAGCGACACGGTCGCCGCGGTCTTCAACCGCATCCTCAACCAGGACCCCGACCTTTCCGGCGTTCCCGAGAGCCTGCGCGAGACCCTGGCCACCTGTCTGTCCAAGGACCCCGGGACGCGTCCCTCTGCCCGGTCGCTCCTGATCCGCCTGGTCGATCCCGGTGCCTCCACCGTCACGGTTCCCGACGTCGGCCCGGTCCCCACCGCGTACCTCCCTCCTGACTGGCCGGGTCCCGGCCCGGCCCGACCACCGGCAGCACCGCGCACCGTCCCCCTTGATGGGGACACTCGGCGAGCGAAGCGGCATGCCATCCCGCTGATCGCCATCTCCGTCGCGGTCATCGCGGCGGCCGGGGCGCTGTACGCGACCGGGAGGATCGGCGGCTCCGCCGCGGACGACGGAACGACGAGCCAGGTGGAACCAAGCACGTCCGCCGACCAGGACCCTGCTTCCGCATCAACCCCGACGCCGCCTCCGGCCCGGACGCGCGTAATCCCCGAAGCCTTCGCGGGCACATGGACGGGACAAGTCGTCTCGGACGACACACATAAGGAAACCGCCACCGTCACGATCGCCCTGTCACAGGGGCAGAGCACCGGCACGTGGGCGAAAGACGACTGCACGCAGCAGGTCACGCTGACCCGGGTCAGGAACGGCCCCGCGCTGGAACTGACCCTGGTGCAACAGGACCAGTGCGTGGGGGGAGACATGACCCTCACGCTCGAGGATTCCGCCACCTTGCACCTCGTGGGGCAGGAAGGCGCAGGCTCACTGACATACCAGGGGAGCCTGCGCCGCTCCTGACCGTTCAGCCGGCGCGCGCGATCTGGAAGGAGTACGCCCCGGTCTTCGCCGTGGGCGATCTGACGACCAGCGCGTAGCGCCCGTCCCCGCCCGAGAGCGGGAGGTCGAACTCGTAGCCGCACAGGGGGAAAGGCTGCCGGGCGGTGGCGACGCTCTGCTCGGCGGCGTCGAAGAGTTCCATGTCGACGGCGTCGCACGCCCCGGCGCCACCGAGGACCTTGATGGCCGTGGCGCCGTCCGAGTCGAACTCGAAACGGTCGATCCGTCCGGGGACGTCCAACCGCCCCGCCCCGGCGGGACTCCCCTCGCCGATCTTCAGACCGATCGCCGCGGGGAACGTGCGGACCTTGACCGTGGCGATCCTGAAGCTGTAGGAGCCGATGACGTTCGTGTTCCCCCACACCTCCAGGCGATGCCCACCCGCCTTGGTCAGCTTGAAGATCGAGGTGCCGAAGCCGAGAGCGACGCTGGAGGGGCCCAGCGGCTGGTCGTCGACGTCTGCGAACACCTGTAGCTGGATGTCGTCGCCCTGCATGTCGGTGACGTAGAACTCCCTGGCGTCACCCAGGTCCAAGGTGAACCTGTCCTTCTGCCCGGCGCGGGTCAGCTCGGCCGAGACCGTGCTGCCGTCGGCCAGGACTCCACCCGGTTCGACCGGCGCCGGGTCCTCCTCGCCGCCGCCGGCCTGGTCGGGGGTGCTCTCGGCCTGAGCGGGCGCGCTCTCGGCCTGGACGGGCGCGCTCGTCCCAGGTTCTGCGGTGACGCTACTGGTCACGCTCTGCGGAGCGACATCACCGCCTCCGGCATCCCCGCCGGCAAGGCCGCATCCGACGACCGTCATCAGCGCGAGACCGAGGACGGCACCATTGCGCACCAGCGTGACGAGGCGTAAAACAGGGAAATCAGTCATGCCAGCCATTCTCCGGACGTCCTCTTACACGCTGGTTGCCTCCCGCTATCCGCACCCCGAATCGATCAACGATTCTCCGGTTCTGAGGCAGCAGTGGCTTGAGCTCGACGGCATCACTCAGGGCGGCGGAAAACGGGCGGCGGAGCGCGGACCGGGAAAGATACTCTTCCGTGCGTGATCTCACCCCGGATCGGCGCGTACCGAAGCTTCCCACGCCGGCCCCACTCCCGCCATGTGCCCGTGACCGATGGAGAGTGACACGCGACCAGCGGCCCGCTCGTTGTGGCGGGACTGTGACTTCCTGATCTTCTGGGGCGCGCAGACGCTGTCGGTGGCGGGCGACTCGTTCGCGCTCATCGCGGTGCCCCTCCTCGTCCTGAACGTCACCGGCTCCGTCGCCCAGATGGGTCTGCTCACCGGCGTGTCGGGGGCGGCATCGGTGGCGGCAGGGGTGTTCGCGGGGGTGCTCGCCGACCGATTCGACCGGCGTCGGCTGCTCATCGCCTGCGACGTCATCCGCCTCGTCCTGTACGCGACCATCCCCGTGGCCTGGGCCTTCGGCCGGCACGTCTGGCTCCTGTACGCGGTGCTGCCGCTGGCCGCGGCCGTGGGCATGGTCTTCCAGGTCACGTACGTGTCCGCGGTCCGCGGCCTGGCCGGCGAGGAACGCGTCACCGAAGCCAACGGCATGCTCTACGCCACGGCCGCCGCGGCCGGCATCCTCGGCCCCACCCTGGCCGGCGTGGTGGCCGGTCACCTGGGTTCGACCGCCGCGATCGCCATCAACGCCGCCAGTTTCGGGCTGTCCGCGCTCGGCGTGCTGCTGACCCGCGTCTCCCGGTACGCCGTCGAGTCCGTCGAACTCGCTCCCAAGGGACGGCCGTGGCGGGAACTGCTGGCCGGGGCCGAGTTCCTGTTCCGGCACCCCGTACTGCGGACCCTGACCGTCCTGCTGTCGTTCTTCATCTTCATGACACTCGGCCTGACCGACATCGTGATCTACCGGCTCAAGCACGACCTCGGCCAGGCGGACTCCGTGGTGGGCATTGTGCTGGGAGTCGGCGCGGCAGGCACGATGGCCGGCTCGATGCTGGTGGCCCGCGTGCGGAGGGCCCTCGGCTTCGGGCCGTCGTGGATCGGGGCACAGATCGTGTCGGGCCTGGCCATCCTCAGCCTCGGGCTCGCCGGCTCCGTGTGGAGTGTGGCCGCCGTCATGGCCCTCTATCTGGCATGCGTCAGCGTGGCCGGCATCTGCTCCATGTCGCTACGGCAGCAGGTGACACCCGCCCACCTGCTTGGCCGGGTGACGTCGGCGTTCTGGACGATCCACTTCTCCCTCGGGCCGGTGGGCGCGGCCGCCCTCGGCTGGGGCGCCGCGCGTTACGGCGCGACGGCGGTGTTCGTGTTCGCCGGAGCGTCCTGCCTGCTGCTGGCATTGATCGCGCTGGTCACCCCCGTACGGCAGCGCCACCCCGAACGCGCATGAGCCATGTGATGCCGAGGGGAGCGGTGAGCGGCGGGAAGCGAAACGACCCCGCCCGGTCCGGGGTCGAAGGGGCCGAAGGTGGGCAAGGGCCGCCTGCTCTCGTGAACGGGGGTGGCCGCCGGTCGGACGAGCGATACTCCCGGCAGCACACCCTCTCGTGGCTCAGGCCATGCTGTCGCGCAACTCCGTCAGCGTGGCCGCGGTCAGGGGACGAGGATCGTCGTCAGGTTCGATGAGGATGACCGTGCAGGTCGCCGCGTGGGTGAGGGCGCTGGTGAAACTGCCGTCGGCGAACTGCAGGAGGGGCCCGCGCGGGGAGCGGCCGACGGCGACCTTGCGGGCGCGCGTTTCCGTGGCGTGTCGGGCCAGGGCTCGGCCGGCGGCGGCGTGGTCGCCGACGCTGGTGAGGACGTGACCGGTGGCGGCGGCGCCGTGTGCGGCGAGCCGGTCGAGGTGCGCCGTGACGGCGGCTCGGGCCTGGTCGGGGGTCTCGGTGTCGATGGCCTGTTCTTCGACGATGGCGGTCTCGGTGACGTGGACGACGTCCAGCGCGCTTCCGCTCTCCCTGGCTAGCTGTGCCGCCGTGTCCACGATGGAGGCGGCGTTGTCGTGCGCCCCTACGGCCACGACGAGCAGCGGGCGGTCGGCGGGCACGGCGCCGCCGATCGGGGTGAGGGCGGGTTCGACGGGCTCGCCTTCGCTGAGGTGCTCCTCCGCCTGGCGGAGCAGCCGGTGCCCGCCGGCGAGAATCGGGATGGCCAGCAGGAAGGTGGCGGCACCGAGGTAGAAGGGCACGCTCAGACCGGAGGCGTCAGCGAGTACACCGGCGACGTAGGGGGCCAGGCCGCCGCCGATGAAGCGCAGGAAACCGTAGGCGGAGGAGGCCACCGGGCGCTCGACCGGCGAGACGAGCATGACGGCCTGAGTGGTGAGGGTGTTGTTGATGCCGATGAAGGCACCGCTGACGACGACGGCGACGATCACCACGGTGGGCGTTTCGACGCCGGCCGCGATGATGGCCATCACGATCGCCAGGCCGAGCAGGTTGGCGTACAGCACGGGTGCCGTGCCGAAGCGGGCCTGCAGGCGCGGGGCGAAGAACACGCTGAAGGCGGCCACGAGCAGGCCCCAGCCGGTGAAGACCAGACCGAGCTGATGCGCGTCGAGCTCCATCGGGTACGGCGCGTAGCCCAGCATGGTGAAGAAGCCCCAGTTGTACAGCAGGGCCATGACGCCCATGGTCAGCAGACCGCGGTGACGCAGCGCCTTGAGCGGCGCCACCGGTGAGGTGCGCCGGGCGGGCTTTGGCGTGGCGGGCACGAAGGCGAGGGTCGCGATCAGGGCGATGGCCATGAGGACAGCGACACCGAAGAAGGGGCCGCGCCAGCTCACGGCACCGAGTGCGCCGCCGAGCAGGGGTCCGACGGCTATGCCGAGGCCGAGGGCGGTCTCGTACAGGATGATGGCGCCGCCGAAGCCGCCGCTCGCCGAAGCGACGATGACGGCGAGTGAGGTGGCGATGAACATCGCGTTGCCCAGACCCCAGCCGGCACGGAAACCGACGATGCCGCTGATGGAGTCGGTGGTGCCCGCCAAGGCGGCGAAGACGACGATGACGGCCAGGCCGATGACCAGGGTCCGCTTGGCGCCGATCCGGCTGGAGACCCAGCCGACGAGGAGCATCGCGACGGCGGTGACGATGAGGTAGCTGCTGAAGAGCAGGGACACCTGGCTCGGGGTGGCGTTCAGGCTGTCGGCCAGAGCCGGCAGGATCGGATCGACCAGGCCGATGCCCATGAACGAGATGACGCAGGCGAACGCGACGGCCCAGACGGCCTTGGGTTGCTTGAAGGGGCTGGCGGTCTTTCCGTGGGGTGTGCTCATGTTCTGTTTTCTCTTCCGAGGTTGACCTGTGAGGGGTGGGTCAGGAGCGTGCCTGCTGGTCCTGGATCACTCTGGCCAGGGCGGGCAGCGCGACCTTGACGGCCTGCTGCTCCTGTTCGGTCAGCTCGTCGATCAGTTGCTGGAGCGCGCCGGCGCGTTCGGCGCGCCGTAGCAGCAACACCTCCACTCCGGTGTCGGTGACTTCGACCAGCACTCCGCGTCCGTCGCTGTGATCCGCTGTGCGCCGCACCAGCTCCGTGCGTTCCAGGCGGGTGACGAGCTGCGACATGTTCGGCTGGGAGACGCGCTCGGCCCGGGCCAGTTCGGTCAGTCGCTGCGGCCCTTCGCGGGCCAGACGGCTCAGCGTGGAGGAGGCGGCGGTGCTGAGGCCACCTGTGGTCGCGCTGTGCCGGACGTGCCGTAACAGCTCCTCCATCGCGATGATCAAGCCCTCGGGCGACTCCTGCGGGACCGCCGTATCCATAATGCGCTTATGCATAAGCCCATTATGGACTCAGGACATGAGTGGACACGACACCGGATGGGTGGGTTCGTGGCGGTAAAGGACGCCTCCAGGACCAGATGGGTCACTCTCCGGAGAGCCGCCGGTCGACGCGGGCGAGCACGTCGTTGACCGGCTCGCAGGCGGTGCAGCGCCACAGGCGCACGGTGCCGTCGCCGTGTGCGGTGGTCAGCAGTTTTCCGTCGCGGGAGAACTCGATGCTCACGGCCAGGCCCACCACCTCGTCCTCGTGCCGGTTCAGCACGCGGTGCGTGCCGGCGGACCAGTCCCAGCTCCGGACGGTGCCGTCCACGCCGCCGCTGAACACCCGCCGGCCATCGGGACCGAAGGCCGCCACCCACGCCTCCCCTTCGTGGCCGCGCAACACCGAGACCTGGCCCATGCCTCGCGGGTCCCAGACCCGGACGGTGCCGTCGTCGCCCGCGGACACCAGCCTGGTCCCGTCAGCGCCGAACGCCGCGCCCCACACGAGCCGCTCGTGGCCACGCAAAATCAGAGTCTCCCGATCGGCTGCGCGCCGACATGGTCGCCCAACTGAAGGAACGAGGCTCGCTCCGCTCATCGCGCTCCAGGCGGGCACCTTCGGACGCGCCTTCACCTGGCGATTCGTGCCGCTTACACTGACCCTCGCGATCGGCGTAAGCTTCGTCACCGGTTGGGCACTGCTGTGAACCGCCAGACGCAAGGGGCTCTCCTGCTGATCCTCGGCGCTGTGCTGCTGACCATCTCCGCGTTCTCCACGACGTACGTGAACTACGTCAAGCCCGACTTCCGGCCGCTGCTCGTAGGAGCCGGTGCGGTGCTGCTGGGTCTGGGCCTGCTGTCTGTCGTTCAGGGCTCGCTGGGCCGGCCCGGCGCTCATGCCCACGCTTCTCGGGTGGCATGGTTGCTGGCCGCGCCCGTGTTCGTCATGGTGATAGTCGCGCCTCCCCCACTCGGCTCGTTCGCGGCCAGGCTCGGCGACGGCACGCCCGCACCTTCCCGGACCGCGGGCTACGGGGAGCTTGGCCGCGGCGGGGTGACGTTTCTGACGCTGGGCGAGTTCATCGGGCGGGCCTACGCACCGTCGGGCTCCTCGCTCACGGGAAGGAAGGTCAGGCTGACCGGCTTCGCCGTACCGTCCAAGACCGGCTGGAACATCACCAGGATGCGGATCAACTGTTGCGCCGCCGACGCGATGGCCGTGGAGGTCGCCGTGCACGGCGTGCCCTCCCCCAAGGAGAACACCTGGGTGCGGGTCACCGGCACCTGGATCCCTCGTAAAGGTCGGCGATCGGACACGTACGTACCGGAGATGACCGCTTCCGACGTGCAGCCGATTTCCCCGCCCGTCGAGCCGTACGAATAGTGGCCTGTCCGGCGGTCGCCGGGTCGGCCGGCGCGGCGAGAACGGCGTCGGCGAGGTCGGCACGCCGGTGGATGCCGCCCCGCACATTGCGATCGATCGCCCTGCGGTACGGCTGGCGCCCGCGGTCGGTAAGCCGCGGCGACCGCATGATCGTCCAGTCCACTGGCGCGACCGGCCTCGTCGGTACGGGCGAAGTCGGCGAACCCTTCCCTGAGGAAACGTCGCAGCAGCTTGACCACGACCCGGCTGGCCGGCCCATCGCCCTCGTCGACAACGTGCCCGCCGGCGGTGATGACGACCAGGCGGCGGGTTCCCGGCGGCCCACAGCGCGGTGACGATCGCACGGGCACCATCCGCGTCGTGATGCCTGGTGCCGCGCAGCTGCGTCAGAACTGACCACTCCCGCAACCCTCCCCGATTCCCGGACATATACGGCTTGCACAGACTCCATGTGATCTTTACTAGATCGCCAGACAACCATGACAACGTCCCCTTCGGCCCTCTCCTCGCCCCCGACCAGGACCACCCCTCCCTGGCCGAGGACACCGGCCAGAAAGGGACCCACTGGCCATGCGCCGAATCGTCTCTGTCATCTCCGCAGCCATCGCGGTCTTCGCCATCCTCGCAGTAACCGCGGGACCCGCCTCCGCCACCCCGCCCGGCATCCCCTCGGTGAGCACGGCCGCCTCCCGGCTGGCCGCGCTCACCGTCGCCACCGAGTCCCACGGCTCCACCTACAACCGTGACCTGTTCCCGCACTGGATCACCATCTCCGGGGCCTGCGACACCCGCGAGCAGGTACTCAAGCGGGACGGCACCAACGTCGTGACCAACTCCTCCTGCTCGGCCACCTCCGGCCGCTGGTACTCGCCGTACGACGGCGCCACCTGGACCGCCGCCTCCGACGTGGACATCGACCACATGGTTCCGCTGGCTGAGGCGTGGACCTCCGGCGCGTGGAACTGGTCCACCTCGCGCCGCCAGTCCTTCGCCAACGACCTGGCCGGCCCTCAACTGTGGGCCGTCACCGACAACGTCAACCAGTCCAAAAGCGACCAGGACCCCGCCCAATGGACGCCGCCGGTGACGTCCTTCCGCTGCACCTACGCCCGCGCGTGGATCCAGGTCAAGTACACCTGGGGCCTGAGCGTGGACAGCGCCGAGAAGTCCGCGCTGAACAGCATGCTCGGCTCCTGCTGACGGACACCCCAAACGAGCCGGCCCCGCCTCGCACATGGCGGGGCCGGACCGGTTTGATCATCAGCCCTTCGACGGGTCCAGCACTGGCAGCAGCTTCGTGCGGCGGGCATATCGCTGGACGAAGCTCGCGCCGATGACGGTGACGGCTTGATCATCGTTGATCGAGACCATGGACCATAGTCGCCCGGGTTGGTTGGCCTGCCGGTCATGTCATGCGGCCCGTCCTCGGTTGCGGCTCGAATGACTTCTTCGTACCGTCTAAATCTGATTGACTGGTAGCACAAATCGCCTTACGGTCCTTGTTACGAGGGAATCCCATGATGAACCGGCGCGGAAAGCTACCGTCAACATCCAGAACGTTGGTGACTTTACCGAGGAGGAAGCGTGCGAGAACGGTTCGGAAGCAAGTCGGCGATCGCCACTTTGATCGCCCTGACCCTGGCGGTGTTCATCTACGTGACGACCGAGTCGCTGCCGATCGGTCTGCTCTCCTTGATCGCGAACGATCTCGGTACCAGCGCGTCGGCGGTCGGGCTACTGGTCACCGGGTACGGCCTGATCGTCGTGGTGGTGTCCCTGCCGCTCACGCGGCTGACTCGCCGGCTGCCTCGACGTCGGCTGCTGTGCATCCTGTTAGGCGTCTTCATCGTGGCGACCTGCCTGTCGGCTGTGGCGTGGAACTACTGGCTGCTCATGGGTGCCCGGATGGTGACCGCGCTGAGCCAGGCGCTGTTCTGGGCCGTCGTGACGCCGGCCGCCGCCGGCCTGTTCCGGGCCGAGGTGCGCGGCCGGGCCGTGTCGATCCTGTACGCGGGCGGCTCCGTCGCCGCGCTGGCCGGCATCCCGGCCGGCACGTGGCTCGGTCAGCAGACCAACTGGCGGATGGCGTTCTTCGCGCTCAGCGGCCTGGGCCTGCTCGCACTCGTCGCGGTCGCGGCCGTGCTGCCCAACACGCCGACCGGGCAAGGCGCGGCGGACCGGGGCAGCTCACCCGACCGCGGCCGGTATCTGTCGATCGTGGCCACCACGGCGCTGGCGATCACCGGCGCGTTCACGGCGTTCACCTACATCAGCCCGTTCCTGACCGGCGTCAGTGGCTTCGCCGAGTCGTCGATCGGTCCGCTCCTGCTGGCACGCGGGATCGCGGGCCTTGTCGGCGTTTTCGTGGTCGCCTCCCTCATCGACCATCACGGCTGGCTCACCATGACGGGGCTCATAGGCCTGCAGGTGCTGGCGCTCGCCGGGCAGTACGCGTTCGGCGCCTCCCAGCTGACGACTGTCATCACGATCTCCCTGTCCGGCTTCACGTTGGCGGGCCTGACGGCCACTCTGGGTTCACGGGTGCTCGCGTACGCACCGGGCGCGTCGGACATGGCGAGCGCCGGTACCTCCACGGCCTTCAATACCGGCATCACCGCGGGCGCGTTCTTCGGCAGCGTGCTGCTGCTCGGCCCGGGTGTGCGCAGCACCGCACTCGTCGGGGCGCTGCTCAGCCTGGCGGCGTTCGCCGTCGTGCTGGCCGAACCGGTCTTCTCCAGCCGGCGGAAGGTCGCGCCGGCGACCACCGACGAGCCACTGCCCGAGGACACCCGAGTCACGTGAGCCGATGCTCAGCGAACAGCACCCTGCAACCCCCATCAATACCTTAGATGGTAGCCTGGCTGGCATGCGACTCGACGTGGGCCAGTTGCCGCTGGTCGGGGGGCACCCCGCACTCGATCTGGTCAACACGCTCGAACGAGGGGCAGCGCTCGACGGCAAGCCGCCCCACGACTTCTTGTCCGACACCTCCGCATTACTGCGCTGGACGGTCAAGGTAGGCCTGATCAGCGACGCGGAAGCCAACCGGGCCGGTCAGGCATGGCTCGACGATCCCGCGGCGGCACACGCGGGACTGGCCGCCGTGCGGGACATCCGGGAGGGGCTGCACCTCGTGCTGCTCGCGGCGATCCAGCCCGCGGACGGTGGGGCGGCGGGTGACCCAGGCGACCCCGCCGGGGGCGACCCGATCGCGGCCGGGGCCGCGCTGGTCGGGCTGCACGAGCGGTGGTCGGGGGCGGCCGCCCGAGCGACGTTGGTGCTCGACAGAGGCGACCCGCCACAGGTACGACTCACCTACGGCACGGTAGCGGCCATGCTGATACCCGACCGGATCGCCGAGGCCGCACTCGACGCACTGCGGACGGCCGACCTGACCCGGGTACGCCGCTGCCCCGTACCCGAAGGCGGCTGCGGGTGGCTGTTCCTCGACCAGAGCCGCAACGGTTCCCGCCGCTGGTGCCGCATGGCCGACTGTGGTTCCAGCGCCAAGGCCCGGCGGCTCACCGAGCGCCGCCGCGCCGCGCGGGCCGGCGCCCCGTAGTCTCTCCGGTTCACGTACGCGATCAACGGTCGGCGGGCGCGGCGTGGCTCGCTAAGCACCCGCTCGCGGCGACACCGCCCACGCATTTCCTACCGACATCACCGCGACCGACGAGGCCACCGCCCTCGTAGACCGCGTCGTCACACGGCTGGGACGGCTGGACACCCTCGTCAACGCCGCCGGCATCAAGACCCACCACCCCAAAGGTCCTGTAAGTCACGCTGGGGGCGCTCACAACTTGTGGGTCGTGGGCCCCAAGTCTCGCTCGGCCAACCACGCAGATCTGCGGCTTTGCCCAGCCGCATAGTTACGTCATCTGATCGTGAGCCACGGTGAGCCACACTTCAGTCACGCCACACGCCCCCGGAGCCTGGTGCTGGACGCGCCAGAACACGTGCATCCCGAGCTTGAAAGGCCGGAGTTACGTCGTCGCGGGTAGTGACGGTCGCTGGCGGGTGGGCTATGCCGGTGGGATGAGGTATCCAGAGGACGGCACGCATCCATCGGCACGGTGCTGCCTTCGGTGAGCGCTGTCGTCAGCGCCAGACCACCTCCCCCGTCTGTTCCCTGGCCAGTCGCATCGCCGTACGGATGTTGTGCAGCAGGTTGTCGCCGACGTTCACACGTGGGAACGGTTCGTCCGGAACGTCAACACCGAGGAACCGGCACAGCGGCGCCCAGCCCTCCTGCACGCGATAAACCAGCAGCCGCTCAGCCGGCACGGTACGCCGGACCCGTTCGTTGTGCTGTTCGAACACCCGCAGGCAGTGCGCCTTGTCGAACACCCGCCCGCCGAAGGTCGCCGCCGGAATGGTGGCCAGCGCCGTCTGCATTCGCGCGAAGCCGGACTCCTCCGCCCACTGCCGTTGCTCGTCGGTGAGTTCCTCGAAGAACGCGGCACCGAGCTGGAACATCTCGACGTGGCTGGCCCACCAGCGTTCCGGATCACGTTCGGTGAGCAGGATCTTCGCGTCCGGGTACGCAGTGACCAACTGCTCCCAGAAGTAGACGGTCGGCCAGTCCAAGGCGGCTCGATAGCCCTCGAAGATCAGCGACCAGTCGACCTCACCGCCGGCTTCGTACGCCGCCAGCCAATGCTCGCCGTCCGTACATCGACGCAACGCCTCCATGCCGTGATAGCACGGCCCGGACCCCAACCGTTCCAGCGCTGCCTTCACCGACATCGATCCGGTCCGATGCATCCCGACGCCGATGACCTGCAGTCCCTCACTCATGCAATGCCCCTCCTCCCGAAGCTGCGCCCCAACCTTGACCAATGGCTGGAGGAACGCCCTTACTGGCCCACCGCCGCCGACAATCCCGCGCTGTACCTCAAGGCCAAGGTCGGACGCATTTCGGCCCGTTCAGCTAGCGCCATCATCGCCCGCAACGCCGGCCTGGACGATACACCACCGCTCACGTCCTGCGCCGCCCCGATACAGGCAGCCCCGGCACTGGTGGCAACGATGCTCTGCCAACTCCAACTCTCGCCGCTGGACAGCTGGGCGAACCGGCAGTGCGAGCTCGTCAGCCGGGTGAGCCGAAGCGGAGGCCGACGCCTGACCATGTAGCCGTTTGGCCGACCGGGATCGTCCCTTCGGTCGATGACCAAGCTCGAGCGGGCACGAAGAATGCTGCTCCGTGAACCGATTCCCGATGATCCTTGCCGTGGCGTCCGCCTCAGTGATCGGCCTGGGCGGGGGTGCGTCCGCCTCTGCGAGCGCCCCGCTTCCGCCCCTGCTCCAGGCGGCCTGTCTTGGCACGACTGCGACAACCGGCCGGGCGCCGAGTGCGGTGTGATCGCGGTGCCGCTCGATTGGAGCGCGCCGTCCGATGCGAAGATCGAATTGACCGTCGTACGCCGGAAGGCCACCGATCCCGCCGCTCGGGTGGGCACTCTCTTCTACAACCCGGGCGGCCCTGGCGTGCCCGGCGCGCTGCTCGTGCGCGACTACGCTTCCGACACTTTCTCCGACGAGCTGCGCCGCCGCTTCGACATCGTGGGCATCGACCCACGTGGTGTGGGCGAGAGCACGCCCACACTGCAGTGCGGGTTGCCCGTCCACGATCCCGCGATCAGCGAGTTTCCGAAAAGCCAGACCGAACAATTAATTTCGTCAAGAATTGAATTCGGCGGGGCTTACGCTTACGCTCCAGAGATCCGATGTCTCCGCACCTCCGGTGGTGACCATGCCTTCTCGACGATCTCTACTGAGGGCAGGCGGTACATTCGTCCTGGCCACACTCGCCTCATCCCCCGCATCGGCGCAGGCCGCTGCCGGATCATCCGATCCATGGCACAAGATGCCGCACATCCTGCGGAAGATCCGACCTCCTCGTTTCCCTAACCGAAGGTGGGATGTCACCGCTTTCGGCGCCGTCGGTGACGGCACGACTGACTGCACGGCCGCGTTCAAGGCGGCGATCATCGAGTGCCATCGCAACGGCGGCGGCCGCGTCGTGGTCCCGCCGGGACGCTTCCTCACGGGCGCCGTCCACCTCCTCAGCAACGTCGAGCTGCACGTGTCCGAGGGCGGCGTGATCGCCTTCAGCACGGATCCGAACGCGTACCTGCCGGTCGTCTTCACCCGGTGGGAGGGCACGGAGTGCTACAACTACAGTCCCTTCATCTACGCCCACGGCCAGCGGAACGTCGCGGTCACGGGCAAGGGCACGCTCGACGGGCAGGCCAGGCAGGGCCCGTGGGAGAGCTGGTACGCCGACGGCGGGCCGCAGGGCGGCGACCAGCGGGCGCTGCGGGAGATGGGCGACGAGGGCGTGCCGGTCGAGCAGCGCGTGTTCGGAGCGGGCCACTACCTGCGTCCCGCCATGGTCCAGTTCGTGAAATGTCAAAACATCCTGGTCAGCGACGTCACGATTCTCGAGCCGCCCATGTGGACCGTGAACCCGGTTCTGTCCACGAACGTCACCGTGCGCGGCATCACCGTCGTCAGCACGCTCTACAACACCGACGGCTGCGACCCCGAGTCCTCGTCCTACGTGCACATCCAGGGGTGCCGGTTCGACACCAACGACGACTGCGTCGCGGTCAAATCGGGACGTGACGCTGACGGCCGCCGGGTCGGCGTGCCCAGCGAGAACGTCGTCGTCCAGGACTGCTACTTCTCCGGCCGCTGGGGCGGCATCACCGTTGGCAGCGAGATGTCGGGCGGCGTCCGCAACGTCTTCGCCGAACGGTGCGTGATCAACTCGCCGGACTTCCCGGGCCACTACCCGGTGAAGTATCCCGTCTACATCAAGGCCAGCAAGAAGCGCGGCGCCTTCATCGAAGGCGTCTACGTGCGCGACTTCACCGGCCGCAACGTGGAGCGTGAGGTGATCTTCGTCAACATGGCCTACAACAGCCACGAGGGCGGCACGGAGCCGGTGTCGGTGCGCGACATCCGGATGGAGCGGACCAGGCTCGACGGCGCCGGCGCCGTGCTCAACCTCGTCGGCCTGGAAACCGACCACCTCGTCGGGGTGCGCCTGGAGAAGTGCGTGTTCACCAACATCACCGGCCCGGACAAGATCGCGTTCACCGATGGGTTGAGCATGCGGAAGGTGCTCGTGGACGGGGTGGAGCAATGAGGCACCTCATCGCCGCCCTGATCCTGCTGGTGACCGCCGGGGTGGCGCTCCCCACGCAGGCCGAAGCCGAGCAGCAGGTGCGCGGGTGGACGATCCTGTCCGACAGCGACGCCGGGGCCGACGCCGTCATCGCCGCCGCCGGGTCGCACAAGATCAATCACCTGCAGTTGAGCCACGAGATCGTGCACGATCTGCGCGAGGTACGCGAGCCCGCCAAGCAGGCGCAGGCCAACCGGCTCACCAAGGCAGCGCACGACGCCGGGATCGCCGAGGTGGCGATCTGGGACCACTCGCTCTACGACCTGGACTACTATCCCGCCGAGTTCCGCACCGGGCCCGACGGCACGATCGACCTGGACGATCCGGCCTTCTGGGAATGGTTCAAGCAGGACTACCGGGAGATGCTCGACCTGGTGCCGGACATCGACTCGGTGGTGCTGACGTTCATCGAGACCGGTGCGCGGGTGGAGCGGCAGCACTCGGCGAAGCTCACCACGGCCGAGCAGAAGCTCGCTTACCTGGTCGACCGGGTTGCCGAGGTCATCGTCAGCGAACGGGGGCTTGACCTCTACCTGCGTACGTTCGGCTACTTCCCCGAGGAGATGGAGCGCACGATCGGCGCCATCGCGCTGGTGAGCAACCCCGACGTCAAGGTGATGGCCAAGGCCACGCCGCACGACTTCTTCCTCACCCACCCGAACGACTCCACGATCTCGCGGATCAACCGGCCCGTGCTCATCGAGTACGACACGGCGGGCGAGTACAACGGCCAGGGAAAGATCGCGAACGCGTGGCCGGAGGAGCACATCAAGCGGCTGCGCCACTACCAGACCCTGCCGAACGTGATCGGCTACGTGGCCAGGACCGACCGCTACGACGAGTCGCGCATCGTCGGCACGCCGACGGAGATCAACCTGTACGCACTGGCGCGCGCGACGGAGGATCCCCGAGTGAGCGTGGAGACGATCTACCGGGAGTTCGCGGAGAAGACGTACGGGCGACGGGCCGCGGGTGACGTCGCTGCGGCGCTGTCGAAGTCGTACGAGATCGTCACCTCGGTGCTCTACAGCCTGGGCACGAACACCGCGAACCACTCCCGGCTGGACTACGAGCCGTACTGCTCGAGCTACCACCGCAGCGTGTCGGGCAAGTGGATCGAGCCGCCGGTCACCTATGTCCGTCACGGCGTGAACAAGCGGTTCCACTTCTGGATCGACGTGGTCAACCATCTGTCGCCGGCGGCCTGCAAGACCGACCCCACACTGGCCAGGGAGGCGCAGTACGTGCTGGACAGGGGGTGGGTGACACCGGGCGACCAGATGACGCCCACGTATCTGCGGTACGTGCTCACCGAGAAGGACCACGGGGTGAGGGTGGCGGAGAGCGCGCTGCGCGACATCGACAAGGCGCGGCGGGACCTGTCACCTCAGCACTACCAGCAGCTCAAGGCGTACTTCGAGCGAACGGTGCTGACCGCCAGGCTGCACCGGGCCGTCGCGGCGGCGTACTTCGGGTACCGGATCTACGCGCGGGACGCGGCGCAGCGGACCGGGAAGATGAGACGGCTCATCTGGGACGGGCTGGACGACGCCCAGCGCATAGCCGAACAGATCCAGACTTATCCGGCACCGGCGGCGAGCGGCGAGTGGGACTGGGTCCGGGACGCGGCCGAGGCCGCCAAGTACCACGACCGCATCTCCAAGGGCTGGGACCGATACGGCGGCATCGCGGTCCCCCGCCCCTGACGGTCCTCTCTCCTCCGAGGGGCGGGGCGGTCCTGTGGCAGGACCCGCCCCTGCCGCATATCAGTTCTCCTCCTTGCGAAAACGGACGAGAGCGCTGGCGTAGTCGCCCCCGGTCAGGTCGAGGTCGAGTCCGGACGCCATCAGCACGGCGCCGTGGTGCAGCCGGCCGGTGTCCTCGTCGCGGTAGTGGCCGAGCGGGTCGAGCCCGGCCAGGCGGAGCGGGAGGCGCGGCTCTCCGAACGCGACGGGCCCGCGCCAGGCCAGCACGACCACGCGCCCGTCGTACGCGTACTGCACCCCGCCGTCGAGCCGGTATTGCTCGCCGAGCTGGACGACCGGCCGGATGTCCTTGTAGGCGGCGACCAGCGCGGCCGCCTCGTCCAGCTCCTCCCGGCTCCAGGCGAGCAGGTCGCCGCCGAGCCCGAGAACGCCCGCCATCGCCACGTGGAAGCGGAAGCGCAGCGGCGTGACCCGGCCGGTCAGCGGGTTGGGGCTGTCGGTGACCCAGGCGGCCATGGCGCGGGCGGGGTAGACCTGGCTGAAGCCGTGCTGGATCGCGATCCGGTCCCAGGCGTCGGTGTTGTCGGAGGTCCACACCTGGTCGGTGCGGGCCATCATGCCGAGGTCGGTGCGTCCGCCGCCGCCCGCGCAGCCCTCGATGCGCAGGCCGGGGTGGTCGGCGCGGAGCTGGTCGAGGATGGCGTAGACCGCCCGTACGTGGTCGTGCCAGACCCGGGCGTCTGGCCCCGCCTCGGTGAGCGCGCGGTTGAAGTCCCACTTGAGGAAGTCGATCTCGTACTCGCCGGCCAGATCGTGCAGCCACTTGCGGACCTGATCGGCCACCTCGGGCCTGGCCAGGTTGAGCACGAGTTGGTTGCGCAGCTCCGTGCGTGGCCGGCCCGGCGTGTGATGCGCCCAGTCGGGGTGGGCCCTGTAGAGGTGGCTGTCAGGGCTGACCATCTCGGGCTCCACCCACAGGCCGAAGCGCATGCCCAGCCGGTGCACCTCGTCGATGAGCGGCGTCAGGCCGTCGGGGAAGCGGTCACGGCTGGGCCACCAGTCGCCCAGTCCGGCGTGGTCACCGGCCCGGTCGCCGAACCAGCCGTCGTCCACCACGAACAGCTCCGCGCCCGCCTCCGCCGCCAGCCGGGCGAGCCGGAGCTGGTTGGCCTCGTTCACCTCGAAGCCGACCGCCTCCCACGAGTTGTAGAGGACGGGGCGCAGCTCGCCGGGCTGGGGCAGCACGTGGCGTGTGACGTGGCGGTGCCACGCGCGGCTCGCGCCGCCGTACCCGTGCGCGCTGTAGAGGCCGGCGAAGGCGGGCGTGACCCGCTCCTCCCCCGGCGCCAGCTCGAACGCCGGCCCTTCATGGCCCGCCCCGCCGGTCCACCCCGCGCGGCCCGACGGGCCGCGGGTGACGGTGACGCGCCAGCTCCCGCTCCAGGCCAGCGCGCCGCTCCACACCTCGCCGTGCCGTTCGGTCGCGTCTCCGCCGTCGATCATGAGCCATGGGTTGGCGTGGTGCCCGCTCAGCCCGCGCCTGCTGGTCAGCACGGTCTCCCCCATCGTCAGCTCGGGACGGCGCAGCGCGTGCTCGGCACTCCAGCCCCCGGTGACGTGGCTGAGCCGGTAGCCGCGCAGCATGGGAACGCTCCAAGCCGCGGAGTCGCAGCGCAGCACGGTCACGCGCACGCCGGAGCGCAGGACGGTCCACCGCTCGATGACGTCGCTGTCGGCGCGAACCCGGTAGTGCAGCTCGACCTGGAAGGGATGGCGGCGGTCGGAGAAGCGGAGCGTGAGGTGGCCTTCGTCCACGTCGTGGCCCTCGTGACGCCACACGACGCCCCTGTCGCCACCTGGGAAGACGACCTGTAGCGAGGGCGTCTCGAACCGGGCGCCCGCCTCGGTGACCAGTTCCTCGTCGCCCGCCGTCACGCTGTCGAAGCTGCTGGTCCCCCACGCCGCGGGCGCGCGCAGGGCGGCGGCCTGTGCGGCCGTCAGCACGGGTCCCCAGTGCAGGCAGCGGGGCGCGTCGTCCTCCGCCAGCCCGACCACATAGCTGGTGAACGGAGTACGCAGCAGCCACCTGCGTCCATCGGGGTCGTGGGTCACCAATCGCATGAGCGAGAGCCTAGGCACGCCCCACCCGCAATTCAATTCTTGACGAAGTTAATTACTGCTACTATGCGCCCATGCTTCCTCGGCTCACCACCACCCCCGCGGCGACCACCGTGTTCACCATGGTGCTCACGCAGGGGCCGGTCTCCAGGGTGGAGATCGCGAAGCGGACCGGCCTGTCGTCCGCCGCCGTCACCAAGGCCGCCCGCCCGTTCATCGAAAAGGGCTATCTCCAGGAGCTGGAGGCCACCGAGCGGACGGCGCCCGGAGCCGGGCGCCCCGCCAGCCCGCTGGCGATCATGCCTGACAGGGAGTTCTTCATCGGTGTGAAGATAACCGACGACGAGCTCATCGGGGTGGTCACCGACCTGCGTGCACAGCCGCTGCTCTCCTTGCACCGGCCGCTGGCGACGACAGACGTCGACGGCGTCGTGGCGGAGCTGACCGCACTGGTGGCCGAGTTGCTGGCGGCCGACCCGGCCTACACCGAGCGCTGCCACTCGCTGGGCCTGGCCGTCTCCGGCGACGTCGACAAGGCCCACGGGCTGGTGCGATATTCGCCCTTCCTGGGCTGGCGGCAAGTGCCGCTGGCCAAGCTCGCCACCGCGGCGACGGGCCTGACCGTCACGATCGAAAACGACGTCAAGTCGCTCACGGTGGCCGAGCAGTGGTTCGGCGAAGGGGTGGGCGCGTCGTCGTTCGCACTGGTCACCGTGGGGGTCGGCATCGGATGCGGACTCGTGGTCAACGGCCACGTGGTGGCCGGCTCGCACGGTGTGGCCGGGGAGATCGGTCACATCCCCGTCGAGAGTGAGGGGCCCGAGTGCCACTGCGGCGGGCGCGGCTGCGTCGAGGCGATCGCCGGGACCGGGCCGCTGGTCTCGGCGGCCCGCGCGGCGGCGGGCGCCCCCGAGATGACCATCGACACGGCGATCGACGCCGCCCACGAGGGGGATCCGGCGGTGCGGGAGGTATTCGCCCGCGCCGGGCACGCGATCGGCCTGGCCATGGCCGCGATGGCCAACCTGATCGGTCCGGAGCGGATCATCGTGACCGGCGACATGCGCGGGCTGGCGGCCTACGACCTGTTCGAGGAGCAGATCAACCAGTCGTTCGCCGCCCAGGCGTTCGGCGCGGCGGCCGACTGCCGGCTGCTGCTGCGCCCGAGGTCCTTCGAGCAGTGGGCACGCGGCGCCGCCGCGGTCGCCATCCAGACCCTCTTCACCTTCTGACGGAAGAGCCAAGACTTGAGCGCGGCACCCGGCATCTGGCAGCCCCATGACCGTGGCCTGCGGCGGACCACGGAGGTGGCGGCGGGCGGGCTCATGTTCGAGTGCTCGGGCGAGGCCGAGCTGGCCTGTACGGTCACCGAACCTGCGCCAGGTGTGCTGGAGCTGCGCGTCGTCCCCGACCGGACGGCGAGCGTGCGGGTGGGCTGGCGGGTGCCGTGCGTGGGCGCGACCGCCTTCTGGGCCGCCGACGGCGGCGAGCACCGCGGCCTGCCACCGTTCTGGCGCCGGCCCCGCACGGCCGCGCTGGAGAAGAACGCCCCCGTCGGCTGCCTGGTCGGGGCGGGCGACGTCGCCCTGTGCACGTACGCGGCCGGGGAGGTCGTCCGGCCGGTGCTGACCCGTACGGGGGTGGTGGAGGAGACCGGGGACTTCGGGTTCTGGATCGAGCACGAGGCCGAGCCGGATGCCGGTCTGCTGCTGCGCCTGGACCTCAGCGGGCGACACTTCGCCCGGACCCTGGCCGACGTGGCCGCCTGGTGGGGCTCACTCCACGGGCCGCACCGTGAGGTCCCCGAGGTGGCACGGATGCCCGCCTACTCGACCTGGTACGCCATGCAGCAGCACGTGGACGCGGCCGGCGTGGAGCGCCAGGCGGGCCCGGCGGCCGAGCTGGGCTGCGAGGCCATCATCGTGGACGACGGCTGGCACAGCGACGACCGGGGCCGCGGCTACGGCTTCGTCGGAGACTGGGAGCCGTCCCCCACCTCCTTTCCCGACATTTCCCGGCACGTGGCCAAGGTACGCGGCGAAGGTCTCGCCTACCTGCTCTGGTACGCCCTTCCCTTCGTCGGCCGCCACACCGCCATGTGGGAGCGCCTGAGGCCGTACACGCTGGCGTACAAGGAGCACATGAACGCGGCCATCGTCGATCCCCGCTACCCCCACGTCCGCGACCTGCTGGCGGGCCGTCTCTCCAGGGCGGTCGAGGAGTGGGGCATGGACGGCCTCAAGATCGACTTCATCGACCAGTTCGCCGTGGAGGACCCGCCCGCGCCCGGTCCCGGGGCGGACTGCGCCACGGTGAACGAGGGCGTGCGCAGGCTGCTGGCCCAGCTGCCCCGCGACTGCCTGGTGGAGCTGCGCCAGCCGTACACAAGCCCGGGCCTGTGGCCCCACGCCACCATGATCCGCGCCTCCGACTGCCCGCTCAGCCCGGCGCACAACCGGCAGCGCACGGTGGACCTGCGACTGATCGCCGGGCCGTTGGCCGTGCACGCCGACATGCTCATGTGGCACCCAGACGAGAGCCCGCAGCGGGTGGCGACCCAGCTGATCAGCGTGTTGTTCGCGGTGCCGCAGATCTCCGTGGACCTGACCGCGCAGACCCCAGCGCAGGCCGAGGTGCTGCGCTTCTGGCTGGCCTTCTTCAGGGAGCACGCCGGGGTGCTGCAGCGCGGTGAGTTCGAGCCGTCCCGCCCGGACCTGGCCTATCCGCAGGTGACCGCCCGTTCGGGGAACACCGTGATCATCGCCCGCTACGCGCCGCTGCCGGTCGCGGTCCCTGCCGCCGGCACGTTGTGGCTGGCCAACGGCGACGACTCGACCGGCGTGCTGCTCCGGGTGCGGGAGCCCGGCACCGCCCGCGTCACGGTGCACGACTGCCGGGGCCGGATACTGGGCGAGGAGCCCGTGCGCCTGGACCCCGGCGTCGTGGAGGTCACCGTCCCAGAGGGCGGCCTGCTGCGGCTGGAGCGTTAGAGCCCGCCGCGCAGCCGGTCCAGGAACTGGGCCTCGTAGAGCGAGGGCGGGAGGAGCCCCGGCTGGTTGGCCCCTTCGATGTAGCCGACCGGCTGCTGGAAGGGGCCGTCGCCGGTGACGGTGCCCTGGCAGCCGATCGCGTAGTTCTGGGCGGTCGGCGGCTTCTGGACGATGAGCCTGCTGGTCGAGACGTCGCAGTTCCAGGCCACGGAGTGGGCGGCCGACCAGCCGTGCGAGGTGCCGTAGCGGCCTCTGTTGTAGAGGCCGAGCGTGTAGTCGTAGTGTGGGTCGACGTCCTTGTGGCCATCGAACAGCAGGCCCTGCGACCAGCGGCGGTGGCCCTCGCTGGAGTTGAGTGCGTATTCCGACGTGCCGCGCAGGAAGACGATGCCGGACACCGTGCTGTGGCCGTTGGAGACGAAGGCGTGCCTGGCCTTGTAGGCATGACAGTCACGGAACAGCACCTGCTGGGAGTAGGTGTAGGTGTTGAAGTTGTAGCGCCTGCTGCCCGTGACGACGCTGACGGGGTCGATGGCGCGGCAGTTCTGGACCGTGGCGCGGGTCGTCTCCTGGGTGGCTACCCCCGCCTGGGTGAAGTGCAGCATCGTGCAGTCCCGGACCCAAGAGTCCTCGGTCCGCAGCAGGACGATCGCGTTGTACGCGTGGTCCTCGTCCTGCTCGGGGTCGCCGTGGTATTCGATGTCCACGCGCAGCCGTTCGACCCCGACCTCGGTGACGAGCCCGGCCCTGTCCCACTTGTAGAGGAAGGACGGGGAGTGGGCGCGGTTGAGGTGGTTGAAGACCGGCACATCGATCTTCACGACATTTCCGGAAATGTCGTGAATGTAGCGGTTGTAGAAGATGGGGTGCTCGCCCACCTTCCACTGAGGCCCCACGTCGTGGCCGCCGTAGTCGATGGCCTTGAGCCACTCCTCGGAGCAGGGATGCTGGATCACGATGTTGTCGCCGGGCCGCAGCGCGCCCGGGTTCGCCACCTCGAACTCCCGCGACCCCACCTGGACGAAGTCGGTGGTGATGTCCGTGCGGGTGCCGGGCACCTCCCCCGACCAGCCGCCGCCGGCCGCGCCGCCGGCCACGATCACGTCGCGGTCCTTGGGGTTGTTCCCGGTCGCCTTGATGATCGTGTTGCTCGACGGGTCCTCGCCGTCGCCTGTGCCACGCAGCACTGTGCCGCCGGCCCGCACGTAGAGTGTTCCCGCGACGGGATAGACGCCGGGCAGCAGGAGCAGGGCACCACGCCGCTCGCGGGGCAGCGCGGCGATCGCGTCGAGCGCCGCCTGGACGTGCGCGGTGTTGTCGCCCTCGACCGGCCGGATCGTCCTGATCACCGGCACGTGCGGGACCGGCCGCTCGCCGTTGCGGTAGCCGGCGTGGCTGAAGTCGGGAACGCGGTTGCCCTCGGCGTCCTGTTCGTAGGCCAGCCGCCTGCGGCGGTCGTAGTGCACGAGCCGGGACTGCCAGCCGGCCGACGCGCTCGCGGGACCGGCGCTGGTCGCCGCGGCCAGCGCCAGCGCTCCGCCGCCCGCGAGCAGCCCGCGCCTGCTGAGGTCATGTGCCATTCGCTTGCCTCCGGGTGGAAGGGGCTACTTGATGACGATCTTGTCGAGCTCCGGTCCGCGCGCCGTGAGATCGAAGAAGCGGATGGTGTTGACCCCGGCCACCAGGTCCACGGGCACTGTCGCGGTCGTCACCGTGTCCTTGGTCCCGGTCATGGGCACCTTGATCGCGTCGCCGCCGTTGACACTGACGGAGAACGCCTGCGACCCGTCCACCAGCGCGTGCACCGTCATCTGCCTGGTCCCGGTGGTTTCCGACAGCACACCTTTGACGACGGTGTAGTCGTAGATGTTCCCGCCGATCAGGATGACCTTGCGTCCACCGGAGCAGACAGCGCAGTACGCGGGCTCGGCCGCGCCCTCGAAGACGTTGCCGACCCGCTCGGCCTCATACGTCCCTGGGCTGCGGTCGGGCTCGGGCAGCTTGACCGGCGGCGTCGCCGGCCCGAGCTGCTCCGCCTTGAGGTTCTTGACCAGCAGGTACGTCTCCTGCAGCCCGGCGCTCTTGATGCTGCGGTAGATGCCCCACTTGGGCCGGTTGTACTGCTCCTGCGTCCACCACAGGTCGATGTTCTCGGCCGTCTGGTCGACGATCGTGCGCCGCCCGTCCTTCAGCACCCAGCGCATGTAACCGTCGTCGCCCGACTTGAGCTCGATCGTGGTGGTCACCCACTTGTTCTGGATCGGCTCCAGGTCAGCCAGGGCGAAGTCGTGCGACTTGTTGTCCTCCAGCGTCCAGTAGCGCGCCGCGATCTTCTGCACGCCGCCCACGATCGGCAGCGAGATCTGCGCGATCGGGGTGCTCACGTCGGAGTTCTTCAGCTGCCAGATGTGCGTGAAGTTGGCGGTCGCGTCGAGGGTGCCGGGGATGTACATCTGGTAGGTGAGCCGCCAGGTCTCGTCCTCGCGGATCTCCAGGGGCGTGCCGTCCGCGGTACGCATGCCGCGGACCTCGTTCCGCATGCGGTCGGAGCCGTCACGGTCCTCCAGGTGTGCGGTGAACTTCCAGGCGTTGCCGTCCACGAAGACGTGCGGCTGCCCCTCGGGGTGCGAGCCGCGCCTGTCGTCCTCCAGTGCCTCGAAGGCGTTGACGCCGTCCCGCTCGGGGCTGGGGTTCCAGCGGGTCTCCCAGCGGGGCGCGGCGGAGGCCTGGGGGGTCACGCCGACTTGGGCGATCAGCGCCATGGCGGACAGAATGCCCGCCAGGCGCAGGCCATGCTTTCTCATCGAAGGGTGGTCCTGTCGAGGTCGGGCGCGCTGGCGCTGTCGTTGGAGAATCGGATGGTGTTCGCGCCCGCCTTGAGCTGGACGGGGATGGTTCTGGTGCGGGCCGTACCGCTGAAGGAGCCCTGCCCGGCCTCTTGGGAGGACGGGTCGGAGTCGCCGCCGTCACCGGTGAGCTGCTCGCCGCGCAGGTTCCTGACCAGCAGGTACGTGTTCTTCAGCCCTGAGCTCTCGATGCTGCGGTAGATGCCCCACTTGGGCCGCAGATACTCGTCGTCGCCGCGCCACAGGTCGGTGTTGTCCAGCCGACGGTCGACGAGCGTCGTGGAGCCGTCCCGGAGAATCCAGCGCAGGTAGCCGTTGTCCGAGGCCTTGAACTCGAACGTGGTGTCCAGCCACTTGCCCTGGATCGGGTTGAGGTTGGTGTTGCCGACCTCGTGGGTCTGCTCCGACTCGTCCCAGTAACGGACGTTGATCTTGGGTGTTCCGCCGGAGACCGGCAGTGACATCGTGTAAAGGGGCGCGCCGGAGCCGGGCGTCTTCATCTGCGCGATGTGGGTGAAGCTGGTGGTGGAGTCGAGCGTGGCCGGGATGTACATCTGGTAGCTGATACGCCAGGTCTCGTTCTCCAGGATCTTCAGGTATGAGCTGCCGCTCGTCCGCATGCCCTTGACCTCGTTGCGCTGCCGGTCGTCGCCGTCGCGGTCCTGGGTGTGCATGTCGAAGCGGTAGGCGTCGCCGGAGACGTAGATGTGCGTGATGCCGGAATGGGAGTCGGCACGGTCGTCCTCGATGCCCTCGAAAGCCTCGGCGACGGTGTCGTTCGCCGGGTTCGGGCTCCAGCGCAGGGTCCAGGCTGCGGCTGTGGCGGGGGCAGGAAGAGCGACCGTGGTCGCGGTGAGTGTCAGGGCGGCTAAGACACAGCCCAGTCGCTTGTTCAAGAGACCTCTCTCCTGAGATGAAGCGTGAATCCGCCGTTGGGGGCGACGGCGAGATCGAGCTTGCTCCCGGCGGAGACGGTGGCCGTCTCGGTCGAGATCCGGTCGTCGGAAGCGTCGAGGTAGCTCTCTGCCGCCCATTCCCCCTGGTCCAGGAAGTCGAGCGGCACGGTGAGCGTGCGGGCCTCGCCCGCGACGCCGGCGCCGACGTACCACTCGTCGCCGCTCCTCCTGGCGAGCAGGATGTGGTCGGCGGGGTCGCCGGACAGCAGCCGCGTCTCGTCCCATGCGGTGGGGACGGCCGACAACAGCCGCAGCGCCTCGGGCCTGGCCTGGTAGGCCTCGATGCCGTCGGCGAAGTGCTGGACACCGGACTCGAAGATCACGGACAGCGCGAGCTCGAATCCGGCGGAGATGGTGCGGACCGCGGTGAAGGTGCAGGGCGTGAAGTCCATCGGCCCCTGCACGTTGCGGGTGAAGGCGAGCGACAAGTAGTGCTCGGCCGGGTAGAGGGGCTGCTTGCCGGGTTTCGGCTTGATCCATTCCGCGCCCTTGACCGCCTCCGCGGTCATGAACTGGGGCCAGGTGCGTTCGGTGCCGCGCGGGATCGTGCCCCCGTGGAAGACGACCATGAGCTGGAGCCGGGCGGTGGCCGCCAGGATGGAGTCGAACCAGCGCATCCGGTCCTGGCCATCGGACTCAGTGAAGTCGATCTTCACGCCGACCGCGCCCCACTCCTTCCAGAGCGCGAGCTTCTCGCGGTGCTCGAGTTCGGTGTCCACGTGCTGCCAGTGTGACCACAGCCAGACGCCGACACCGTGCTCGCGGGCGTAGGCGATCATGTCCGGCATCCACTCCTTGTTCCAGCCCGCGTCCGCCAGCACGTACGGCCAGCCGTTGGCGGCCGCGAAGTCGACCCACCGCTTCTGGGCGTCCAGGTCGCGGGTGGAGGGCCCGTCGGACCACCACGACCAGGCGGCCGCCCCCGGCTGGATCCAGCTCGCGTCCTCGACTCTGGAGGGGGCGGCAAGCCCCGTGACCAGGTCGCTCTCCACGATCGCGGCCAGGTCGCCGATGACCACGGTGCGCCACGGCGTGACCAGCGGACTGGCCGACGTCACGTAGAGGTCGGGCAGGTCGAGCCGGAAGGCGTGGCCGTCGAAGCGCAGCCTGGAGCCGGCGTAGGAGCCGTCCAGGTCGGACTCCGTGATCAGCAGCCAGGTGTCGCCGGTCCGGAAGAGGGAGGGGTAGCCGTACAGGACGTGCTCCGCCTCGCCGACCGTGGTGTGCCGGTGGATCTCCTCGTAATCGCAGCGCCCGTTCTCGTACGGGAGCAGCACCGCGCGGGCGTCGGCGGCCAGCGCGTACTCCGAGAGCTCCTCCACGACCGTGACCGGCCCCGTCCACGGCACCGCGTACCGATAGGCGACGCCCTGGTCGGAGATGCGCAGCCGCAGGTCGAGGCGGTGCGCGCCCTTGGCGAACGACAGCGTCCACTCCCTGGCCGCGTGCCGGTGCTCGCGCCGCTTGCCGGTCACCGTGCGATAGGACTCGTCGATCCGGTGCTCGGAGATCCCCTCGAAGACCAGCCCTGTGGCCAGGTCCTCGTGGGCGGCGCGGATGCCGAGCCTGGAAGGCTCGACCACGACGTGCCCGCCGCGCCGGACCTCCATCGTGAGCTCCCCTGCCGGGGAGAGGGCGACCGCCACGTCGATGTCGTGATCGCTGAGCGTCCAGTCCGGCACAGGCCCTCCAGTCGAGAGATAGGAGGAGTTCGTACCCGGTGTCGCCTACGGGCGGCGGCTGGCGAATCGCCGTTCCGCGAGCGGCCGAATCTCCTCACAGTGCCGCTGAGCATAGGGTGATGGGACTTGCAATTCAATTCTTGACGAAGTTAATTACCAGGTCTACGGTACGGCCATGCCCCATGGATCAGGACGACAAGTGCCCGCTACCTCACCCAGTCATCCGATCTCTACCGCTCGGCTGGCCGAGTTCCGGGAGCAGCGATTCGGATTGTTCATCCACTGGGGGCTGTACGCGCTCGCCGCCCGCCACGAATGGGTCAAGCAGCGCGAACACCTCACAGATGAGCAGTACACGCCGTACTTCGACCACTTCGCTCCCGATCTCTTCGATCCGGCGGCCTGGGCCGAGGCGGCGTCGGACGCGGGGATGCGGTACATGGTGCTGACCACCAAGCACCATGACGGCTTCTGCCTGTGGGACTCGGACCTGACCGACTACTCGGTGGCGCACACGCCACACGGCAAGGACCTCGTCGGGCCGATCGTCGAGGCGTTCCGGGCACGTGGACTCGGCGTGGGGTTCTACCACTCATTGATCGATTGGCACCATCCGCACTTCCCGATCGACGGCCTGCATCCGGCGTACGCCGAAGGGGCCACCCATGATGACCGAAATATCGAGATTTATCGGTCCTATTTGTACGGCCAGGTCGAAGAGCTGCTTACCCGCTATGGCCGTATTGACACCATGTGGTTTGACTTTTCGTACTCCAAGAGGGTCAGGAATGGGCGGCTCACGCCCGGCGGCAAGGGCGCGGCCGACTGGCGCTCCGGGGAGCTGGCCGCGCTGGTCCGCGAATTGCAGCCGGACATCCTGATCAACGATCGCCTGGAGATCCCGGGCGACTTCAGCACGCCGGAGCAGTTCCAGCCGTCCGCGCCGCCGGCCGGGCCGTGGGAGGCGTGCCAGACGCTCAACGGCAGCTGGGGCTACGACCGGGACAACCTCGACTACAAGCCCGTGGACCTGCTCGTGCGCATGCTGATCGACACCGTCTCCAAGAACGGCAACCTGCTGCTCAACGTGGGCCCCAACGGGCGCGGCGCGTTCGACCCGCGGGCGCTGGAGACGCTGCGGGGCATCGGGGACTGGACGCGGCTGCACGGACGCTCGGTCTACGGCACGGGGCCGAGCACCTACGAGGCGCCCCCGGACTGCCGCTACACCCAGCGCGGCGACCGACTGTACGTGCACCTGTTCGCCTGGCCGTACCGGCACCTGCACCTGCCGGGACTGGCCGGGAAGGTGCGCTACGCGCAGCTGCTCAACGACGCCTCCGAGATCCGCACCCTGGTCCCCGACCCGGCCAGGGACAGTGGGCACACGAAGCTGGGCGCCCTGCCGCCCGGCACCCTCACCCTGCAGCTCCCGGTGCAGCGCCCGGACGTGGCCGTACCGGTGGTCGAGCTCTTCCTGTGAAAGGTCCACCCCCATGGAGATGAACCGCCGCCACCTGCTGGCCCTCGCGGTGACTCTGCCCGTGCTCGCCGCGTGTGGCGACACCAGGCAGCAGCCCCAGTCGCAGCCTTCCGGTGTGGTGAAGTCCGGCGTACCGACGCTGGACCCGAACCGGCCGGGCAACGAGACCTGGCCATTCGAGGAGGCCGAGGCGCTCAACAAGTCGCTCACGTGGCCGACGACCGACGTGCCCGAGCCGTCCTCCATGGTGACGCTGACGGCGGCCATCACGTCGGACGTCGTCGCCGAGGTGCGAAACGCGCAGTTCGACCTGTTCTTCAAGCAGAGGCACCCCAACATCGAGATCAAGCGCGAGGTCTCGCCGATCGACGCCTACCTGACGAAGTACATGGCCCAGGCGGCGGGCGGCAAGCTTCCCGACGTCATGTACACCCACTACAGCTGGGCGCAGAACTTCATCGCCAACGACATCTTCCAGCCGCTGGACGACTACATCGCCAAAACGCCGTCCTTCGACATGGATGACCTGCCGGAGAACGCGCTCGGCTACTTCAAGGACGGCGCAGGCAAGCTGTACGGCCTGCCCACCGACATGGCCCCCAAGCTGCTCTTCTACAACAAGGACATCTTCGACGCGGCCGGCGTCGACTACCCCGACGACTCGTGGACCTTCGAGAAGGTGCTGGAGATGTCCAGAGAGCTCACCAAGGGTGAGAGCGCGGGGAAGATCTTCGGGTTCACCCCGATGCCGATCCCGGCGCCCGACCTGGCCACGATCTTCCTCATGCCGTACGGCGGCAGGTTCCTCAGCCAGGACGAGATGAGCGTGGCCATCACCCAGGAGCCGGCCAAGAAGGCCATGGGGATGTGGCTCGACCTGCTGATCAAGGACAAGGCGACGCCCAGCCTGGCCGAGCTCAACCAGGTGCTGGAGAAAGTGGAACCGTTCAAGATCGGCAAGGCCGCGATGTCGATCCAGGGCGCGTGGATCCTCACCGAGCTCTCCAAGCAGAAGGCCTTCAAGTGGGGCGCGGCGCCCGTGCCCAAGGGGCCCTCTGGCCGCTTCACCCCGGCGGTGGGCAGCGCACTGGCGATGACGGCGAACTCGCAGCAGAAGGACGCCGCCTGGATCTACCTCAACGAGTACCTCTCCTCCACCGGCCAGCAGTTCAGGCGCATCAGCGCGCCCGCCCGCCAGTCCGCGTGGCTGCCGAACGCCGAGGCGCTGGGCATCCCGAAGGACGTGGTCGAGTTCGCGCAGGCTGCCATGAAGGAGTACGCCACCAGCGACGGCGTCATGCACCTGCCGGCCAACAAGAAGGTGGTCGACACGGCCTTGCCCATCTGGGAGCAGGCCATGATCGGCAAGCTGAGCCTGGACGAGGCGCTCCAGCAGATCGTCGACAAGGTCACCCCGCTGCTGGCCGAGAACAAGATCGCATGACCGCGGTCAGCGTCGGCAGGAGGCGGCGGCCGGTCTCGGCGAGCCGGCGCGAAGCTCGGCGGTTCCACCTGTTCGTCTCGCCATGGGTCATCGGGTTCGTCTTCTTCAGCGGCGGCCCGATCGTCGCCTCCATCGTGCTCAGCTTCACCAAGTGGAATCTGCTGCGCCCGCCGGAGTGGATCGGCTTCGCCAACTACCGGAAGATGTTCGCCGACCCGGAGTTCTGGGACTCCATCGCCAACACCTTCTACTACGGCATCGGCTCCGTGGCGCTCGGCGTGAGCTTCACCCTGCTGCTGGCGATGCTGCTCAATCAGCCGCTGCGCTTCCAGGGCCTGTTCAGGACCGTGATGTACATGCCGTCGGTGGTGTCGGGGGTGGCCACGGCGCTGCTGTGGCTGAACATCCTGCATCCCGACTACGGACTGATCAACAAGCTGCTGGCCATGGTGGGGATCACCGGGCCCGGCTGGCTCGGCTCGACCGAGTGGGCGATGCCCGCACTGATTCTGATGAGCGTGTGGGGTGCGGGCAACACCATCATCATCTACCTGGCCGGGTTGCAGGGCATCCCGAAGACGCTGTACGAGGCCGCGGAGATCGACGGGGCCGGGTGGTGGCGGCGGTTCTGGAGCGTGACCGTGCCGATGATGTCGCCGGTCATCTTCTTCAACGTGGTGACCGGCTTCATCGCCAGCATCCAGGCGTACACGCTCATCCTCATCATGACCGAGGGCGGCCCGGCCAATTCCACGACGGTGCTCGGCCTGTACATCTACCGGCACGCGTTCGTGTACTTCGACATGGGGTACGCCGCGGCGCTGTCGTGGGCGATGTTCGTCATCGTCATCGCCGTGACCCTGATCCAGTTCGGCCTGGCCAGGCGCTGGGTCCACTACGAGTTCAAGTAAGGCGGCCGTCCATGCTCCTCGAAACGGCCAGGCCGGCGACCTCCCGGCCACCGGACCTCACCGCCGCGCAGGCGGAGCGGATCAGGCGGATCAGGCGCTCGGGAGCCTACGCCCTGCTGATCGTCGCGACGGCGGTGTTCGTGCTGCCGTTCCTGTGGATGATCACCACATCGCTCAAGTCGGACGCGGAGAACCTGGCGTTCCCGCCGGAGTTCCTGCCGAGCGCCTTCCACTTCGAGAACTACGCGAAGGGGTGGAGCGGCACTCTGCCGTTCAACACGTTCCTGCTCAACAGCGTGCTGGTCACCGCCCTGTCCATGCTGGGGAACCTGATCTCGTGTGTGCTGCCCGCGTACGCCTTCGCGCGGCTGCGGGCCAGGGCGTCGGGCGTCATGTTCGCCCTGATGCTGGCGACCATGATGATCCCCAGAGAGATCACGCTGGTGCCGAAGTACATCATGTTCGCCAACCTCGGGTGGGTGGACACGTATCTGCCGCTGGTGGTGCCCGAGTTCTTCGGCGTGGCGCTCTACATCTTCCTGCTGCGGCAGTTCTTCACCACGATCCCGCAGGAGCTCGTCGACGCGGCCCGCATCGACGGCGCCTCCGAGCTTCGCATCCTGTGGCGAGTCATGTTGCCGCTGTCGAAGCCGGCGCTGGCCTCGATCATGTTGTTCTCGTTCGTGGGCAACTGGAACCAGTATCTGGAGTCCGTGATCTACCTGCGCACGACGGAGAAGTTCACCATTCCGCTCGGGCTGGCGATGTTCTCCGGGCAGTACGCCACCCAGTACAACCAGATGATGGCCGTGGCTCTGGTCACGCTCATGCCCATTCTGATCCTGTTCTTCATCGCCCAGAAGACGTTCATCAGAGGGGTCACCCTCACCGGCATCGCGGGACGGTGACCGTGGCAGATGCCGTGGAGGCGTCGTTTGCGCCGGTCTCCCATTCCATGGTGGCGCGTGCGACGTCGTCCAGGCCCTCGAGATGCACCTCATGTCTGCCTCGTCGCGCCGGCGCACGATCGCTACGGTGGAGGACAGCGAGTCCGGGTTGCCCAGGTCGCAGGTGCCGGCGTGGACGGCCGGGGTGCAGCTGATCGCCCCGGTAGGACCTCCTGGAGCGTACAACGATGCCGGGCGAGCGATCGGGCCAGCGCGGTGCTCAGCTCGGTGACCAGTCAGGGCGCGCCGTGAACGCACCCGGAGTCGGTGCCTGGGGCGGCCGTCGCGCGTCGAACACCGCAGCCCACGACGGTCCCGCGATCACGCGGTCCTCGTTCCGGACGTCGCCCAGAGCGGTGGCGTACCTGATCTAAATCATCACGGGCCTCGTTCGCTGGGAACTGGTGCTCGGCGGGAATTCGGTAGCCGAACCGCCCCGCGACGGCGGCGGCCGTCCGGTGGGAGCGGTACCGCTCCCACC
>NZ_JADOGI010000369.1 GCF_015645445.1 Nonomuraea cypriaca | reverse complement strand
GATCCGCGGCTGTCACCGCGCCTGCGTATTCCTGAGGCTGGGGCATGACGATACGGTCACACACCCCAGCCATCTCACGCTGAGAAACCGGACGATCGCTGAACGCGATCTAGGCATGTAGTACTAGGGGAATCCCGGAGGCGTTGCCCGAGGCGACCCAGGCACGCCGGAACTAGCGTCTGCGGTGCCCTGCGGGAAGAGGGCTCCATCGCGACCGAACCACCTGGGATCACGCGAGAAGGAATCTCATGCCACCTAACAAACGTCGAACAGACAGAAACCACACCCCGCCCCCGTACGCCACGGAACGCGAGCTGGTGGTCATCGCCAAGCCGGACGCCCGCCTGACGACGGACTCCTCGGGGATCGCCTCCGCCGTCGGGATGGACATCACCCCGCTCCAGGAGCTCACCGCCGCGCCGGACGTGACGATGGTGCCGATGTTCGGCTCGGAGGAGCACGTACGGGCGTCGCTGGCCGACAATCCCGACCTCCCCGACCTGTCGGTCTTCTACCGCGTCACCGCGCCCGACGACCGGCTCGACTCGCTCGCGGAGAGCATGAGGGCGGCCGAGGTCGTCGAGGCCGCGTACGTCAAGCCGGGCGCGCTGCCGCCGTTCCGCGCCGACGAGATGGTGCCGGCGGCCAAGGAGGGCCCGCCCGCGCACACCCCCGACTTCGTCTCCCGCCAGGGCTACCTCGACCCCGCTCCCGGCGGGGTGGACGCCCGGCACGCGTGGACCGTTCCCGGCGGCCGGGGCGCGAACGTCAACATCATCGACATCGAGGGCGCCTGGCAGTTCGGCCACGAGGACCTGATCGCGAACCAGGGCGGCGTCGTGGGCGGAACGCCGACGGCGGACCTGGGATGGCGCAACCACGGGACGGCCGTCGTCGGTGAGTTCGGCGGTGACGCGAACCTCTTCGGCATCACCGGCATCTGCCCCGACGCCAACGTCCGCGCCGTGTCCTTCTTCGGCATCGGCACCGGGGCCGCGATCAAGACCGCCGCCGACCACCTGCGCCCAGGAGACGTACTGATCATCGAGCTGCACCGGGCGGGGCCGAGGTTCGGCTTCGAGAACCGCCAGGACCAGCGCGGGTTCATCCCCATCGAATGGTGGGAGGACGACTACCAGGCCATCAGGTACGCCGTCGCGAGGGGCGTCGTCGTCGTCTCGGCGGCCGGCAACGGCGCGGAGAACCTCGATGACGCGCTCTACTCGACCCGGCCCGCCGGGTTCCCGCAGACGTGGCGCAACCCGTTCGACCGGGCGGCCCGTGACTCGGGGTCCGTACTCGTCGGCGCCGGGGCCCCGCCCCCGGGCACCCACGGCCGTGACCACGGGCCCGACCGGTCCAGGCTCGACTTCTCCAACTGGGGGTCGGCCGTGGACGTCCAGGCCTGGGGCAGGGAGGTCACCACCACGGGCGGCCTCAGCGGTCAGGCGGGCGACCTGCAGGGCGGGCCGAACGAGAACGAGTGGTACACCGACCGCTTCTCCGGCACCTCGAGCGCCACGCCGATCGTGACCGGCGTGCTCAGCAGCGTCCAGGGAGCGCTGCGCGCGGCGGGCCGGATCCCGCTCACGCCCGCCCGCGCCCGCGCGGAGCTGCGCGCCGCGGGCTCACCGCAGACCGACGCCCCGAACCGGCCGCGTACCCAGCGCATCGGCAACCGGCCCGACCTGCGCGCCATGCTGGCCCGCGTCAGCCAGCCCGCGTCCATCTGGACCGGCACCCAGTTCACCGGATCGCTGGCGCCCGGTCAGACCGCCTGCTGGTTCACGTTCAACTGGCCCGCGCACTGGTACGTGCTGTGGACGGTCGTGCCGGTCACGCCGCAGACCGGCTCGCCGCAGATCCGCTGGCGGACCCGCGTCGAACGGGCGTCCGACACCTACGCCACGTACTGGATCTGCGTCTCCAACCTCACCCAGAGCCAGGTCGCTTTCGAAGGCCGTTACGCCGTACTCGGATGGTGAAGAGAAAGGTTCGTCATGTTCATAGGAGTGCAGTTCACCGGGACCGTCCCGGCGAACCAGTCCCGCCGCTGGTTCACCTTCAACTGGCCGGCGGCCTGGCAGGTCGACTGGAACGTGATGTCGACCTCGCCCAAGCCGGGCGCCGCGCAGGTCGAGTGGGACGTGGCCGTCGAGCGGGCGACCGCGGACCGGATCACGTACTGGATCACCATTCGCAACCTCACCGCGCAGGAAGTCAACGTCGAAGCCCGGTACGCGGTGCTCAACTAGCGAGGGAGGGAGCAGCCATGCGCGTCCACTTCGAGTTCGACGGCACCTCGGTGCCCGGGTCCGGGTTCGCTTCCTCGGACGGGGAGACGCTGTCCTCCGGCGCGGCCCTGTCCGCCGGCACGGCGGCGCCGGCCTCGGCCGCCGCCCTCCCGGAGCCCACGGCCGGTCCGTACGACGCCGGCGCGGCCCCCGCGGACCTGGTCGAGCGCCTCGGCGCCCACCCGGGCACGGCCCCTGCCGCCGACGCCCAGACGATCAACGGCGGCGCGGCCCCGGAAGGCTAGCCGCACGAAAACGGAGATCCAGCGGAACGGCCGACCGTCCCTGGATCTCCGTCCATTGTCCGCCGGGTCGCTAATGTCCAGGTCGTTCCCCGGCGACACGGGCTTCGGCTTCCTGCGCTGGTTGACGCGTACGAGATCCCGATCCCCGAGCACGTCCGTCGTATGCCACAAGTCGGTACGGGACTTGAGCCATTCGAGCAGACGCCGCTGGACGGGCACCGGATCGCCCCACGTGGCGTACAGCTTCTGCGTGCTGATGCAGACCGGCGCCAGGCCGAGACCGGCGACGGCCTCCCAGACCGCGAGCGCGACGCCCGGCGTGTGCTCGCTGCGGTAGTCGTCGAAGGCGACGATCCCGTCGTCCTTGAGGGTGGTCCGCGCCGCTAGGACGTCATCTTTGACGTGCGTGTACAGGTGCGACGCGTCGACATGGACGAACCTGCAGGTGTCCCCCTTCGCGTGATCGAGGGTGATCGACGTTGGCCCCTGCACGATCTCGGGCAAGGTGTCGTGGACGTTCAGGTAGTTCTGCTCGAACTGACGGCGGTTGAGCGTGGAGTACGACCTGGTGGTCTCGGCGTTGTTGTGCGCTTCTGGCGCGTCCGACTCGAACAGGTCGCACACTGTGAAGGTCTCTCCCTGCCGCGGCGGCCACCGTTCGATCTTCGTTCGTCCTCACGATGATCAGGCGATGGCAGTTCAGGTTCGCCGCCTGAGCTGATCCAGCCCGAGCACGGCATCGCCGAAGAGGAGGTTCAGGACGGCCTCACCGCGCTGATCGCCCGCGCCTGCGGCGATGATCGTCTGCACTGCCGGATAGCCGCGCAGGCCGACCTCTGTCGGCCGTCCCGCAGAGATGATCGTGTAGACCTCGCGGACCGGGTAGGTGTGGACGGCCTTGACCTGTTCGGCAAGTTCGTCGGCGGCCGCGCCCGCCAGGAGATCGCCGACCACGCCCTCGTCGCGCACCGCCAGCTCGAGCCAGCCAAGATAGGTCTCGTCGTTCGGCCATTGGTGTGCCACACCTGGCGAGGCCATTGCCGACCGGTCGTAAGGGGGAAGCGGCTCAACGCGCAGACGCATGACGCCCGGATGCCTGCTCCAAGGGCGTGCGACGTGCTCGGACAGGTAGCGATGGAACGCCTCGGCCGACGCGGCTCGCGCTCTTGGAACAAAGCAGAGCACGAAGGTCGGCACTGGGGGAGGACCCTGCATGGCGGGATCGTTGATGCGGTCGACAAGTGTGCGGCCGCCGCCGGGAGGCGACAGCTGGGCACCGATGCGGCCGATGAAGTTGTGTGCGTCGTTGGGAATGCTCTCCCTCGCGATCGGATTGCTACCGAACGCGACCAGATCGGCCTCGGACAGGAAGAGCCCGTGCGGCATGCCCTGAGGCTGAGCCACATCCGCCGCATCAAACGAGATGCCCTGGACTTCCGGCCAGAGATCGGGACGGTTGGCTGCGAGGCGCAGCTGCCGATACTGCCACAGGCCCGGAACGCGGGCGAACATGATCCCGTGCACGTCGCGCCAGTAGGCCTCGCATACGTCATGCGGGATATCGGCGCGCCACCAGCAGAAAGCCGTCAAGGCCAGTTCGGCAGCGTTTTCGAGGCCGGCCGTGTCATCCACACCGAGTGATTGTCCCTTCTCCATCGCAGCCTCTGCAAGCCTCGTCCGCCGACCTCGACCGGGAAGCCCGCCCCCCTTCTTCATCGAAGGGTGACCGGTTGGGCGTTCGGCTGATCCCCGACGCAACCAGCCAACCCAAGCTGCGGCCCGCTGGATTCCGGTTGCGAGTGGATCGGGGCGCTTGGTCACTATTGATCGTCACGATGGAAGGTCAGCGGGTTTCCACGGGCGGTCCTGCCGGTTTTCTGGACAGGCGGCCGGTGATGGCGGGGACCAGGCCGTGAGGGAGGAAGAGTACGACCAGGATCAGTACGAGTGCGTAGACCGCGTATGACAGCACGCTCGGTGCGTACGTGGGCATCCCCGGCAGTGCGGACAGGTTGTTCAGTGCCTGGAGGAGGAGGGTGATGGCGCTCGCCCCGACGATGGCGCCCCAGATGGTGCCCAGGCCGCCGACGACGGCCATGACGATGTACTGGATCGAGATGAGCACCGGGAACGAGCTCGGCGCGACGTACCCGGTGTAGAAGCAGTAGATGCCGCCGGCCAGCCCGGCGAAGGCTGCTGACAGGGCGAAGACGACCAGTTTGTAACGGCCGACCGGGATCCCCGACGATGCGGCGGCGGTCTCGCTGGTGGCCAGGGCTCGCAGGGCGCGGCCGGGGCGGGAGGTGATGACGTTGTGGGTCACCAGCATGACCAGGGCCAGTCCCGCCCAGGTCAGGTACGCGTACGCGGCCGCGCTGCCCAGCTCGAACGACCCGATCGAGAACTGCGGGATGGCCTGAAGGCCGATGTCCCCGCCGGTGAACTCCAGCTGCCCGGCGAGGGAGAGCAGGATGAGCTGCATGGCCAGGGTCGCGAACGCCAGGTGGTGACCGCGTAGCCGCAGAAGCGGAGTGCCGATGACGAGCGCGGACACGGCGGCCACCAGGGGTGCGGCGATCAGGCCGGCCAGCGGGGGTGCGCCGTTCAGGGCCAGCAGGGCGGCGGTGTAGGCGCCGATGGCGTAGAAGGCGCCCTGGCCCAGCGAGACCTGGCCGGCGTACCCCATGAGCAGTGACACCCCGACCGTGACCATCGCGGCCAGGCCGAGCAGGATGTACACGGCGAGCGAGCTGTCGTCGAGCACCGCCGGCAGCGCGAGCGTGACGGCGGCGACCAGGAGTCCGGCGACGACCCTGATCACGTCCGCTCCTGTCCGAGCCTCAGTCCGGTCATGTCCGACTCCTGCCTGAGCGGATGGCCGCCGCCCAGATGGATGGCTCCTGCCCGAGCAAATGGCCGCCGCCCAGGTGGATGGTTGCTGCCCGAGTGGATGGCGCCTGTCCGGGTCGGATCATGGCGGGCTCGCGCGCGGGGCTCGTCAAGTCGGCTCCTGGGAGAGCGTGGAGCGGCGGCCGGCTTGGACGATCATGACGATGAGCATGAGGCCCAGGGCCACCTCCAGCTGGTGGGAGCCGTAGCCGTAGCCGGCGGCCATGGTTTCGGCCACGCCCAGCAGGAGGGCGCCGATGAGTGTGATCACCGGGCGGGTGAGGGCGCCGAAGACGGCGGCGGCGAAGCCGTTCACGATGAGGGTGACGTCGGTGTCGAAGGAGATGGGCCGCAGGGGGGTCACCAGTACCCCGGCGAGGCCGCCGAGCAGTCCGCCGAGCGCGAACGCCAGCAGGCCCATCCGCCGGGTGTCGATCCCGACCACGCGGGCGGCGTACGGGTTCGAGGCGCACGCGGTCAGCGCCTTACCAAGGTAGGTGCGGCCGAAGAACAGGGCGAGCAGCACGAACGTCAGCGCGGTCACCGCGATCACCAGCAGGTGCTGCGTCTGGATCCGGGCGCCGGCCACGGTCACCGACCCCGCCAGACCGGGGGCCGAGCGCGGCTGGTCGCCCCACAAGACGATCTCCACGGCGTACGCCAGCACGCCGACGCCCAGCGTGACGATGAGCGCCGACAGGGGTGTGGTGCCGGGCCTGCCGATCGCGGCCAGGCCCGTCAGCAGGCCCGCGACCGCCGCGACCACGACGGCCGCCAGCTCGCTCAGCCCGTGCGGGAAACCGAGACCGAGCAGCGAGGACGTGCACAGCCCCGCCACCACGGCGAACGTGCCCTGCGCGAAGTTCACCACGCCCGTGACCCGGTGGATGACGACCAGCCCGCTGGCGATGAGCGCGATCGCGCACCCGACCGCCAACCCGTTGAGCAGGTACGTCAGGAACGCGCCCATCCCGTGCTCACCTCCCCAGCGGTCATGCGGCGCTCACGCCGTGCCGCCTCCCCGGCGTTCGTGCGATGAGCGCCGCACCGCCGCCTCATGTGATCGCCCCGCCCAGGTACGCGCTGGCCACTCGGGGATCGTCGGCCAGGTCCGCGCAGGCGCCCTCGGTCACCAACCGCCCGGACTCCAGTACGTAAGCCCGCCGGCACAGGTCGAAGGCCAGCCGGGCGTTCTGTTCGATGAGCAGCACGGCGAGGCCCTGCGAGCGGTTCAGCTCCACGAGATGCTCGGCGAGGTCGGCGGTCACGTTCGGGGCGAGGCCCAGGGACAGTTCGTCGACGACGAGCACCGAGGGCTGCGACATCATCGCCCGTCCGAACGCGACCATCTGCTGCTCGCCTCCCGACAACACCCCGGCCCGCCGTCCGGCCAGCTCCGCCAGCCGGGGGAGCAGCTCGTACACGGGGGAGGGGTCACGCGAGCCGGAGCGCCAGCCGCCCAGCACCAGGTTGTCCGCGACCGACAAATCCGGAAAAAGCTGGCGGCCTTCGGGGATCAGAGCCAGCCGGCCCCCGATCTCCACCTGCCCGGACGCGGGCTTCAAGAGCCCGGCGAGCGTGTTGGCCAGTGTCGACTTGCCCGCGCCGTTCGGCCCCAGCAGGGCGACCATCTCTCCCTTGCCGACCGTGAGCGTGACGTGGTCCAGTGCCGTCGCGGTGCCGTACGAGACCACCAGGTCCTTGACGTCGATCATGAGCCCTGCCCGATGCGGAGGGCGGCGGTCAGGCGGCCTGTCCGAGGCGGGGAGATCAGGGGGCCTGTTCCAGGCGGGGAGGTCAAGAG
>NZ_JADOGI010000368.1 GCF_015645445.1 Nonomuraea cypriaca | reverse complement strand
CTTCGGGAGCGGGGCGGGGGGGTTGGTCACTGGTACGGGCCAGCCGATGCATCCCAGCGTCGCCGTGGTAAGGGTGTTGGCGGTGCCGGCGTTGGGGGCGACTTCGCGCAGACGGTCGATCATGGCGGTCATCTCCTTGCGGTCGGCGAAGCGCGGCCAGTCCGTGCACTCCGTGACACCTGTGGACTGGTCGGGGTAGCGGGCACCGCGGGCCGGTACGAAGTCCGAGGCGTCGCCCTTGGCGGCCTTGCGGATCGCCTGGGCGAGGTCCGGCCAGGCCGCTGAGCCTTGGCGAGCTCGGCCCACGGCGAAGGACTGCAGGTCCTGGGACTTGTAGGCGACGTTGGCGGTCTTGGTGGGGATGGGGGCGCGGTCCGCGCGGGCGATCAGCGCGCGCCAGAGGCCGGGCACGTCGGGGCAGTCGTTCGCGGCGCACCAGGTGAAGAAGCGTCGCAGGAACCGCTCGTTGGACTTGGCCATCTCCACCGCTTCGCGGGTCCAGTCGGCGGGGCTGTGGTTCACGGTGCCGTCGAGGACCATCGTGCGGATCCGGCCGGGGAAGAGGCGCGCGTAGGCCTGGCCGTACAAGCCCGCGTAGGAGGCGCCGTAGTAGTTGAGCTTGTCGCCGCCCAGCGCCTTTCTGATCGCTTCCATGTCTCTGGCCTGGTCCGCCGAGCTCATGTGGGCGAACAACTCGGGGTCCTTGAGACGGCAGGCCTCGGCGTAGCCGCGGTTGGTGTCGGACAGGCGGCCGAGGTCGGCGTCGTCGCGCGGGAAGTCGGGGATGGGGACGCGGGTCCAGGCGCACCGCAGGCCGGTGCTGAGGCCCTGGAACTGCTCGCCGTAGCCTCGGGTGTCCCACGTGATGACGTCCATGCGTGCGCGCAGGTCCGTCCACCAGCCGGAAGCGGACTGGGTGAGGGCGACGCCGGGGCCGCCGGGGCCGCCATAGGCCACCAGGACCGAGCCTTCCGACGTGCCGGTGGACCTCAGGCGGCCCAGCTTGAGGGTGATCTTGGGGCCGTCGGGCTTGGACCAGTCGACCGGGACCTGCAGGTCTCCGCACTCCATGCCGATCTTGTCGCCGGGGCAGCGGACCCACTCCTCGACGCTGGGCTCCGGCCGCGCCTCACCAGTGGCCGACCGCGCTCCACCAGTGGCCGGCCGCGCGCTGACAATGGCGGCCCGGGCGCCGGCATCGGCCTGCTGGATGTCGGCGGTGGGCTGCTGGACGCTCGTGCTGGGCGGGTGGGCAGCGGCGTTGACGGGCCGTGAGCTCGCGGTGACGGGTGGGGAAGTGGCGGTGGCAGGTCGGGCAGTGGCGGTGGCCGGTGGGGCGTGCAGGCCGACGCTGAGGAGGGCCAAGGTGATGGTGAGGGGCTTCAGCATGCGGATCAGGATCCCGGAGCCGGGCCTGCGGGCGCGTCGGACCATGGTTTGGTTTTGGCGGGTGGGGAGTCCTACCAGGGGTTGTCAGACTCTGGGTGCCCGGCAAGGGATCAACTACCGGCCGCCCGGATGCTCATGCTGGTCATCGTGTGAGCAGCGTGGTGCTCGACGGCCCGGGGGCCGCGGGCCGTTCAAGTGTGGTGCTCGACGGCCCGGGGGACCTCCCCGGGCCGTTCAAGCGCGGTCAGCCCAGCGACTTCTTGAGGAAGTCGACCTGGAGGAGCAGCAGGTTCTCCGCCACGGTCTCCTGCGGCGTCATGTGCGTCACCCCGGACAGCGGCAGCACGTTGTGCGGGCGACCCGCCGCGAGCAGGGCCGACGACAGCCGGAGCGTGTGTGCGGCCACCACGTTGTCGTCGGCGAGGCCGTGGATCAGCAGCAGCGGACGTTCGAGCTTGGCGGCGTCAGAGAGGAGCGAGGAGTTCTCGTACACCTCGGGCTGTTCATCCGGATGGCCCAGGTATCGCTCGGTGTAGCACGTGTCGTACAGTCGCCAGTCCGTCACCGGCGCCCCCGCCACGGCCGCGTGGAACACGTCGGGACGCCGCAACACGGCGAGCGCGGCCAGGAAGCCGCCGAACGACCAGCCGCGAATGGCCACCCGCGTCAGGTCGAGGTCGTCCGGGTACTGCTCGGCCACCCCGTGCAGGGCGTCGACCTGGTCCTCGAGCGCCGGTGTCGCCAGGTCGCCCCGCACCGTCCGCTCGAACGCGGGACCCCGTCCCGGCGTGCCACGGCCGTCGGCCACGATGACGGCGAAGCCCTGCTCGGCGAACCACTGGCTCTCCAGGAACGCGCCGCGCCGGTTGAGCACCCGCTGCGCGTGCGGGCCGCCGTACGGGTCCATGAGGACCGGCAGCCTGCCCGAGCCCTGCTCGTGCCACGACGGCAGCACCACGGCGGTGGACAGCTCGCGGCGTCCTGAACGGCCGAGCGAGACCCGCAGCTCGAGGCCGGGACGCTCGGCGTACGAGGGGATCGGGATGGTCATGCCGTCACGGCGTACGACCGTGGTCGACACGCCCTCGGCGTCGAGGCTCTGCTCGGACAGCACGCCGACACCACCTGCCATCCGCCCGGAGAACACCCCGGAACGGGTCGACACGGGCAGCAGTGAGTGCCCGTCCCAGGTCCACAGCTGGATCTCGGTCGGATCGCCGCTCGCGCCGAACAACACGCTGTCGTGATCGACGTCGAGCACGGCCCGCACCTGCAGGGTCGGCGGCGTGACCGCGCGGTCGCCCACGAACAGCCGGTGACCGCCCTCGGACGAACCCACCCAGACCAGCGAACCGTCGTCGAGGTGCGCGGGCACGCCCGCGACGATGCCGACCCAGGCCGGATCGGCGTCCTCGCGCACCAGCGTGCCGACGCCGGTCGCCGGGTCGACTGTGAACAGCCGCATCGTCCTCTGGTCGCGCGTCAGCGTCACGATCGACAGCGCGTGGTCGTCCCAGGCCGCCGTCGTGAGATATTCCTCGTCGTACGGCACCGCCACCCGCGACCCGTCGAGCCCCAGCACGAACAACTCGGTGACCGCGTTGGGCGTGCCGGCGGCCGGATAGCGCTGGGCCGTCGCGGGGCGGTCGGGATTGGCCGGGTCGGCGATGTGCCACACCTGGACGGGGCTCTCGTCCGCGCGCTCGACCAGCAGCGCGTCGCTCGACGGCGCCCACCAGTAGCCGCGCATCCGGTCCATCTCCTCGGCGGCGATGAACTCGGCCAGCCCGTACGTCACCGTCTCCGACTCCGGCACGGCCAGCGCGCGATCCTCGCCCGAGAAGAGGTCCTGGACGCGGAGGGCGCCCCCAGTGACATACGCGACCTGTCGCCCGTCAGGCGACAGGCGGGGATCGATGACCGCGCCCGGGGTGTCCAGCCGGCGCGCCTGACCGCTGGACAGCTCGACGACGTGCAGACCGCCGGACAGGGCGAAGCAGGCCCTGGTCACGTCGGTGTCGGTGGCGTAGGCCACCACGCCCCCGGCCGCCTCGCGGCTGCGCTCGCGCCTGGCCCGCTCCTCCGGCGGCAGGTCCTCCTCGTCGCCGTGGAGCGCGCGCGGGTCGACGACCAGGCGTTCGACGTGCGTCTCCGTGTCGAGCTCCCACAGGCAGGTGACGGGGTCGGTGCCCGATCGCGTGCGCAGGAAGACCACCCGGCCGCCGTCCGGGGAGATCGTGAAGCTCCTGGGAACCCCGAGGGTGAATCGACGGGTCCTGGCGGACAGGCGCGGGAAGCTGTCACTCATGGGGCCAATCCTGCCAGTAATGTGCCGTTGTTACGCTCATGGCTATGACTGATCGACGGCTGCTGCTCGTACACGCTCATCCGGACGACGAGTCGATCGGCACCGGCGCGACCATGGCCAAATACGTTGCGGAAGGCGCCCACGTCACCCTGGTGACCTGCACCTTGGGCGAAGAGGGGGAGATCATCCCCGGCGACCTCGCCCACCTGGCCGCCGACCAGGACGACGCGCTTGGCCCGTACCGGATCGGTGAGCTCGCCGCCGCCTGCCAGGCGCTCGGCGTCGAGGACCACCGCTTCCTGGGCGCGGCCGGACGCTGGCGCGACTCGGGGATGATGGGCGTCGCGACCAACGACCACCCGAAGGCGTTCTGGCGCGCCGACCTCGACGAGGCGGCGGGCGAACTGGTCAAGGTCATCCGAGAGGTACGCCCTCAGGTGCTCGTCACGTACGACGACAACGGTTTCTACGGACATCCCGACCACGTCCAGGCGCACCGGGTTTCGCGCAGGGCGTTCGAGCTGGCCGCGAAACCGGGCTTCGGCGAGGGCGAGCCGTGGCAGATCGCGAAGTTCTACCACACGGCGGTCGCCAGGTCCGTCATGCGCCGCGCGGAGGAGGCGCTGCAGGCGGCCGACGTCGACTTCATCACGGAGAGCGTCGACGACATGTCCTTCGGCAGCGCGGACGAGGACATCACCACCGAGATCGACGCGCGCCCCTGGATCGGCAACAAGCTCGAGGCCATGCGCGCGCACGCCACGCAGATCAGCGTCGCGGAGCCGTGGTACGCGCTGTCCAACAACATCGGCCAGGAGGTGCTGGGCGTCGAACACTTCACCCTGGCCATCGGGGTGCCCGGTCCGCCCGTGCCCGGCCCCCCCGTCGAGGCCGGCGGGCTCGGCGAGCCGCACAACCGCGAGAACGATCTCTTCGCGGGCATCGACTAATCTCCATCCATATGGAACAACGCAGCCAGGCCGAGTCGGCGCTGGGTGGGGCGGCGTACGGCATGCTGTTCGTGCTGGGCGTCGCCATGGCGGTCGTGGGCGGATTCACCCACCCGGCCTGGCAGGTCGGCCCGATCCCGGCCTCGGCGACCCTCTGGGTGCTGGCCCTGTTCGGGGTGTGCGTCGGGGCGGGCAGGATGATGCGCGCCCGGCTCGGAGCCATCGTGACGGCGATCGGTTGGGTGCTGGTGACGATGCCGTTCACGCTGCAGCTCGGGCCCGGGGACCTGGTGATCGCCCAGGGCGCTCCCGGTTACATGTACCTGTACGGGAGTTTGGTGGCGCTCGTGGCGGCGTACCTGCTTTCGCCGTCCTCCGGCGGAGGATCATGGCTCATGCACGGGTATACACCGCAAGAACCCGACGTAAAGTGATTTGCGTGCATTTTATCGAGCGGCCTGTGGACCCGGACACGTATCGCCAGGTCGTCGGCCGCTTCGCCACCGGAGTGGCGATCGTCACGACCCGGCTCGGTGAGGTCGATCACACGATGACCGTCAACTCCTTCACCTCCGTCTCCCTCGACCCTCTTCTCGTGCTGTTCTGCGCGGAGAAGCTGGCCCGGTTTCACGACGCGGTGATGGAGTCGCGCGTTTGGGGCGTTTCTGTGTTGCCCGCCGCGATGGAGGATGCTTCGCGGTTCTTCGCCCATCGGGGGCGGCCTCTGAACGGCCAGCTCGCTCGGTGGCCACATCACCGGGGGGAGTCGGGGGTGGCGTTGTTCGACGGGGCGATCGCCACCGTGGAGTGCGTCACCACGGCCGTTCACGACGGTGGGGACCATTCGATCGTGGTGGGCGGCGTGACGGCCCTTGGTACGCCCTTAGATGGTGAGCCACCGCTTCTGTACCACGAGGGCCGCTACAAGACTCTGTAGGGCTCTTCGCGCGAGGCGCCTGCTTTCACCCGGGGTTAGGTCCAGCCCAAGGACGCGGGTCGGGCGCGGATGAGTCGGGCCAGGCCGTTCTGGCCTGGCCCGATCACTTGTTCGCGTGGACTACTGCGCCGGAGCGCTGGGGGATGGGGATTCCGACGGCGTGGTGGTGTCCGTCGGCGTCACCGTCTCCGTGGGAGGAGCGGTGTCCGACGGGGGCACGCCGTCCGTCGGGGTCTCCGTGGGGACGAGCGTCGGAGGCTCCTCCGATGGCGGCGGACAGGTGGGGATCTCCGTCGGGCTCACCGTGGGGGACACGGTGTCCGTCGGGGTGTCCGTCGGCACGTCGGTCGGGGTCACGGTCGGTGTATCAGTCGGCGTCTCAGTGGGAGCAACAGTTGGGGACTCCGTCGGAGTCGGAGTCGGGGTTTCGGTGACCGGTGGGCTCGAGGTGATCGGCGGCGACTCGCTGGTCGTCGTCGTGGGCGTGGCGGTGTCCGTGGGGACATCCGTCGGGGTGTCCGTGGGGACGTCTGTCGGAGGCACACTCGGCTGACAGGTGAACGTCACCGTGGGGCCCGGCTCGATGATCGTCACCGTTTCCCGCTCGGTCACCGTGACCGTCGGGAACGGGGTGATCTCGATCGCCGCCCGCCCTCGCTTCTTGTACGTGCCCAAGCCGAGCCGCTTCGTGGACGTGCCTTCGCCCGCGGTGACCGGGATCTCGGCGCTGACCGTCTTACAGGACCTGCCCTTGCACACTCTCTGCTGCACCGAGAAGAGGGCGCCTCCGTCGTATCCGATGGAGATGTTCAGGTACGAGACACCTCGCCGTTTGACCACCTTCGTACTGGCGTCATATTCCGGATCGGTGGGCGTCTCAGTCGGAGTCGCCGTCGGGCTCGACGTTGGAGTCGTCGTCGGAGTCTCTGACGGGGGCGGGGTCGTGGTCGTGGTCGCTGATGGAGGCGGTGTGGTCGGGTTGTTGGCTAAGACCACCTGCGCGTTGAGGGGGTTGTCAGTAGATCGTTGGGGATCGGTCGCTGACGTCTGGGTGATCGCGATCCCGCCGGCTCCAGCCAGTACAGCGGTGCCGAGCAGCGCGCCCAGGAGGGAAAATCTCATAATCCTGCTCTTGTGGGAGATTTCAGGACCCTGGTCATTATTCCGACTTGTCAAGATTGGTCAAGACTGAGACGCATGGACAGGCGCTTCCGGTTCCGGCGTGCGGCAAACTACTTCAATCTCGCCACGCCGCTCGGTCTGCTGCTCTCGATCATCGGTGGCACGACTCGCCGATCCGGCCCCAATGGGCTCATCCTCGCCTTCGGCTACCGCTACCGCTTCCCCGTCGCGGGGGCGTTCACCGTGGGAAACGTCGTCCTGACCAAGTGGCACTCCCTGGACGACCGGCTCATCCTGCACGAAGGCCGCCACGCCACCCAGTGGGCCTGGTGCGTCGGATTGCCCATGCTGCCGCTCTACCTGCTCGCCATGCTCGTCTCGGTCGTGGTGTGCGGTCATCAGGCTTCGTACAACGTCTTCGAACGGCTGGCCGGCCTGGACGACGGCGGCTACCGCCGCGCACCCCTGTGGTGGCGCCGGCCCCGAAGCGGCACCTGACACACACCACCTGAACGACACGCGACGTACGTCTCCTGAGGCATCCCGGGTGCTTGGGGGTTGTCAGGAGGGTGGGGTC
>NZ_JADOGI010000367.1 GCF_015645445.1 Nonomuraea cypriaca | reverse complement strand
CATCAGGCCCCATGGTCCCCCCGGCCCCCGTGTCCGCCCCAGCCTTGGGCGTCTTGGACGTCTTCTGCGTACTGGACGGGGTGATGGTCACCGTCGCCGTACTGGTCCTCGTGGGCCTCGGACTGGTGGTGGTCGCCGTCGGCGTCGGAGTTGGCGTCGGTGTGGGTGTAGGCGTCCCGGTTGCGGTGCCGGTCGCGACAACCAGGCTGGCCGATGGGCCACCGCTCGTGGGCGGGTTGCAGGTATACGTGACACCGCCCGCCTGAAGCGTGAAGGCGCCGCCCCTAAGGATCACCGTTCCAGTGGCTGTCGGAGTGACCGTCATGGTCATCGTGGGCACTTCAAGAGGCGCGCCCGCAGTGATGGTCGTCGAGTGGGCGGCGCTGGCGTCGACGCTGACCGGGGTCGCAGGTATCGGTGTTCCGCTGGGGCTGATGGTTCCGCCCGCCACGAAGGTGCTGGTGGGCGGGATCGCAGCGGGCGCCGTCAATCCGCCAGTCGTCGGCTGCTTGATGTCCCACTTCACGGTCGCCGTAGCGTTAGGGGAGACGGTCCCGGCCTGCAGATCCATGGTGAATGTGACGGTCGATGAAGATCCGCCAGTCCCCGTTGAACATGTGTAGGCCACCGCCACCGGGGCCGCCATCGCGGCCACCACTGGTATCCCACCGAAGATCCCTGCGCCTAGGACGGCTATGGCGGATGTCTTGAGGGCGAGGCGTCGCCGCGCCTTTGACGTCAGCACTTCCAGCTCCATTTCAGCGCAGTATCAACAGTCGTGCCAGAATTCCAGCCGTTGGTCACGGTTAGGTTGAGATCCTACGAACTGTCCCTGTCAACTTCCCGTAAACCGCCAAATCGGCCACACCTATCTCCTCAGCCCTTCTTCTTCGACAACGTTGCGTACACAACGATGTTGTCCGTGTAACTGTGCGTAGTCTTGTTGTAGACGCCGCCACACGTGATGACTCTGAGCTCGGAGTTGGCGGTGTTCCCGTACACCCGGTTGGTCGGGAAGGTGGTCTTGCTGGTCTGTTCGATGCCGCTCACCGTGAACCGCGTCACCTTGCCGTCCGACCGGTACACGTAGATCTGGTCGCCCTTGGCCAGCTCGCGCAGGCGGTCGAAGACGGCCGGGCCCTTGCGGGTGCTCACGTGGCCGTTGATGATCGCGGGGCCGACCCCACCGGGCAGCGGCGAGTAGCGGTACCAGCCGGTCTGGTTGGGCTTGGAAGGTGACGGGGTGCCGAGCTTGCCCTTGCTGGTCATGGTGACCGCGCCGATGGGCGCGTTGACCTTGATCTTGGGGATCTTGATCCGGGTCGGCTTGGGCTTGGCCTTGGCAGACGTGGTCTTGGGGGCGGGGATCGGGGGCACGACCGGCAGCGCGGCCAGGGGCGGAGGCGCGTCCGGGCGGGCCGGAGTGAGGACCTTGCCCTTGCCGCCGGGGCCCACGGTGGCCGGGAGGACGAACGCGCCCGCGTTCGCCACCTCCACCTTCGTCGGTTCGGCGTGCGCCGCCGCCGCGAGCGAGCCCGAGCCGTCGTCCACGGGAGGCGCCAGCGAGAGCAGACTCACCATGACCAGGCCGACGCCGCCCAGCGACCCGGCGATCAGCAGCCCGGGCAGTGCCCGCTGCATCGGTGTCGTCTCCTCGGGGGGCTTCTGCTCTGTCATCAGTTCATTCCTCCCGCGTGCGCGGCCCTGCGCCGGCGCAGCAGCAGCCCGCCGCCGGCGCTGCCTATCACCAGCGCCGCTCCACTGGCCATGAGCCCGTACGGTTGCTCCTCGCCGCCGGGCGCCTCACCGGTGTCCACACCACCCTGCGGCGTCTTGGCCACCTGCGCCGCACCCTTCACGAACGTCGTCGCCGTCGGCCCGGTGGACTTGGGCGTACTCGAACCGGACACCACGGGCACGACGACCACGTTCCCCGGGCCGAGGTCCGTGCTGTCGGCGTTCGGAGGCTGCTCCTCGCCAGGCGGGTCATCACCGGGCGGGTCATCACCAGGCGGATCGTCACCGGGCGGGTCATCACCAGGCGGGTCGTCATCGGGCGGGTCACTGGGTCCGGGGACGGTGACGTCGATGGCGCCGGGGTCGTTCTGGAGCGTGCAGGTCGCCTGGTTGTGGACCGGCGGCTCGGGCACGTCACCCGTGGTCACCCTGAACGCGTCCAGGTAGGCGGGCATGGCCTCGACATTGACGATCTCGATGGTGTGCCGGCCGTAGTCCAGTTGCGGAGACGTCCAGAGGACTTCCTGCGTCTCGGTGCCGGTCATGGCCTGTCCGGAGCGATTCTTGCCCGGCTCCACCAGGGGGTCGGTGACGACCTCCCCATCGAGGATCACCCGGATCGGCCCGAGCCCGGGAGCGCGCCTGCCGATGTAGGCCACTCTCGTGCCGATGAATTCCAGCTTGGCGATCTCATCCTGCCCGCTGGCCTTCTGCACGTCGTTGAGGTGGTCGCCATACTGCTCGGAGGTGTACTCCCACTGCCAACCGCCGGTGTACTTCACGCTCTCGTTGTCGTCCCGGTTGTTGACCATCACCTCGCCCTCGGCGGGTGTGAACCTGACAGTCAGGTCACCGGGCTCGAAGCGGATGGTTCCCGAGCGGGTGAGCGACGCGCTGTCGGACAGCCCTTCGGGAAGCTCCAGGAAGTCCCCCGGCACCAGTTCGCCCTGCTCTTGGCCGCCCCTCGGCCGGAGCTGACCCCGCCAGGCACCGCTGATGTCCACGACGCCCTCAAGGTCCAGTGAGGAGCCCTCGGGGAAGAAGCCCGGCGAGCCGAACCGCTGGTTGCCCTTGTACGACATGTCCCAGCGGACGTTCATGGTGCCCGACTCGACCTGGGGCGTCATTCGGGCCTCCAGGTCCACGCCGGAGCCCGCGATGCCGCCCGTACACCGGTACTTGGCGACCAGCGAGGTTTCGGCCTGGCTCGGGATCGAGGAGGTCACCACGAAGGCGGCACTCGCCGCCACGCCCACCGATACGGCGATCAACGCCTTGCGCAACCGACTCACGGAAGACTCCGATCACCCATAAACAGACCGAGGGAGATCCTAGAGTCGAAAACACCCGTATCACATGGGAATGCGGCAACTTCCGGTACTTGTGATAAAGCCGTGTCCGCAGCGGCCCGGCGTACCAACAGAATTGTATTCTGTCGGGCACGACAACCTGCTTGGAGGCGGCGGATGCAGAGGGATCTCTTCGACGACGAGCACCTGCTCTTCAGGGACACCGTGCGTGCGTTCATGGCCTGTGAGGTCGTGCCGCACCACGGGCAGTGGGAGAAGGACGGCATCGTCCCGCGTGAGGTCTGGAAGAAGGCCGGAGAGCTCGGGATGTTCGGGTTCGCGGTGCCGGAGGAGTACGGCGGCGCGGGCGTGACGGACTTCCGCTACAACGCGGTCATCGTCGAGGAGATCATGAGGCACGGCGCGTCCGGGCTAGGCTTCTCCCTGCACAACGACATCATGGCCCCGTACGTCGTCGGGCTGACCAACGACGAGCAGCGGCAGCGATGGCTGCCCGGCTTCGTCAGCGGCGAGCTGATCACCGCCATCGCGATGAGCGAGCCGGGGGCGGGCAGCGACCTGCAGGGCATCAGGACCACGGCCATCCGCGAGGGCGACCACTACGTCCTCAACGGCCAGAAGACCTTCATCACGAACGGCATCAATGCCGACCTCGTGGTCGTGGTCGCCAAAACCGACCCCGAGGCCGGCGCCAGGGGCACGACGCTCGTCGTCGTGGAGCGCGGCATGGAGGGGTTCGGCCGGGGGCGCAACCTGGAGAAGGTCGGTATGAAGGCGCAGGACACGGCCGAACTGTTCTTCGAGAACGTCCGCGTGCCCGTCGCCAACCGCCTCGGCCCGAACGACGGCGAGGGCTTCTTCCAGCTCATGAACAACCTGCCGCAGGAACGCCTGTCGATCGCCGTGGCCGCGGTGGCCGCCGCGGAGACGGTGCTGGAGCAGACCATCGAGTACTGCAGGACCCGCCAGGCCTTCGGACGCGCCATCGGCTCGTTCCAGAACACCCGGTTCGTCCTGGCGGAGCTGGCCACCGAGACGGAGATCGCCCGCCACTTCGTCGACAAGTGCGTCCTGGCGCTCAACGCCGGGCAGCTCACCGCGGTGGACGCGGCCAAGGCCAAGTGGTGGACCACAGAGCTGCAGACCAGGGTCATCGACCGCTGCCTCCAACTCCACGGCGGGTACGGCTACATGACGGAGTTCCCGGTCGCCAAGGCGTGGCTGGACAGCCGCGTCCAGACGATCTACGGCGGCACCACCGAGATCATGAAGGAGATCATCGGGCGGTCCTTCGGATTCTGACCGCGCGGTGAGCCGGTCGACCCCGCATACTGGACAGCATGGACGGCGGTCTGATCCTCCTGGTGTTCCTGGCGCTACTGGTCGCCTGGGGCCTCAACCGGGTGCGCCGGGCGTTCCGCCTGGGACCCGTCGGCTATGCCGGCGTGATGATCGTGTTCATCATCGCCATGCTGCTCGTGTGGGGCCAGACCAAGATCTAGCGCCTACGCCTCCAGGATGACCCGGGCCACGAGCGCCGGGTCGTCGCTCATCGGCACGTGGCCGCAGCCCGTCAGCAGCTTGACCCGCTGCCCCGACCACCGCGCCGCGCGAACCGCCTGGCGGCGGAGCAGCAGCCGGTCGTGCTCACCCCACGCGATCGTGATGGGCGACTTCGGCGGCGCGGGCGGCATCAGCCCCTCGAACGACGCCAGCGTCTCGTCGAAGCCGCTCGACCCGCCGAGCGCCCGCGAGGCGGCCGTCAGCGCGGCCGGTTCGAGCCTGGACGGGTGCGCGACCAGCAGCCCGGCCGACACGGCGCGCAGCAGCGGGCTCTCCGCCGTCATGGCGGCCTGCTCCTGGGACATCGACCTGACCGAGGCCCGCAGGGCACGCAGCACCGTGCGGCCGTAGATCAGCTCGGGACGCGACCAGAAGCCGGCCGGCGACAACGCGACCGCCGTACGTACGACACCGCGCGAAGCCAGCTCGAGCGCGATGTAGCCGCCGAGCGAGTTGCCCGCCACGTGCGGCTCGCGGACGCCGAGCAGCGCGCAGAACGACTCCACCGCGTCCGCCAGCGACTCGGCCGTGTAGGGGACGCCGTCCGGCAGCCCGCGCGAGGCCCCGAACCCCGGCAGATCGATCGCGATCACCGTACGGGACGCGGCGAGCCGGTCCAGCACCGGCAGCCACGCCTGCCAGTGGTGGCCGATGCCGTGGATGAGGATCAGCGGCGCACCGGTGCCCCGTCGTTCGAAGGCCAGCTCCATGCCGCCAGTGAATCACTCACCTGCTACGGGTGGGAATCTCGAACCAGACCGCTTTGCCTTCCCTGGTAGGTCTCGACCCCCAGCGCCTGGCGAGCTGGTCGACCAGGTAGAGGCCGCGCCCGCCCTCGTCGTTCTCGCCCGCGCTGCGGATCCGCGGCAGGCGCAGGTCCTGGTCGAACACCTCGACCCAGACCGACTCCTCGCCCCGGCGCAGCCGCAGCGTGAACTCCTTGTCGCCGACCACCTCGTCCTCGAAGCCCGGCATGTCCCAGGACTCCTCGAACGGCAGCGGCGGCCCCTCCACGACCAGCTCCCTGCGCGGCACGCTGGCGGCGGCCGCGTGCAGGACCACGTTGGTCACGACCTCGGAGACGAGCAGACAGGCCAGCTCAGCCCGCTCTTCCGGCACATTCCAGCCGGAGAACGCCTCCGCGGCCATGCGGCGCGCCTCGCCCACCATGATCGGCTGGGCCGGGAACGTGCGCTCCTCGACGTCGAGGTCGACGTCGCTGGAGCGGACGACCAGGATCGCCATGTCGTCGTCGATCTCGCCGGGCACCGCCACCGTGGCCGCGTCGGCGATGCGCTCGACCTCGGCCCCGGACATCTTGGCGAGCTTCTCGCAGAGCACCCTGAGCGTCTCGTCCTCGCTCGGCGGCGCGGCGTCCCTGCCCGGCCTGCGATCCACCAGACCGTCGGTGTAGAGCAGCAGCGCCGCGCCCGGCGGGAGAGTGCGGCTCTCCTCCTTGTAGACCAGGTCGGCGTGCAGGTTCTTCGCGCGCACCCCGAGCGGCTGGCCGACCTCCTCGATGTCGAGCTCGACGCACTGGCCGTCGACCAGCAGGAGCGGCGGCGCGTGCCCGGCGTTGGCGAACGACAACTGCCGGGACCAGGCGTCGTAGACGAGGTATTGGCAGGTCACGATGGGCGGGATGCTGACCTCGTGGCCGTTGTCGTCCTGCTCGGGGGTGGCGATGATGCGGGTCCACTCGTCGAGCCTGGCCAGTATGTCGGCGGGCGACTTGTCGTCCTGCGCGAAGGCGCGCAGCGCCGCCCTGAGCTGGCCCATGATGGCGGCGGCCTTGGCGCCCCTGCCCTCGACGTCGCCGATCACGATGCCGACGCGGCCGGCGGACAGCGGGATCACGTCATACCAGTCACCGCCGACCTGGGTCTGGATGCCCTGGCCGTGGGAGGCCAGCGGGGCGGCCGGATAGTAGCGCACCGCGATCTGCAGGCCGTCGAGCTGCGGCAGCGCTCTGGGCAGCAGATGCTTCTGGAACGACTCCGCGGTGTGCCGCTCCTCCTCGAACAGGAGCGCGTTGTCGATCGCGAGCGCGACCCTCGTGGCGATGGCGCCGACGAAGTCGCGGTCGAAGGCGTCGTAGTGGGGGCTGCGCCGGTCGGTGAGGTTGGACAGGCCGAGATACATCAGCCCGAGCGTCTCGCCGCGCACCAGCAGGGGGGCGACGATGGCCGAGGTCATGCCGATCTCGCCGCACAGCCGCGCGCTGCCCTCGTGGGGGGCGGGGAAGGTGCTCGAGGCGAAGTTCTCCACCAGGATGGTCTCCTGGCGGCGCATCGCCGTGTCCGCGTAGTGGCCGGAGGGGTAGCGGATCTCGGCGCCCACCGGCATCCATGTTCCCGACGGGGGCGTCCACCCCTGCACGTGCTGTGAGACCCGGCGCACGAGCCGGTCGCCCTCGACCAGTTCGATGAAGCAGTGGTCGGCGAACTGCGGGACGAGCATCTCGGCGACGCGCTTGAGCGTCTCCTCGACGTAGAGTGAGCCGGCCAGCCGCTCGCCGATGCGCTCCAGGAGCCCGAAGCGGTCCTTCTCCCGCTCGTTGCTGCGCAACGCCTCGCGGGCCAGGATGACGATGCCGGTGACCGTCCCCGACTCGTGGCGCAGCGGCACGGCCTGGGCGCGTACGTAGACGATGGCGCCGTCGCCGCGCCTGACGTCCAGCGTGCCCTCCCAGACC
>NZ_JADOGI010000366.1 GCF_015645445.1 Nonomuraea cypriaca | reverse complement strand
GCCCAGGCGGGCGCCTTTGGTGCGGGGTCGTCCGGACCTGCCGGTTCTGGGTGGGGGCAGGGCGTGCAGGACCGAGGTGACCTTCAGTCGGCTGGTCCAGGTGATCGCATCATCCAGGCCGCGCAGATGTTCGCCGGCGTAGGCCGCATCTCCGACGGCGTGCACCATCCGGGTGGGGTAGCGGGCGGCGATCGCCTCGACCATCTCCCGGGCGAATGCGATCTTGCCGGTGCGCTTGGGGCGCCACAGCCGGGCCAGGACCGGCAGGCAGGGCGGCCGGGACAGCAACGGCAGCTGCACGATGATCCCGGCGATCACCCAGCAGTTGCCGAACCCGATCGGTTTGGGCCCTTTGGCTGCGCCGTCGTGATGCCAGGCGACGCCGAACACTTTCTTGCCCGACCGTTTGAACAGGGTGTCATCGACCACCACGGTGATCGCCGAGCCCGGCGGGAGCAGCCGGGCCACGATCAGATCGCACAACGCCAGCCCGAGGGCGTCGGTGCGCCAGCGAGACGCGGAGAAGAAGCGGTGCGCGCGGCAGTGATGCCACACCCGTTCCAGCCCGGCGCCCAGCAGCATCCCGCACACCGTGCGGCGCCGCGTCTGCGCGATCAACCCCACCGCAAGAGCGGCGAACGAGCGGTGACCCGGCGCGGTGAAACAGGACCGGAACACCGCCAGCAGCGCGGCCAGCGACGGTAACGTGCCATCTGGGAGCATCGGCGGATTCACCTTCTACCAGGGTGTTACAGACACCGCCGATGCTCCTCCCGCACACCCAGTCCCGCCCGGCTTACCGGCGAAGGCACGCGGAAACATCCCCCTCGCTACACGCACGTCGATCTTGGAAAACTGCGAAACACGAGGTCACCTGTGGGTGCCGAATATTCTGTCACAGGGTTTGATCTGGGGTTTTGCTGTGCTCGATGGCTCCGCTCCGGAAGGATCACAGGATGGCTCTGCGGCTGCTGCACTTGATCGTCTTACGAGCATTTGGCTGGATCGCGCTGCTCGCCCGATCACAGGCGTCCAAGGACGCAGAGATCCTGGTGTTGCGGCATCAGCTGGCTGTGCGTCGCCGCCAGGTCGCCGCTCCCCGGCCGTCGTGGGCGGACCGGGCGATCCTTTCCGCGCTGGCGCGGCTTCTTCCCCGATGCCGCCGATGTCACCTGTTCGTCACACCGCGGACGCTCCTACGCTGGCACGCCGACCTGGTGAAGCGACGCTGGACCTACCCCAGGCATGGGCCGGGACGGCCACCGATTCGACCCACCATCCGCGCCCTGGTGCTGCGCCTGGCCGCCGAAAATCCGGACTGAGGTTACCGGCGCATCGCCGGGCAGATCGCCGGTCTGGGCCGGACGGTGTCCCCGGCCACCGTGTGGGCGATCTTGAAGAGGGCCGGCTTCGATCCAGCGCCCCGGCGCAGCGGTCCGACCTGGGCTCAGTTCCTCAAGACTCAGGCATCCGGGATCTTGGCGTGCGACTTCTTCAGCGTCGAGACGGTCATGCTCGCGCGGCTGTACTGCTTCGCCGTGGTCGAGCACTCCACCCGGCGGGTCCACGTGCTGGGGGTCACGGCGAACCCCACCGCTGGCTGAGTCGCCAGCAAGCCCGCGACCTGATACTCGACCTGGGCGATCGGATCGGTGATTTCCGATTCTTGATCAGAGACCGGGACAGCAAGTTCACCAGGTTGTTCGATGAGGTGTTCACGACCGAGGGCATACGCGTGGTGCTCACCGCGCCCCAGGCTCCTCGGATGAATGCGATCATGGAGCGGTGGGTGGGCAGCGTACGCCGCGAGCTACTCGACCGGATCCTCATCCTGAACGAACGCCACCTGCGCAAGGTCCTTGCCGAGTATGAGACCTACTTCAATAGGCATCGTCCGCACCGGGCTTTGAAGCAGGCCAGTCCTCTGCGGGCGCTACCCGATCCGGTCGACGCCGACATCGATGTCTTCCGACGAGACCGGCTCGGCGGCCTCCTACACGAATACGCCCAGGTCGCATGAGGCGACACAATATTCGGCACCCACACCGGAAACCACGCGTCAAACGGTCACTGACCTATCGGAAAAATCGGCATATGCTCGCAGGCGGCGGTCACGATTCCCGGCCGCCCCATCTGTTACGGGGAGTACATGCGATGAGCCGATTTCGGCGTGCCCTGCTCTGCTTACCCGTGGCTCTGACCCTGGCCGTGCCGCTCCACGCGAGCCCGGCGCAGGCGGAGCCACCGCAGGAAGCAGGAGCCCTCTCCTACACCGGCGAGCTGACCGTCGACGACACCGGCAAGCTCACCACCCAGCCGCAGCTCAAGGCGGACGCCCACGAGCCCGACCTGACCTACCGCGACCCGTTCGCCACCGCCGCCGCCTCCCTGCCGAGGAAGCCGCCGGCAGAACCCGCCGGGCCCGAGGTCGAAGACTGCCTCAACAGCGACGACGCCAAGGACTCCACCGGCCGCGTCTACAACCGGTTCATGTGGTGCCAGCGCTACCAGATCTCGGCCGGCCGGGTGGTCGGCGGCAGGCTGATGTCCACGGTGACCATGGACTTCGACGCCGTCGCCTACGGCCGCGACGACGCCAACCGCGGCGTCACGGTCTTCTTCAAGGCCGGGGATGCCGTCTACTGGCCGACCACGAAGGGCTACATCCGGCCGGAGTCCATGCTCTTCCAGCGCATCAGCTGCCTCGGCGCCAGCACGGGCTGCGAGCAGAGCTACGCGCACACCGGCAAGCAGCTCAAGGACTGGGACGACGGCTGGACGTCCTGGTCCATCACCTCGCTGCCGTCGGTCGGCACCGACCAGATCGCCAAGCACACCTGGGCTTTCGACGGCTTCATCATCGACTCCTGGAACACCACGCTGCCGGGCCTGCCCGCCGAGACGCACAACATCCGCTGCGACTCGGCCGTCTACTTCGGGCTCAAGCGGCGCGGCGCGTGCATCTTCGACGACGTGATCCCGCACCTGCAGTACTCGGTGCAGAAAAAGGAAGTCGCCGAGGTCGCCAAGCACATCCAGTGCGCGCAGGCCGAGCCGTTCTGCCTGCGCGACGGGCAGCCGTGGCAGACCTATCCCAAGCAGGACGCGGCCAAGATCATCCCGGGCAAGTTCATTCCCGGCCAGCGTGACGACCGGTTCGCGCTGCACCGCGTGCCGTACGACGGGCCGGTGTGGAACGCCAACGGGCGGGAGAAGGACCGGGGCTGCGCGACGATCCCCAAGAGCGACTACGACACGTCCAAGGGGCAGGAATGCGACGAATACCCCTTCGCGACCACTGTGGAAGGCGCTTCCAACCCCAACTGGGACTACTCGGTGCTCGGGGTGCCGAAGACGGTGAACGGCTGCGCGGGCAACGCGCTCAAGCGCTACTACCGCGACGACCGGATCCTCTACCACTCCGACGGCTTCTACGTGCACATCAAGGACACCCCGCCCGAGAACTCCGACGCGTGCGAAGCCATACCGGCCGATGAGGACGAGCCGCCCGGCGGTGGTGGCCCGGCGCCCGTCAACCTGCCGCCGAGCGCCGACGCCGGGCCGGACATCTCCGGCGACGAAGGCGCGGCCAACCGGCTGCAGGGCAGCGCCAGCGACCCCGAGTCCGGCACCCCGCACGTGAGCTGGAGCTTCACCCCGGGGCCCGGTGTGGACCCCGGCGCGACCTGCGGCTTCGGCGACGCGAGCGCGGGCGGCACCACCGTGACCTGCACCGACGACGGCACCTTCACCGTGACGCTGACCGCCAGCGACGGCTACAACGCGCCGGTGAGCGACAGCGCGACCGTACGGCTGAGCAATGTCGCACCGCACATGGGCCCGCGCCCGGTCATCGCGGCCGACGACACTCCGGCCACGCCGCCGGACACGCCGGGCATCCACCAGCCCGAACCCTGGCAGGTCTTCCGCGCCGGCACCCCGCTCAAGCTGCAGGCCGTCCTCGGCGAGCCGGGCGCCAACGACACCCACACCTGCCTGACCGACTGGGACGACGGCATCACCAGCACCTACAACGCCGCCGACCTGACCTGCGAGAACACGCACACGTTCACCGAACCCGGCATGTACACGATCAAGACCAAGGTCACCGACGACGACACCGGCACCGACACCAAGGACGTCATGGTCATCGTCTACGACCCGGACGCGGGGTTCGCCACGGCGGGCGGCTGGCTGGCCACGGCTGACGGCAAGGCGCACGTGCAGTTCAACCCGAAGTACCTGCCGCACGACGAAGGGCCCGCTCCGGGCAACGGCAAGCTCTCCTACCGGGTCAAGGACGGCCTCGACCTGGACTCGGCGTCATTGGAGTGGCTGGTCGTGACCCGTTCGGACAAGATCGCCCTCAAGGGGAGGACGTCGGACGGCCGCGGCTTCGTCGCCTACGCCTACGACGGCTCGCCCGATGGATTCCGCCTGGTCGTCTGGCCGCTGTCGGCAGGCGCCTACCCGCAGGGAGAGGTGTCGTACGACAATGTCGCAGGCGCGAGCTACGACCTGGACGAGGCACGGCCTGTAGAGCTCGACCAGGGCTCGATCCAGGCGCATAACTAGAAGATGACCGCATCCCTGCTGCACCGGCTGGAGACCACCGTCCTGGTGGACCACTACAGCTTCGACCTGCTCGACGACGGTGGCCCTCAGGAGGCCGTACCGGACTTCGGGGACCCGTCCCGCTGGCTGTTCACCGGGCGCAACGCCATCACGGTGGTCAGCCAGGACGGGTCCCCGCACCCGGCGCGGGTGACGGTGGAGCTGTGGTCGGCCGCACCCGACCCGACGCCGGGCGGGGTGCGGGCCGAGGTACGGCTGGACAGCGGGGACCTCGAGGTCAACCCCCTGGTCGATCCGGACGCCGGCTGGATCGACCTCGGGGGGCCCGGCGTGTACGAGGTGGAGGCGTATCAGCCGGAAGACGGCCACTACGTCTTCCGGATCTGGAACCCCGCAGGCGGACCTCCATGATCGTCGCAGCCGAACCGGCCAGGTAGCCGCGACGGAAGATATGGTCCATGCCGAACAGCGACACGCCCGCGCACGTCACCACGGGCAATGCCCAGCTTGACGAGGACTGGGCGTACGTACGAGACCACGTCGACCAGACGGCCGACACCATATCCGCGCAGATGGCCGGCTACGCCCTCGGCTTCGCCCACGCAATGCTCACGGCCCGGAGGGAAGACCTCGCGCAGGAAAAGATCGACTGGATGACGCAGTACGCCGACCGGATACGAGCAGCAGGCCATCGAGCACAACAACCACCCCAGCCCGCGAAGGCACGGGCGGCCCCGACCCCGATAGCCCGCCCCTCGCGCGCACGTAAATGCCTCGCGAAAGGGACTGTACGGTTTCTGGACACCCCAACATAACGAGGCATCATCGAGGATTCACGGGTGTTCACCCGTCCGGTCTTCCCCTTGCCGGTAACTCCCGGATGGCTCGGGAGTCCTTGGGCTTCTCCCCGGAGCTCCGCACCCCGCCGTTACCAGCGACGCACGTCCGGGCGGGGACGGGCCATGCGCACGGGCCCGGGACTACGCTGCCAACATCATCTGTCGGCCCTCCTTCCAGCGTGTCCACTCAAAGCGTGCGACTTCGTGTCGCACTTCGGCCTGGTTGTTGGGGGGGCACGTTCAGGTCGTGGGCGAAGCGCAGGACGTCGTTTTCGCGGTCGCGCAGGACCTCCAAGAGGACGCGGCCGATCGGCTGGGTGACAGTCTTGGCAGGTCCTGGGATCCGCCGGACCTCGGATAATCCGATCCGGACGCCGTGCCGGAAGCTGTTGATCCACATCTGCTTGGTGCCGGGGCCGGCTCGCGGGCGAGGTTGGCGGCGTGGATCAGCCCGCGCAGCGCGGTCTGGATCTGGGTGGGCCAGGCTGCGCCGGGGTAGGTCTCCGCACAGTCCTCAAGATCGCGCAGTAGGTGGCTCGTGCAGAGTTGGTCAGGTGGACGCCGAGTTCGGGTGAGTCGTAGTTCTGGTAGCGGTCGTGGACGAGCACACCGCTCAGGTCGGCGATGACGAACTTCTTGAACGTGGCCATGGTGCGGTCGCCGAGCATGTACCAGGTGTAGAGCGCCGTGCAGGCGACCAGCAGGTACTTCTTGGCCTTCTTCGCGCCGACCCGGATCGGCGTCTCATCGCAGCACACTGCATAGGCCAGGGTGAGTAGAGCCCGGATGCGCAGGTTGGCCGCCTCGACGGTCGCGGCCGCGCGGGCGATCATGCCGTGCACGAACCCCGGCGAAGGCTGCACACCGGTGAGCGAGGCGATCAACTCGACGCAGCGGTGCACTGCGGTTCCCCTCATAACGTGGAGACCGAACCGGGAGAGGTTTGGTCGTGGCAGCAGTCACGCGGCGGCGCTTTGATCCGGAGTTCCGGGCCGGGGCGTTGCGTATCGTCAAGGAGACCGGCAAGCCCGTGGCCCAGGTGGCGCGGGATCTGGGATCAGCCCGTACACGCTGCACAATTGGGTGCAGATGGATCGGCTCGCCGAGCAGTACAACGGCGACGGCGACGGGAGCGGAACACTGAAGGAGTCCGAGCAGGAGGAGCTGGCCCGGCTGCGGCGGGAGAAGGCCGAGCTGGCCAAGCAGCACGCCGAGGAGAAGGCGGCGTGGGAGAAGGAACGTGCCGAGCTGGAAGACGAGCGTGATGTGCTCAAGCGCTCGGTGGTCTTGTGGGTCAAAGAGGCGATGGGCCGATAGACGTGGTGGCCTTCATCAGCTCCCAGAAGACCGAGCACGGCATCGACCACATCACCTCCTGCCGGGCGCTGGGTGTCTCGCAGTCCTGGTACTACAAGTGGAAGAACCGCATCGGCGACGATGCGCCGACCGCCCGCCAGCGCCGGCGGGCCGACCTGGATGCGCAGATCACCCACTCGTTCGAGGCGTCGGGCGGCACCTACGGCTCGCCTCGCATCACCCGCGACCTGCATGAGGCGGGCTGGCGGGTGTCGGAGAACACGGTCGCGGCGCGGATGGCCGAGCTCGGCCTGGTCGCTCGCGTGCGTCGTAAGCCGCGGTCGCTGACCCGGCAGGGCAAGCGGCCGGCCGCCCCGGACCTGGTCCACCGGCAGTTCACCGCGGTCGCGCCGGACGTGCTGTGGTGCGGCGATGTGACGCAGATCGACACCGATGAGGGCAAGTTGTATCTATCAGTTACGTGGAATCAACTCCCCGTGCGTGTCCCTTCCAATGAGCTGATCTTGATTCGGTAGCCTCGCTGTCAGTCGAGGGGCGGGGGTCCTGGACGTGGCGGTGGTGCTGGAGGACAAGT
>NZ_JADOGI010000365.1 GCF_015645445.1 Nonomuraea cypriaca | reverse complement strand
GCCCTCGTCACCCAGCAGCCAGCCGTACCCGTCGGCCGTGGCGACGGGCACGTGGTCGGTAATTCTTGCCGCGATGGCCCCCGTCCCGGAGATGAGCACGGTGCCCGACGGCGAGGGGGTGCCGGCCGCGAAGGCGGTCACGATGTCCCCGACCAGCCGCACCGGTGCCACACGGGAAGCGCGGGGGAGGAGGTCGCGGAAGACGCGCTCGGCCAGCGCCGCGCACCGGCCTGGGTTGCCGGCGAGCCCGGCGACCACGCCCACGATCTGCGAAGACGCGATGTCCTTCAGTGCCGCCTGGACGGCAGCGGTCAGGTTGGCGGCGGCGGTGTCCATGCCGAGCGTCCCCGGATTGGCCCCGCCCGCGCGCCCGCGCCCCGCCGGCGTGCCCTCCAGGGTGAACAGCGCGGCACGGGAGGAGGTGCCGCCGGCGTCGATGCCCAACACCACGCGCATGTCAAAAATTATTGCCCAATCTCCTTGACCAAGCCATAGTTTGAGCATAATTTTCATCGCGTGGAACCACTGAGCCGCATCAGGGCCGAGCAGCACGACATGCCGGACGCGTTGCGCAAGGTGGCCGAGGCGATCCTGGCCGCCCCGGCCGAGGCGGCCAGGCTGACCATCGTCGACCTGGCCGAGCGGAGCGGCACGTCCACCGCCACCATCACCCGCTTCTGCCGCGCGCTCGGCTTCGCCGGATACGCGGAGCTGCGCGTGGCCATCGCCACCGAGACCGGCCGGGTGGCGCAGCAGACCTGGCAGACCGACATCGGCCAGGAGATCCTGCCCGACGACAGTCTCGAACGCGTGCTGAGCGTCGTCTCGGGCAACGACATCCGCCTGATCCAGGAGACCGGCGACCAGCTCGACCTGGCCGTGGTCGACAAGGTCGCGCAGGCCGTGGCCAGGGCCGGGCGGGTGCTGCTGTTCGGGGTGTCGAGCAGCGCGGCCGTGGCCAGTGAGATGGAATACCGGCTGCAGCGCATGCGCGTACCGACGTGGAGCAGGTCCGACGCCCACAGCGCGCTGACGGACGCGGCGCTGCTCGGTCAGGGCGACGTGGCGATCGGGATCTCGCACAGCGGCAGGACGCGCGAGGTCATCGAAGTGCTCGCGGAGGCGGGCAGCCACGGCGCGATCACCGTGGCCGTCACCTCGCAGCCGAGATCGCCGCTGGCCGAGGTGGCCGAGTTGGTGCTGACCACGGCGAGCCGGGCCACGAGCTTCAGGTCCGAGGGGTTCGCGGCGATCCACTCGCAACTGCTCGTCCTGGACGTCGTGTACGTATCGGTGGCCCAGCGCACCTACGAGCGTACGAAGCACGCTTTCGACGTCACCGTTCGCGCGGTGGCCGGCCACCGTCTGCCAGAAGGGGACCTATGACGATTGATCGGCAAGAGTTCGCTGACCACATCGCGGAGCTCGTCCGGACGATTCCCGGGGATCCGGAGATTCCGCGAGCCGCCGACCTGTTCACCAAGGCCCTGACCGGGGGCGGCGTCATCCAGGCGTTCGGGTCCGGTCACTCCGAGGCCGTCGCGATGGAGATCGCCGGTCGCGCGGGCGGTCTCGTCCCCACCAACAGGCTCGCGCTCAGGGACATCGTCCTGTACGGCGACTCGCCCAGAGCCGAGCTCGACCGCTACGACCTCGAACGCGACCCCGCCATCGCCCACACCATCCTCGACCTGGCCCCCGTCCAGCCCGGCGACCTGTTCGTCGTCATCTCCAACTCGGGCGTCAACGGCGTCGTCGTCGAACTGGCCACGCTGGTCAAGCAGCGCGGCCACGACCTGATCGCGATCACCTCACGCGCCCACGGCGAGGCCGCCGCGTCCCGCCACCCCTCGGGCCGCAAGCTCGCCGACCTGGCCGACGTCGTCCTGGACAACCACGCGCCGTACGGCGACGCCGTCCTCCCCCTGCCCGGCGGAGGCGCGGTCGGCGCCGTCTCCACCATCACCTCCGCCCTGCTGGCCCAGCTCGTCGTGGCCCAGACCGTGAGCAACCTGCTCGAAGCCGGCGAGGTCCCGCCTGTCTACCTCTCCGCGAACGTCCCCGAGGGCGACGCGCACAACCTCAAACTCGAAGCGCTGTACGCGGGCCGCATCCGCCGCGGCGCCTGACCGCCACCAGCTCTGTCCGGCACCTGCCGGAAACCGGGGGCCGCACAACCGATTCGGGGGCCGTATAACCAAGGAGAACCCCGCCATGTCACGAAATTTCGGTAAAGTCCTGCTCTCCTTAGCCGTCCCACTCGTCCTGATCGTCGTGGCCCTGGTCGCACCCGCCAGCGCCGACCAGGCCGTCCGCCTCCAATACCGCACCAGCGCCCCCGGCGCCACCACCGCCCAGGCCGAGCCCTGGTTCCAGCTCTTCAACGACGGCACCACCACGATCCCGCTGAACCAGGTCAAGATCCGCTACTACGTCACAGGCGCCGAGACCTACCGCTTCGCCTGCTCCTGGGCGGTCGTGAGCTGTTCGACGGTGACGGGCCAGTTCGTCCGCCAGTCGGGGTCCGGCCAGTACCTGGAGGTGGGCTTCACCTCCGGCAGCCTGGCCCCCGGACGCGACACCGGCGACCTGCAACTGCGCTTCTACCGCGCCGACTGGCAGAGCTTCACCCAGAGCGACGACTACTCCTACGGCCCCCAGACCGCCTACGCGAACTGGGACAAGGTCACCGTCCACGTCAACGGTCAGCTCGCCTGGGGCCGGCCCACGGGCAGCGAGCCGACGCCCACCGTGACGCCGACCGTTCCCCCGGGCTCGGCCGGCGTGCTGTTCGACGACTTCACGTACGCGGGCCCGAACGACCCCCTGCTGGCCCAGCGCGGCTGGACGGTCCGCGGCAGCTCGGGAGGCCCAGGCGTGCCCGGCGCCACCTGGTCGCCCGCGGGCGTGTCGTTCCCCGGCGGCCTGCTGACGCTCGACTCGTCCACGAACGGCACCGCCTCGGGCACCGTACAGACGGAGTTGTCCACCGCGAACCGCAAGTTCCACGAGGGCACCTACGCCGCGCGCGTCCGCTTCAGCGACGCGCCGACCGGCGGCCCCGACGGTGAGCACGTGGTGCAGACGTTCTTCACCATCACCCCGCTGCGCTCCAACCTGGACCCCGACTACGGCGAGCTCGACTTCGAGTATCTGCCGAACGGCGGCTGGGGCGAGCCGTCGAACATCCTGTACGCCACGAGCTGGGAAACCTACCAGGGCGACCCCTGGCAGGCCGTGAACACCAACACCGCGGAGCGCACGAGCTTCGCCGGCTGGCACGACCTCGTCATCCAGGTCTCAGGCGGCCGGATGAGGTACTACGTGGACGGCCGCCTGTTCGCCGACCACGGTGACATCTACTATCCAGAGACGCCGATGTGGATCATGTTCAACCAGTGGTTCATCGATCTCCAGGGCGTGACGGGGACCCGTACGTACCGGCAGCAGGTGGACTGGCTCTACCACAGCAAGAACGAGGTCGTCTCGCCCGCCGACGTGCAGAGCCGCGTCGCCTCCCTGCGCTCCTCCGGCACCGCCTTCAGGGACACCGTCCCCAACCCGTGACAAAGCAGGCACCCCCCATCCAAAGGAACGTCATGAAGAACCGCATCCTCGCCCTGGCGGCCGTGTTAGCGCTCGGCGCGTGCGGCACCGGCGGCGAGCCCGCCCCCGGGGCGAGCGCCGCCCCCGCCAAGCTGACCGTCTGGATCATGGACGGCAGCGTCACGCAGGACCTGCTGAAGAAGTTCGAGGCCGAGTACGAGGGCGCGCACCAGGGTGTGGACCTCGACCTCCAGATCCAGGCCTGGGACGGCATCGGCGAACGGGTCACCGCGGCTCTGGCCAGCACCGACGCCCCCGACGTGATCGAGGTGGGCAACACCCAGGTCGCGCAGTACTCCGCCAGCGGCGGCGTGACGGACCTGACGGCCAAAGTCGCCGAACTCAAGGGCGAGGACTGGCTCCCCGGCCTGGCCCAGCCGGGGAACATCGACGGCAAGCAGTACGGAATCCCGTGGTACGCCGCCAACCGCGTGGTCGTCTACAACAAGGACCTGTTCGCCGAGGCCGGCATCAAGGAGCCCCCAAAAAACCGCGACGAATGGCTAAATATCACGACAAAACTCAATAAAGGCGGCAATCAGGGCATCTACCTGCCCGGCCAGACCTGGTACGCGCTGGCCGGCTTCGTCTGGGACGAGGGCGGCGACCTGGCCGTCCAGGAGGGCGGCCAGGAGGGCGGCAAGTGGACCGGCGCCCTCGGCACCCCGCAGTCCCTGGCCGGCATGGACTTCTACAAGCGGCTTCAGGCCCTCGGCAAGGGTCCCAAGGACGCCGACGAGGCCAACCCGCCCCAGCACGAGGTCTTCGCGCAGGGCAAGGTCGCCCAGATCATCGCCGTCCCCGGCATCGCGGCCCGCGTCCTGGAGGTGGACCCGAAGCTGAAGGACAAGATGGGCTTCTTCCCCATCCCGGGCAAGACGGCCGACAAGCCGGGCGCGGTCTTCACCGGCGGCTCCGACCTGATCGTCCCGGCCGCCTCCCAGCGCCAGGAGGAGGCGTACGAGCTGGTCAAGGCGCTGGCGGGGGAGCAGTTCCAGACCGAGCTGGCCAAGGCCATGAGCTTCGTGCCGAACCGTACCTCGCTGGCCGGCGTACTGTCCGGCGACGAGGGCACCGCCGCCATGGCCGTCGGCGCGGCCAACGGGCGGGCCACCCCGAACACCCCCAACTGGGCCGCCGTCGAGGCCACCTCCGTGATCAAGCAGTACATGACCGCCGTGCTCACCGGCGCCGACCCCGCGGCGGAGGCGAGCAAGGTCTCCGAGTCGATCACCACGACGCTGAACAGCGGATCCTGATGCGGGCTGGGTACCGCTCACTCTGGCCCTACCTGCTCATCGCCCCCGCGGTGGCAGGCGGGGCCTTCCTCCTGCTCTATCCGCTGGCCAAGGCGGCGGTGATCTCGTTCCAGCACTTCCGCATGGGCGAGCTGATCCGGGGCGGCGCCGTCTTCGCGGGCCTGGACAACTACGCCGAGCTCCTGTCCGGCGAGGAGTTCTGGCAGGTCCTCGTCCGCACGCTGGTGTGGACCGCGATCAACGTGGTGCTCATCGTCGTGCTGTCGACCGGCGTCGCCCTCATGCTCGTACGCCTGCGCCGCGGCCTGCGCCTGGCCCTGATGAGCGCGCTGGCCCTGGCCTGGGCCACCCCCATCATCGCGGCGACCACCGTCTTCCAGTGGTTGTTCCAGTCGGAGCTGGGCGTGGTCAACTGGCTGCTGGTCACCCTCGGCTTCGACTCCTTCCAGGGCTACACCTGGTTCGCGAACGGCACGGCCACGTTCGCCGTCCTCGTGATCCTGGTCGTCTGGCAGTCCGTCCCGTTCGCCGCGCTCACCCTGTACGCCGGCCTCACCACCATCCCGGTCGAGTTGTACGAGTCGGCCAGGATCGACGGCGGCACGGGCAGGCAGGTGTTCTGGAGGATCACGGTGCCGATGCTCAGGCAGTTGTTCGCCCTGGTGGCCTCGCTGGAGGTGATCTGGGTGGCCAAGTGCTTCCCGCAGATCTGGGTGCTCAGCCAGGGCGGCCCGGGCGACGCCACGACCACCCTGCCGGTGTACGCGTTCAAGATCGCCCGTGTCCTGCACCGCTACGACCTGGGCTCGGCGGTCGCCATGCTCACGGTCGTCATCCTGGCCGTCGCCCTCGTCAGCAACCTGCGTCGAATGGTCCGTTCATGAAGAGGCTCACGCTGAACGCGGCGGCGGTCGCCGTACTCGTGATGATGATCTTTCCGGTCTACTGGATGTTCCTGACCGCGTTCAAGCCGACCAGGGACATCCAGTCGGCCACGCCCACGTTCTGGCCGGCGCATCCCACCCTCGAACACTTCGTCACCGCCGTGAACGCGCCCGGGTTCTGGACCTTCTGGCGCAACAGCCTCGTCGTCACCGTGGCCGCGGTGCTGATCGCGCTGGTGGTGTCGCTGCTGGCGGCGTACGCGATGGCCAGGATGCGGTGGCGGGGGAGGGGCGGGTTCGTCGTGGCGGTGTTCGCGGCGCAGATGGCGCCATGGGAGGCGCTGCTGGTGCCGGTGTTCATCATCGCCAGGGACACCGAGCTGCTGGACTCGCTGGCCATGCTGACCGGGGTCTACTTCATGATCACGTTGCCGTTCACGATCGTGACGTTGCGCGGGTTCCTGGCCGCGATCCCGCTGGAGTTGGAGGAGGCGGCGCAGGTGGACGGGTGCGGTCGCGTGGCGGCGTTCCGGCGGGTGGTGTTCCCGCTGCTCGCGCCCGGGTTGATGGCGACCTCGCTGTTCGGGTTCATCACGGCGTGGAACGAGTTCGCGTTCGTCAACGTGCTGATCATCAAGGACCAGTCCAGCCGGACCCTGCCGGTGTGGCTGTCGTCCTTCCGCGACGTGTTCGGGACGGACTGGGGCGCCACGATGGCCGCCGCCAGCCTGTTCGCGCTGCCCGCGCTGCTGCTCTTCCTGTTCCTGCAGCGCCGCGTCGGCACGGGCATGACGGCGGGTGCGGTCAAGGGGTAGCCCGCGCCACCGGAGACGGATGGCGCTCAAGGTCCCTTCCCCGCCGCCATGGGGACCGGCCGCTCAGGGGCCCTTCGTGAAGGACGCGTGCAGGGCCTTGGCGCCGGCTTCGGGCAGCAGGTCGCGCGCCGCCAGCCAGGCAGCCGCCCCCGCCGCGTCGTGGGCCGTCATGACCGTCTCACCCTTCAGCAGTTCGATCACCGCCTGCCGCACGGGCCCGTCGCTCGTCAGCACGCTCCCCGCGAGCACCACGGGACCGGACACGTGCACGCGTCCGAGCGTGGCGACCAGGTGGCCGGCGGCCTCGCGCACGATCCCGGCGGCCGCCGGATCGCCCGCCGCGGCGGCCTGGCTGACCAGCGAGGACAGGGCGGCCAGCCGCATGTGGTCGGCCTGCGCCAGCCGGACGATGCGGTTGGCGGCGGCGCGCGGCGTGGCGGGCCGCTCCGCGCCGAGGAAGTGCTCACCGACGAGCGCCGTCAGCAGGCCCCCCGCGATGCCGCCCCCCGCGCCGACCGGGGCGGGCGTACCCGAGTAGAGGGCCTCGCCCAGCGAGTCGTGGCGCAGGGCGGCGACGGGCAGGCCGCGGTCCAGGGCGTCGACCACCGCCTTCGCGGCCTCGCGGCCGATCCAGAACCCCGAGCCCGTGTCGGCGAGCAGCCAGCCGAGCGCGTCCGCGACCGCGTCGAGTTCGAAGTCCACGATCCGCGCCGCGGCCGCGCCCGTACCGGACAGCAGCAGCGAGCCGTCGGGCTCGGGCGACCCGGCGGCGTACGCGATCGGCACGTCGCCACCGCAACGCGGCTCCTCGGCGATCCCGTGAGCGGCCCACGCCTTCGCCAGTTCGGGCGCCATCGCCTCCCTGTATCCCGCCACCCCGGCCATGGAGGCGACCACCCG